>NZ_JBEPNA010000009.1:0-111219 GCF_040546025.1 Marisediminicola sp. UYEF4 | reverse complement strand
TCGCCCTGGCGGCCGAAGGCGATCACGACGAACACGAGCACGAAGGTGCCGATGATCTCCGTGGCGAGGTTCCAGCCGTAGGAGCGGATCGCGGGCCCGGTGGAGAACACGCCGAGCTTGTTGGCCGCCTCCGGCTCGTCGTCGAAGTGCTGCTTGTACGCGATCCAGACGACGACGGCACCGAGGAAGGCTCCGAGGAATTCACCGGCGAAGTAGACCAGCACCGAGATCACGTTGACCGGAACACCCGAGCCGAATTCGGTCGCGCCATTGGCGACGAGTCCGATCGTGACGGCCGGGTTGAGGTGCGCACCCGAGTTGTACGCGACGATCACGCCGGCGAAGACGGCGAGTCCCCAGCCGAACGTCACCATCAGGAATCCGCCGCCGAGGCCCTTGTTCTTGGCGAGGGCGACGTTCGCCACAACTCCGCAACCGAGGAGCGTCAGCATCCCCGTCCCGAGCACTTCCGAGAGAAAAACTATTCCGAGATTGTCCACGTTGACCCTCAATCATCATTGATGCCGCTACCGAGCGACTTCGGTGCGTGCAGTGACAATCCCGCCAGAGCGAGCGCCTGCCGCGCAACGCAATTGAACATACGTGCAGGGCCTCGAATCTGGATGAATGGTCGTCCGCGGGGGCTCGAGGCCCGAAATTCCGGGGAATTTGCGGGTTCTTGCGGTGTTCGCACCCTCGGGTGGCCGACGTGCCGCTCGGGGCCCGACGGCGCGAGGCGCTGCACAGATAGTCAGCGGATTCACGGCTGCGTATCGGCCCGGGTGAGGCTGAGAGAATTGAATCTCGGGCGCGAACGGGGGCGGATGCAATGGATCGGGTAGCCCTCGAGTCACACCGCGTCGTGCTCGATCCTCCGCTGTCGACGGACGTCGACGACATCACCCGGTACTGCCAGGATCCCCTGTTCGAGCGATTTCTCACCGTTCCCTGGCCGTACAGCAGGGCGGATGCCGAGTACTTCGTGAACGACCACATCCCGACCGGCTGGACGACAGGCGATGAGCTGACCTGGGCGATCCGAGCCGAGCGCGGGGGCCCGCTGCTGGGGGTCATCGGGCTCCGAGTTCCGACCTCCGACGTCGGGTTCTGGATGGGCGCTGAGCACCGTGGCCGGGGCCACATGTCGGAGGCGCTGCGTCTCGTCGCCGACTGGACTCTCGGCACCGGCTTCGCGGGCATCCGGGAGATCGGCTGGGAGTGCATTGTCGGAAACGCGGCATCCGCGTCCGTGGCACGGCGCTGCGGATTCCGCTTCACGGGCGAGGGGCCGTCGCGCATCGCCCACCGCGACGGGTCCCATCCGGCGAGCTGGCGGGGCGCGCTGCGCGATACGGATGACCGCGCGCCCAAGCCGGGGTGGCCGGCATGACCAGCCACGGCACCCCCACGGCACTGTGACGAAGGAATACACGGGCCTCTGGAGCGTTGAGTACACTCAGAACCAGAAGTACGTGCTCCGGGGTCGGTGAAATTCCGAACCGGCGGTGATAGTCCGCGACCCGAGGCCACTCACATGAGAGGCAGCGGTTGAGCCGGTGGAATTCCGGGACCGACAGTTATGAGACCGCAAGGTCTCTCAGTCTGGATGAGAGGTAGCACGAGCGGTCGCCTGACGACGCCCGCACGTCGTCAGCGACGCACGAATCCCGGAGTCCGTCTCACAACGAGATGTCAGGAACCGGATGTTGAACACGGCAGGGATCGAGACCGCCATGCGGCGCGCCCTCGCGCTCGCCGCCCGTGGACCGGCGACCGGCCCCAACCCGCGGGTCGGCTGCGTGATCCTGTCGGCAGCCGGCGCGGTGATCGGCGAGGGCTGGCACCGCGGGGCCGGCACCGCCCACGCCGAGGTCGCCGCGCTGATCTCCCTCCCGAATCCGGATGCTGCCAGGGGTGCGACCGCGGTCGTCACGCTCGAGCCGTGCAACCACACCGGGCGGACCGGCCCGTGCAGTGCCGCGCTCATCGCCGCGGGGATCACGCGCGTCGTCTATGCCGTCGCCGACCCGGGGCAGCACTCCCGCGGAGGCGCCGGCCGCCTCGCCGAGGCCGGAGTCGTGGTCGAGGCCGGAGTGCTCGAGGGAGAAGCCGAGGCGTTCTTGCGCACGTGGCTCACCTCGGTGCGCCTCGAGCGCCCGTTTGTCACCCTCAAGTGGGCCTCGACCCTCGACGGCCGCACGGCGGCGGCCGACGGCACGAGCCGCTGGATCACCGGCACGGCCTCCCGGCAGCGTGTGCACGAGCAGCGCGCAGCATCCGACGCCATCATCGTGGGCACCGGCACCGTGCTCGCCGACGACCCGGCCCTGACCGCTCGCGGCGACGCCGGCGAACTGCTCGGGCACCAGCCGATCCCCGTGGTCATCGGCGAGCGCACCGCGCCGGCGGATGCCAAGCTGCGAGCGCACCCGCGCGGGCTCATCGAGACCGCCAGCCGCGACCTCGCCGCCGTGCTCTCCGGATTGTTCGAGCTCGGCATCCGCCACGCCTTCGTCGAGGGGGGCCCCACCCTCGCGAGCGCATTCGTCGCCGCGGGACTCGTCGACGAGTACCTCATCTACCTC
The DNA here is from genome assembly GCF_040546025.1 of Marisediminicola sp. UYEF4. Classification (NCBI taxonomy): domain Bacteria; kingdom Bacillati; phylum Actinomycetota; class Actinomycetes; order Micrococcales; family Microbacteriaceae; genus Marisediminicola; species Marisediminicola sp. UYEF4. Next base: position 108,634 of record NZ_JBEPNA010000009.1, on the reverse strand, counting down.
GCCCCCAGCCTGCTCGGCGGCGACAGGCTCGCGATCGGCGACATCGGCGTCGCCACCATAGGCGAGGCGCGGCGGCTGCGCATCACGTCCGTCGAGCACCTGGGCGACGACCTGCTCATCACCGCGGCGCCGCACGGGCCGGTCACGCCGCGGCGCCACCCATCAGCCCCGCTCGAGAGGAACGCCTAGTGTTCACCGGAATCATCGAAGAGCTCGGCGAGATCGTGAAATGGGAGCCGACGGAGGATGCGGCGCGGCTCACCGTTCACGGCCCCATCGCCGTGAGCGACGCGCGCCACGGCGACTCGATCTCGGTCAGCGGTGTGTGCCTCACGGTCGTCGACCAGGGGGTCGACTGGTTCACCGCCGACGTCATGGCACAGACCATCGCGATGAGCACGTTCGCCTCGCCCGCGCCGGGCGACCGGGTGAACCTCGAACGCGCCGCACAGGTGGGCGACCGCCTCGGCGGCCACATCGTGCAGGGCCACATCGACGGCACGAGCACGCTGCTGTCGATCACCGAGGGCGGCGCCTGGCGGGTGCTGCGGTTCAGCCTGTCGGGCGGTATCGCCCCGCTCGTGGCCAACAAGGGCTCGATCGCCGTCGACGGTGTCTCGCTCACGGTCAGCGCGGTCGGCAACGACAACGGCGACTGGTTCGAAGTGTCGCTGATCCCCGAGACCCTCGCCGTCACGACCCTCGGCCTCAAATCGGTGGGAGACACCGTCAATATCGAAACCGACATCCTGGCTCGCCACGTCGAGCGCATGCTGCAGTACACCGGAAGGAGAGACGCATGAGTCTCGCCGACATCCCCACAGCCCTCGACGCCCTGCGCGCCGGACGGCCCATCATCGTCGCCGACGACGAGGGCCGCGAGAACGAGGGCGACGTCATCATCGCCGCGGAGCTCGCCACTCAGGAATGGATGGCCTGGATGGTGCGCAACACCTCCGGCTTCATCTGCGCCCCGATGTCGAACGAGCTCGCCGACCGGCTCGAGCTGCCCGTCATGGTGGTCAACAACGAGGACCCACGCGGCACCAATTACACGGTCACCGTCGACGCTGCCGACCGGATCAGCACGGGCATCAGCGCCGCCGACCGGGCACACACCCTCCGGGTGCTCGCCGACGTGACGTCCACTCCCGCGAGCCTCAACCGCCCCGGCCACATCCTGCCGCTGCGGGCGGTCGACGGAGGAGTGCGCGAGCGCAGCGGCCACACCGAGGCCGCCGTAGACCTGCTCAAGCTCGCCGGGCTCATCCCCGTCGGCGCGATCAGCGAGATCGTCGCCGAGGACGGCGAGATGATGCGCCTGCCCGGGCTGATCGAGCTCGGCGCCCGCGAGAACGTGCCGGTCATCACGATCGAATCGCTCATTGCCTACCTCCAGGAGGTGCTCTGCGACGTGCAGGTGCCGGTCACGCTGCCGGTTCCCGAGACCTCCCGGGTGATCTTCGAGGTCGAGACCGTGGTGCCGACGACTCACGGCCCGTACCGCATCCGCGCCTACCGGGACCGGATGACGGGCGCCGACCATATCGCGATCATCGCAGGCTCCCCCGCCGACGGCGCCCTGGTGCGCGTGCACTCCGAGTGCCTCACCGGCGAGGTTCTCGGGTCGCTCAAATGCGAGTGCGGGCCACAGCTCGACGCCGCCCTCGACGCCATCCAGAACGAGGGCGGAGTCGTCATCTACATGCGCGGCCACGAGGGGCGCGGCATCGGCCTCATCAACAAGCTCAAGGCGTACCGCCTGCAGGAGGACGGCCTCGACACCCTCGATGCCAACATCGCGCTGGGCTTCCCCGCCGACGGGCGCGACTACGGCGCCGCCGTGGCGATCCTCGGCGACCTCGGCCTGAGCAGCATCCGCGTGATCACCAACAACCCCGACAAGCTGGAGCAGCTGACCGCCCGCGGGATCACCGTTCTCGAGCAGGTGCCGCTCGTCGTCGGCGTCGACGGCTTCAACGAGGCGTACCTCGGCACCAAGCGCGACCGGATGGGCCACATCCTCCCGGGCGACGGATTCCTCGACCGCGCGGTTACCGCCGCTGCGGCACAATCACTGAGAGAGCAGGAACTATGAGCGGCGCAGGCGCACCAGAGGTCACCCCCATCGACGGCACCGGACTGAAGGTGACGATCGTCGCCGGGCTGTGGCACGAGGTGATCGCCGAGGGGCTGCTCGCCGGCGCCCGGCGCTACCTCGCCGAAACTGGCGCGCAGGTGACCGAACTGCGCGTATCGGGCAGCTTCGAGCTGCCCGTCGCGAGCCGCGCAGCGCTGGATGCTGGCGCGGATGCCGTCGTGGCCCTCGGCGTCATCATCCGCGGCGGCACCCCCCACTTCGAATACGTCGCGAGCGCGGCCACGCAGGGCCTCACCCAGGTGAGCGTGCTGACCGGCAAACCCGTCGGCTTCGGCGTGCTGACGATCGACACCGAGGAGCAGGGCATCGACCGCGCGGGCCTCGCCGGTTCGACAGAGGACAAGGGCGCCGAAGCGGCCGAGGCCGCACTGTCGACGGCGGTGCTGATCCGCTCCCTCGCGGTCTAGCCATGCGCAACCCGCTGCTGTTCCTCGTGAAGTGGGGGGCTGCGATCGCGGCGGTCGCGATCGCGGTGCTGTTCGTGCAGAAGGTGCTTCTCTGAGGCGTAGGGTCGGAGTGGGCCGCGAGTCGCGGCATCCATCCCCCACCCCCCGCGGAGCCGTCGAATGAGCACGTCCACGTCCACACCGGTCACGACCAACCCGAGATCGCGGGTCATCTTCGCGAGCCTCATCGGAACCTCGATCGAGTTCTACGACTTCTACGTGTACGCGACCGCCGCGGTGCTCGTGTTCCCTGCGCTGTTCTTTCCGGGCGACGACCCCACTCTGTCGCTGCTGAAGTCGTTCGCGGCCTTCGGTGCGGCGTTCATCGCCCGCCCGATCGGCTCCATCGTGTTCGGGCACTTCGGCGACCGCATCGGCCGCAAGGGCACCCTCGTCGCATCGCTACTCACGATGGGCGTCGCGACCGTGCTGATCGGATGCCTCCCGACGGCACTCACCCCCGGCTGGGAGATCCTCGCACCGGCGCTGCTCGTGCTGATGCGGTTCGCCCAAGGACTCGGACTCGGCGGCGAGTGGAGCGGCGCGGCGCTCCTCGCGACCGAGAACGCCCCCGCCGGTCGGCGTGCGATCTACGGCACCTTCCCCCAGCTCGGCGCCCCGATCGGATTCATCGTCGCCAACGGCGTCTTCCTGCTGCTCGCCACAACCATGTCGCCGGAGACGTTCCTCGAGTGGGGCTGGCGGGTGCCGTTCCTCGCGAGCGCCGTGCTCGTCATCATCGGCCTGTACGTGCGGTTCAAGCTGATCGAAACGCCCTCCTTCCAGAAGGCGGTCGCCACGGGCGAGGTCGTCAAGGTCCCACTCGCGCGGGTGTTCCGGTCGAACTGGCGCGAGCTCATCCTCGGCACGTTCATCATGCTCGCGACCTACACGCTGTTCTACCTGATGACGACCTACACGCTCACCTACGGAACGACCCCGGTCGACGCCCCGGTCGCCGGTCTGGGCTTCGAGCGCAACACCTTCCTCGTCATGCTCATCATCGGCGTCGTGTTCTTCGGTATCTTCACCCTCGTGTCCGGGCCGCTCGCCGAGAGATTCGGCCGCCGCGCGCACCTGATCGTGACGACGATCGCGATCATCGTGTTCGGGCTGCTGTTTGTGCCGCTGTTCGCCGCCGGCACCGTCGGCGTCTACGCGCTTCTCATCATCGGTTTCACCCTCATGGGTCTGACTTTCGGGCCGATGGGCGCGTTGCTGCCCGAGCTGTTCCCGACGAACGTGCGCTACACCGGCTCGGCGATCAGCTACAACGTCGCGTCGATCCTGGGCGCGGCCGTCGCCCCGTTCATCGCCGTTGCCCTCTGGGGCGCCGCCGGTGGCAGCCCCGTGCTGGTCGGCGTGTACCTGAGCTCGATGGGCGCGATCACCCTCGTGGCTCTGCTGCTGAGCAAGGAGACGCGCGACGTCGACTACTGACTTTCATTATTCAGGAGTGTGCGGGCGGGTGGCTTTCATTATTCAGGAGTCTGGCCCCGCGGCAACTTCATCATTCAGGAGCGGCACCGTCGCGGAGTGCCGCAGGACCCCCGCATCCGCCGGAATATGGGGCCGGATGCCGGCGCCGAGGTCACTTCAGCACCCAGACTCCTGAATTGTGCAGGTCACCCTGACCCCCGACTCCTGAATAATGAAAGCCAGCCGGCCGCACACTCCTGAATAGTGAAAGCCGGAAGCCCGGGGGTCAGTCTAGGAAGAGCTTCTTCAGGCGCGAGGTCGTGAAGACGAGCCCGATGGCGATCATCACGACGTAGTAGAGCACGTGGCCGAGCAGTGCCACGCTGAGCGCGCCCGTCGTCAGGCCCCGGATGAGCTCCACGCCGTGCCACAGCGGCAGTGCCTGCACCACCAACTGGATCGGCTCGGGGTACACCGAGAGCGGGTAGAACGTGGCCGAGAACAGGAACATCGGCAGCATCACGAAGTTGATCCAGTCCATCTGCTGGAACGTCGTCAGGTAGCTCGTCACGGCCATGCCAAGGCTCGCGAAGCCGAACGCGATGAGCACCACCGCCGGCAGAGCGAGGATCGCGGTCCACGACAGGTTGAGCCCGAGCGATTGCATGATGATGAGGAAGCCGAGCGCGTAGAGCACCCCGCGCAACAGGGCTAGCCCGATCTCGCCGAGGGCGACGTCGAGCGGGCCGAGTGACGTCGTCAGCATCCCCTCGTACAGCTTCGCGTAGTTCATCTTGAAGAACACATTCCAGGTGGAGTCGTAGATCGCACCGTTCATCGCCGAGACCGCGAGCAGCGCCGGCGCGATGAAGGCCGCGTACGACACCTCCTGCCCCGTGGTCGTCACCACCGTGCCGACGAGCGCGCCGAGGCCGATCCCCATCGAGAGCAGGTAGAAGACCGGCTCGAAGAATCCGCTCACGACGATCGCCGCGTTCGAGCTGCGGGTGGCGAGCAGCCCGCGGCTCATGACCGCTCCGGAGTTGCGGGCGTAGACGGCGCCGAGGAAGCGGTTCCTGGTGGCGCCGAGCGGCCGGGTCGGGGCGAAAGTCATTTGTTGAGCCTCGCCGTGAAGACGCGCTGCGACATGGGCCAGCAGACCACGATGATCGCCGCGGGGTAGAGCACGTGCACCGCGGTGAGCCAGGCCGGCTCCGCGAGAGAGTAGCTGATCACCCGACCGAGCTCCGTGCCGTGCCAGAGCGGCGAGATCCAGCCGATCCACTGCAGGTAGACGGGAAGCTGTGTGAGGGGGAAGAACGTGCCGGAGAACAGCAGCATCGGGGTGATCCCGAAGCGCATGATCAGCGCCATCTGCCCTTTGTCCTGCTCGATCCGCGCCGTGTACGCCATGATCGCAACGCCGACCGACATCGCCGCGAGCACCGCGACGGGAATCATCAGGATGCCGACGGCGGAGGGTACCGCCCCGAACAACACCATCGCGATAAAGTAGATCACGCAGGTCGGCACCATGCGGGCGAGCACCGAGATCAGGATGCCGTTGGTGATCTGGCCGCCGGTGATCGGTGCCGCGTTCATGCCGAAGAAGATCGGGTTCCACTTGAAGCCGAGCATGATCGGGTAGGTGAATTCCTCCGCCGAAACCATCACGGCGGCGAGCCCCAGTAGGGCGGGTGCGACGAAGACGAGGTAGCTGACTCCCTGCACGGCATCGTCGCCGAGGTTCGCGTCGACGAGGGTGGCGAGCCCGATGCCGAGCGCGAAGAGGTAGATGAGCGGGTTCCCGATGCTGGTCGCGAGGATCGTCTGCCCGTAGGAGCGCATGCTCCGGATGCGGTGCTCCGCCACGTACCACGACCCGTAGCGCCGCGGCCGCACCCCGCCGGCCAGGGCGCGCTCGCGCCAGGCGGCATCCGACAGCACCGCCCGCTCACTCAATCGACGAGGGTCCGTCCGGTGAGCCGCAGGAAGACGTCCTCGAGGCTGGAGCGGCGCACGAGGCTCGTGATGGGCTCGTGCCCGAGCTGGGTGATGCGCTCGAGCACCGCCTCGCCGTTGGAGCTGTAGATGAGCACCCGGTCGGGGAGCACCTCGATGCGATCGCCGATGTCCGCGAGCTGCTCGCCCATCGCCTCGTTGCGCTCGGAGCCGAAGCGCACCTCCAGCACCTCCCGGCTCGAGTACTCGCGGATGAGCGAGGCCGGCGAGCCCTCCGCCATGATCTGGCCCTTGTCGACCACGACGAGCCGGTCGCAGAGCTGCTCGGCCTCGTCCATGTAGTGGGTCGTCAGCACGAGGGTCGTGCCCTGCTCCTTCAGGCGGAACAGGCGGTCCCACAGGATGTGCCGGGCCTGCGGATCGAGTCCGGTGGTCGGCTCGTCGAGCAGCAGGATGCGCGGGTCGTTGATCAGGGCCCGGGCGATCGTGAGGCGTCGCTTCATTCCGCCGCTGAGGTCGTCGACCTTCGACTTCGCGCGGTCGGCGAGCTGCGCGAACTCGAGCAGCTCGTCGGCGCGCTTGGCGACCTGGGCGCGGGGCAGCCCGAAATAGCGGCCGTAGACGATGAGGTTGTCGCGCACCCGCAGCTCCATGTCGAGGTTGTCTGCCTGCGGAACGACGCCGAGCTGCGACCGGATCTCGGGACCGTACTGGTCGGGGTCGAGGCCGAGGATCGCCAGGTCGCCGCTCGTGCGGGTGGAGACCGCCCCGACCATGCGCATGGTCGTCGACTTGCCGGCGCCGTTGGGCCCGAGCAGGCCGAAGGACTCGCCGGGGGCGACCTCGAACGAGATGCCGTCGACGGCCGCGAAACCCTTGTAGGCCTTGGTCAGGGCGGAGGCTGTGATCACGGGAGCTGGCACGATCCCAACACTAACCCGGCCCGCAGACCTCGCCGCGGCATGCCCTCAGCGAACTGGGCAGGGAACACTCCGCGCGCGAGGATACGCTTTCTAGCGATGAGCACTTCACGCAGCACGCCGCCCCGAGTTCGCCGCGGCTTCGGCAGGCCGGTCGACGACACCGGTCCCCGCGCCACCTTCAGCCAGCTGATGCCGTACCTTCTCGAGCACCGCCGGGTGCTCGGGTTCGTCATCGTGCTCAGCGTGCTCGGAGCTGCCGCATCGCTCGCCCAGCCGCTGCTCGTCAGCAACGTCATCTCGGTCGTCGAGGCGGGCGACTCCCTGCAGGGGCTCGTCTGGCTCCTCGTGGGGCTGGTGGTCGCGTCCGGACTCATCAGCGGATTCCAGCACTACCTGTTGCAGCGCACCGGTGAGGGGGTCGTGCTCTCGAGCCGGCGCCGTCTCGTGACCCGCATGCTGAACCTGCCGATCAGCGAGTTCGACCTGCGCCGCACGGGCGACCTCGTCTCGCGGGTCGGCTCCGACACGACCCTTCTGCGCGCCGTCCTCACCCAGGGGCTGGTCGAGGCGATCGGCGGCTCGCTCACCTTCGTCGGGGCGCTCATCGCGATGCTCGTGATCGACCCGGTCCTGCTCGGGCTGACGGTGCTCGTCATCGCCGTCTCCGTCGTCACCGTCGTGACCCTCAGCCGCCGCATCCGCGTCGCGAGCCGCAAGGCGCAGGAGAAGGTCGGCGACCTCGCCGCCGCGGTCGAGCGGTCGATCAGCGCCGTGCGCACGATCCGGGCATCCAACGCAGCCGACCGGGAGATCGCCGCCGTGCACAAGGATGCCGAGGGCGCCTGGCGCATGGGAATCAGCGTCGCCAAGATCTCCGCGCTCGTCGTGCCGATCGCCGGGATCGCGCTGCAGGTCTCGTTCCTCGTGGTGCTGGGCGTTGGGGGTTACCGGGTCGCGAGCGGCGCGCTCACCGTCGCCGACCTTGTCGCGTTCATCCTGTTCCTCTTCCTGATGATCATGCCGCTCGGCCAGGCGTTCGGGGCGATCACAGCGGTCAACCAGGCGCTCGGGGCGCTCGGCCGCATCCAGGAGATCATCGGCCTGCCGACCGAGACCGAGCGCGACGACGAGATCGCGGCCACCGCCGAGGCGCCTACCTCGTCGGACGATGCGATCCGTTTCGAGAACGTGGAGTTCCGCTACAGCGAGCTGCCGCCGGAGGAGTCGGGCGAGGCGATTGTCGTGACCGACCAGGACCCGATGGCCGAGCTGGTGGGGGTCCCCGCCGGTGCGCGCGCGGTCGAGGCCGAGGTCGCGATCGAGACGGGGCCGCGCGACCGCACCGTGCTGCGCGGGGTCTCCTTCAGCGCACCGAAGGGCAAGCGCACTGCCCTCGTCGGGCCGTCCGGCGCGGGCAAGAGCACGATCCTCGCCCTGATCGAGCGGTTCTACGACCCGAGCGGCGGCGTCATCCGGCTCGGGGGCGTCGACCTCCGCGCCCTCGACCGCGAGGCCCTTCGTGCCCAGATCGGCTATGTGGAGCAGGATGCCCCGGTGCTCGCGGGCACGCTACGCGAGAACCTCGTGCTCGGCGCTCCCGGCGCGAGTGACGACGACTGCATCCGAGTGCTGCGGGACGTCAACCTCACCGAGGTGCTCGAGCGCAACCCGCTCGGGCTCGGCGCACCCGTCGGCGAGGACGGCGTGATGCTCTCCGGCGGCGAGCGTCAGCGCCTGGCCATCGCCCGCACACTGCTCGCCGCGCCGCCGATCCTGCTGCTGGACGAGTCGACGTCGTCGCTCGACGGGCTCAACGAGCAGATGCTGCGCGAGGCGATCGACGCGGTCGCCGAGAACCGCACGCTCATCGTCATAGCGCACCGGCTGTCGACCGTGGTCGACTCCGACCAGATCGTCGTGCTCGACCATGGACTCGTGGTCGGCGTGGGCACGCACTCCGAGCTCGTCGCATCCACCCCGCTGTACAAGGAACTCGCGAAGCACCAGCTGCTGGTCTAGCCGGGTCGGCACTTTCATTATTCAGGAGGAGGTTTCAATATTCAGAAGCGGCCGGGCAGCGGGACGAATCATCTGCGGTCGGCCGCCGCGTGCGGCGTACTGAGCTCGGTACTGGGCCCGACTTTCCGCAGTAGCCACGGTGGCTCAGAAGCCACGCCGGCCAGACTCCTGAATAATGAAAGCCAGCCAGCCAGCCCAGCCAGCGGCGCTGCTAGCCGACGATCTTGTCGATGACGCGGAAGAGCCGCTCGAGCTCGAGGTCGTCGCCGGCGACATCCGACTCGACAGGCGGCGACCCGGTCGGAAGCCGGAACAGGGCCTCGTAATAGAGCCCGTCGCCCATCAGCTTGATGGCCTGTGCCGCGTCGTCGTCGCGGAGGGCGTCGCCGAGGATGGCGAGCCACTGCGCTTCCACCGCCCGCAGCGTCGCGACTGCCTCAGCGTTGCCACCCTGGTGCAGCCGCGCGACCGCGACAATCGCGCGGTCGAGGGGCGTGCCACGATAGCGGGACGAGCGGATGTAGAAGCGGGCCGGGCCCTCGGCGGCCGAGCGCATGAGGGCTGCGTCGTCCGCGGCGAGCGAGGCGAGTCGCTCGCAGACCCCGTGGGCCAGCAGGTCCTTGCTCGGGAAGTGGTAGACCAGCCCCCCTTTCGACACGCCCGCCCGCGCCGCGACGGCATCGAGGGTCGCCGCGCGCTCGCCCTCGGTGAGCAGAAGCTCCTCGAAGGCGTCGAGGATACGGTCGCGCGCGGATGCCATGCGCCGAGCCTACCGCCCCACGACTTGTAACTGTACCGACTAGTCGGTACAGTTGACCGGGTCGGCGCCCGCCGGCCCCAACAAGGCACCCCATGACAGACCCCACCACCCATCCGACCGCCACCCGCACCGCACGCTCCGCCGACGACCCCGAAATCAGTGCGCGCCCGCGCGACTGGGCCGCCCTCGTGGTGCTGATGCTTCCCGTGCTGCTCGTCTCGATCGACAACACCGTGCTGAGCTTCGCACTGCCCGCCATCTCGCTCGAGTTCACCACGAGCGGCACCATGCTGCTCTGGATCGTCGACTCGTACCCCCTCGTGCTCGCGGGGCTCCTCGTCGCCATGGGCAGCTTCGGCGACCGCTTCGGTCGACGGCGGATGCTCATCGTCGGCGCCATCGGCTTCGGGCTACTCTCGGTCGTCGCGGCGTTCGCCGAGTCGGCCGGCGCCCTCGTCGCCTCCCGCGCCGCCCTCGGCTTCTTCGGCGCCATGCTCATGCCGTCGACACTGTCGCTGCTGCGCAACATCTTCCTCGACCGCGACCAGCGGCGCCTCGCACTGGCCATCTGGGCTTCCGGCTTCGCCGCGGGAAGCGCGCTCGGGCCCATCGTCGGCGGGTTCCTCATCGAGGGCTTCGGGTGGCGCTCGGTGTTCCTGCTCGCCGTTCCGATGCTGGCCCTCATGCTCGTGTTCACCCCCCTTCTCGTGCCCGAGTCGAAGGACCCGAATCCGGGGCCCGTCGATCCGCTCAGCGTCGTGCTCTCGATCGCGACGCTGTTCCCGCTCGTGCTGGCCATCAAGTCGTTCGCGACCGACGGGGTCGGCCCCGTGGCGGCGGCCGGACTGGCGGTCGCCGCGGCTGCCGGCTTCTGGTTCGTGCGCCGCCAGCTCGCTCGCCCCGTGCCGATGCTCGACGTGCGGCTGTTCTCCTATGCCCCGTTCAGCGGGGCGGTGCTCGTCAACTTCCTCGCGGTCTTCTCGCTCACCGGATTCCTCTACTTCGGTGCGCAGCACCTGCAGCTCGTGCTCGGGCTGGGGCCGGTGCAGTCCGGGCTGCTGCTGCTGCCGGGGCTGCTCATGATGATCGCGATGGGCCTCGCCGCCGTGCGGATAGTGCGGCACGTGCATCCGCGAGTCGTCATCGCCGCCGCCCTGGTGCTGTCGGCGATCGGCTACCTCCTCATCGCGGTCGTCGGCAACGGCACGTCCGGGCTGGCTCTTGCGGTCGCCTTCGCGGTGCTGAGCGCCGGAATCGGCGCCTCGGAGACGCTGTCGAACGACCTCATCGTGTCGGCGGTGCCGGCGGAGAAGGCCGGGTCGGCGGCCGGCATTTCCGAGACCGCGTACGAGGTCGGAGCCGTCTTCGGCACCGCCGTGCTCGGCAGCATCCTCGTCTCGTCCTACCGCGACGCGATCGACCTGCCCGCCGGCCTCTCGGAGCGCCAGCAGTCCATCTCCTCCGAGACCCTCGGCGGCGCGATCAACGTGGCTGGCGAGCTGCCGCTCCCGCTCGGCCAGGCCCTGATCGAGACCGCGCGGCACGCGTTCGACAGCGGCATCACCACGACCGCGGGCATCGGAGCCGTGCTGATGGTCGCGGCGAGCGCCCTCGCCTGGCGCACGCTGCGCCGCGCGAGGTAGCGCCGGCGCGGCTCAGGCCAGCGCGGCTCAGGCCAACGCGTACATCGCCACGGCCGCGGTCGCCGCGACGTTGAGCGAGTCGATGCCATGCGCCATCGGAATCCGCACCACGGTGTCGGCGGCCGCGACCGCCTCGGCGGTCAGCCCCTCCCCCTCCGCCCCGAGCACGAGGGCGACCCTCTCCGGGGCGCGCGCGGCGAACTCGCGCAGGGCCACGGCATCCGGGGCCAGGGCGAGCGCGGCGATGTGGAATCCGGATGCGGACAGCAGCGCACGCGTCGATGCCCAGTCGCCGACGCGGGTCCACGGCACCTGCAGCACGGTGCCCATGCTCACGCGGATGGAGCGCCGGTAGAAGGGGTCGGAGCAGCGCGGGGTGACGAGCACGGCATCCGCCCCGATCGCGCCGACCGAGCGGAAGATCGCGCCGACGTTCGTGGGGTCGGCGACGTTCTCGAGGATCACGACCCGGGTCGCGCCCTTGAGCAGCGACGACACGGTCGGCAGCGCCGGTCGGTGCATCGCGGCGATCAGGCCCCGGTGCAGCACATAGCCGGTGAGCTCCTCGAGCAGCTCACCCGGCCCGGAGAAGACCGGAATGTCGCGGTCGCCGAGCGCGGCGATCGCGTCGTCGACGGAGGCGCCGAGCGCGAGCACCGATCGCGGCTCGTGCCCGGCGGCGAGCGCCCGCTGCAGCACGAGCAGCGACTCGGCGATGTAGAGCCCGTGCTCGGTGCCGCGCGCCTTCTTCAGGGCGACGTCGGTGAGGTGGGCGTAGTCGGCAAGGCGGGGGTCGTCGAGGGAGGTGATCTCGATGACGCGCGGGGTCACGCGAATGGGTTCGGAGTGAGCGTGTATTTGGTCTCGAGGTACTCGTGGATGCCCGACGTGCCGCCCTCGCGCCCGAGCCCGGACTGCTTGATGCCGCCGAACGGTGCCGCCGCGTTCGAGATCACACCCACGTTGAGGCCCATCATGCCGGTGGCGAGGCTGTGGATCATCCGCTGTCCGCGCGCGAGGTCCCGCGTGAAGACGTAGCTCACGAGGCCGTACTCGGTGTCGTTGGCCTTCGCCACGGCATCCGCCTCGTCGGTGAACGTGATGATCGAGAGCACCGGTCCGAAGATCTCCTCGCGCAGGATGTCGCTGCCCGCCACAACCCCGGTGAGCACGGTGGGGGCATAGAACGTGCCGACGCCGTCGATCGCCGAGCCGCCGGTGAGCACCGTCGCTCCGCGCGAGACGGCGTCGTCGACGAGGGCGCCCGCCTTCGCCACCGCATCCGCGTTGATGAGCGGGCCGATGCGCACACCTTCCTCGGTTCCGCGGCCGACGACGAAGTCATTGACTGCGGCGGTGACGCGAGAGGCGAACTCGTCGGCGATCGACTCGTGCACGATGAAGCGGTTCGCCGCCGTGCAGGCCTCGCCGATGTTGCGGAACTTCGCGAGCAGCGCCCCCTCGACGGCGCGGTCGAGGTCGGCGTCGTCGAACACGACGAAGGGGGCGTTGCCCCCGAGCTCCATCGAGGTGCGCAGCACGCCGTCGGCGGCCTGCTTGAGCAGCGCGACGCCGACCGGGGTCGACCCGGTGAAGCTGAGCTTGCGCAGCCTCGTGTCGGCGATGATCGGCTCGCTCACGTCGCGTGAGGTGGAGGTGGTGATCACGTTGACGACTCCGGCGGGGAGGCCCGCGTCTTCGAGCAGCTTCGCGAAGTACAGGGTGGTGAGCGGGGTGAGCTCGGCGGGCTTGATGACCGAGGTGCAGCCGGCGGCGATCGCCGGCGCGATCTTGCGGGTCGCCATCGCCAGCGGGAAGTTCCACGGGGTGATCAGGAACGACGGGCCGACCGGGCGATGGGTCACGATCATGGTGCCGCTGCCCTCGGGGTTGGTGCCGTAATGCCCCGAGATGCGCACCGCCTCCTCACCGAACCAGCGCAGGAACTCGCCGCCGTAGGTGACCTCGCCGGTCGACTCCGCGAGCGGCTTGCCCATCTCGAGCGTCATCAGCAGCGCAAACTCGTCCTTGCGCTCCTGCAGCAGATCGAACGCGCGCCGGAGGATCTCGCCGCGCACCCGGGCCGGCGTCGCCGCCCAGGAGTCCTGCGCCGCGACGGCAGCATCCAGCGCCCTCGCGCCGTCGGCCACGGAGGCATCCGCGATCCGGGCGATCACGAGTCCCGTCGCGGGGTCGCTCACCTCGATCGTGCGGCCGGAGGTCGAGTCGACCCACTCCCCGCCGATGAACAGCTGGGTGGGGACCTTGGCGAGCAGTGCGGATTCGGTGATCATGCAGATGTCTCCTGTGACTCGTGCTTGGGTGATGCCGCGACGCGCGAGGGGCGCGCGCGGGTGGATGCTGGGTGGTGCCTTCTCACTCGGACCGTGTGACGTCCGCTCCGGCCAGGGACAGGGTGGCGAGGGCCGCGGCGCTGGACTCCTCGGCGACACCGGCAACGAGGTCGCTCAGCACCCGCACCCGCCGACCCGATTCGAGGGCATCCCGCGCCGAGGCCAGCACGCAGTAGTCGGTCGCGATACCGGCGACGTCGATATCGGTGATGCCGAGCTCGTCAAGCTTCTCGCCCAGGCTCTCGCCGCCGTCGGTGATGCCCTCGAAGATCGAGTACGCGGGCCGGCCCTGGCCCTTGCGCACGTGCCAGCCGACCGGGCGCGTGTCGAGATCGGGGTGGTACTCGGCACCGGGAGTTCCCGCCACGCAGTGCCTCGGCCAGGTCACGATGAAGTCGGGCTCGCCGCCGAGTGCGAAGTGGCCGCCGTTGTCGTTGTCGCCGTCGTGCCAGTCGCGCGAGGCGAAGACCTCGTCGTAGCGTTCCGGATGCCGCGCGAGCAGTTCGCTGATGCCTGCAGCGACGGCCGCTCCCCCGGCGACGCCGAGCGCCCCGCCCTCGGTGAAGTCGTTCTGCACGTCGATGATGAACAGCGCCAGGCGGCGCTCCTGATCAGGCTTCTCGGTCACACCTTCATGATATCGGCCGGGTACCCGAGGCCGATCTGGTTGCGGATCGCGTCGAGGGTGCCCATGATGGCGACGGTCTCGGCCGGGGGCAGCACGGTGCCGGCCGTGAGCCCGCCCTCGACGAGCCGCTCGAGCTCGGCGGCCTGGAACTGCATTCCGCGCGGGGCCACCTCGTGCTCGTAGCGCTCGACGACGGTTCCGGAACTGTCGAACACGGTGAACCCGGTCGGCGTGTACCAGACGCTGTCGATGGCGATCCAGCCGTCCGCGCCGAGGATCGTCGCGGTGTTCGGGCCGGACGTGTCGAGGGCGGTGTGCAGGAGGGCCTGAGCCCCGCTCTCGTAGCCGAGGATGATCGCGGTCTGCCGGTCGACGCCCGTCGCGCTCATCGACGCGCTGGCCCGAACGGTCGCGGGTGCCCCGAAGATGTCCCAGGCGAACGAGACGGGATAGATGCCGAGGTCGAGCAGCGCGCCGCCGGCGAGGGCCGGGTCGTTGAGGCGGTGCGTCGGATCCGTCGGCAGCTTCTGGTTGTGGTCGGCGATGAGGGTGCGCACCTCGCCGATCGTGCCGGCGGCGAGCACCTCGCGGATGCGCACCATGTGCGGCAGGAACCTCGTCCACATCGCCTCGAGCAGCACGAGCCCGGACTTCTCAGCGAGCTCGACGAGCACCGCGGCCTGCTCGGCGGTCACGGTGAAGGCCTTCTCGAGCAGCACGTGCTTGCCCGCCTCGAGCGCGAGCCTGGCCTGCTCGTAGTGCAGGGAGTGCGGCGTTCCGATGTAGACGATGTCGACATCCGGGTCCTCGACGAGCGCGCGGTAGCTGCCGTGCGCCGCGGGGATGCCGAAGCGGTCGGCGAATTCGCGGGCGGATGCTTCGGAGCGCGAGCCGACGGCCGTCACGGCGAATCCGTTGCCAATGAGGTCTTCGGTCTGCTTGGTTGAGATGAAGCCGGGGCCGAGAATGCCCCATCGAAGCGTGCCTGGCACTTGTTTACCCTTCCGCGGCGTTCGGCCGAACGCCAAGGCAAAATCTAGCAGCGACTGCTCGCGTGTGCCGTCGGGACCGCGCAGAACCTAGGCTGCCCGTATGACTCGAGTGGCACAGACCAAGAACGGCCATCCGCCGAAGACCTGCCCCGTGTGCGCTCGCCCCTTCGAGTGGAGGAAGAAGTGGGAACGGTCGTGGCCCGACGTCGTGTACTGCTCCGACAGGTGTCGGAGCCAGCGCGAAAGGCCGGGTGAACGTGGGGACCAGCGGGGGAGCCGCCTGTCAGAATCGAACTGACGACCTTCTCATTACGAGTGAGATGCTCTACCAACTGAGCTAAGGCGGCGCGTCAACCGCGAGCGGTGGCACAGCAAGAAAGCTTAGCCGATCATTTTCGACCGCGCGGTCACGAGGATCTCGGCGAGCTGGCCGAAGGTGTCCCTCAGCCGGTCGGCGAGCGGCATCCGTCCCTCGGCGTCCGCCCACGACGCCCACGCGTGCCGCATGGCGCCGAACGCGACGAGCGTGATCAGGCGGGCACGGTCGGTGAGCGCCTCCGGGTCAGCCGCGAGCTGTGGGTCGTCGCGCTCGAGGCGACGGGCGACGACGACCGCGAGCTCGTCCTCGAAAACGCGCATTGTCGCCATCCGCAGGGCGAAGAGCTGCGGATACTCCTTGAGAGCCCGTCGGCGCAGGTGCAGCAGTTCGAGCTCGTCGCCGGCCGACTCGACGGCCGTCGCGAGAAGTTCGGACAGCCCCGAAAGCACGTCCTGGCCCGGGCCGGCCTCCACGAACGCGGCGAGGTCGCTCTCGCCGGGCAGGCTCGGTCCGTCACCGATCGCTGCGGCCTCCTTCGAGGCAAAGTAGTTGAAGAATGTGCGCGGGGAGATGTCGGCCAGGTGGCTGATCTCCTCGACCGTGACCTGGTCGTAGCCCTTCTCCTCCATGAGCTCGAGCACGGCCTTCTGGATCGCCCGGCGGGTCGCCAATCGCTTGCGCTCGCGCAGTCCGACGGCCCCGATACTCATGCGACTATTCTTGCCTGCTGTGCAAATTTGCACAAACTCGGCTGCGCGTGCAGCTTTAGGAGGTCAGCACAGCGGGTCGGTGGCCGGCACGGCACCGTCGATGAAGTAGTCGTCGACGGTGTCATTGATGCACGCGTTCGATTTGTTGTAGGCGGTGTGCCCCTCGCCGTCGTAGGTGACGAGGTGTCCGTTCTCGAGCTGTGCCGCGAGGTTCTCGGCCCAGACGTAGGGGGTGGCCGGGTCGTTGGTGGTGCCGACGACGAGGATGGGTGCCGAGCCGGCCGCGTCGATCGCGACCCGCTCCCTGGTCGACGGGAACGGCCAGTTCGCGCATCCGATCGCCCCGTACGACATCGACGGCCCGAAGACCGGAGCGAGGCGGGCGAGCTCCTCCGCCTCCGCGGCGAGTGCCTCGGGATTCGCGTCGGAGGAGTAGTCGAGGCAGTTGATTGCGATGAACGCCTCGGTCGAATTGTCGGCGTAGGTGCCGTCCGGGTCGCGACCGTAGTAGCTGTCGGCCAGCTGGAGGGCGTAGTCGGCATCGCCGGCGAGCACCGACGCGAAGAGGTCGTTGAGATACACCCAGTTGCCAGCGTTGTAGAGCGGCAGGATGATCGCGTAGAACATGCTGCCGCTGCCGAGCTGCCGCCCGTCGGTGGCGCGCAGCGGGCTCGCGTCGAGGCTGTCGAGCAGCGCCCGGATCTGCAGCGTCGCCTCGTCGACCGTGCCGGTGAACGCGCAGTCCTCCCCGGTTATGCAGTCGGTGAGGAAGGCCCGCAGGGCGCTCTCGAACCCCTGCGCCTGGGTGGCGCTCACCTCGAACTCGGTCGTGGCGGGATCGACGGCGCCGTCGAAGACGAGTCGGCCCGTCGTGTCGGGGTAGAGGTCGGCGTAGGTCGCGCCGAGCAGGGTGCCGTAGGAGTAGCCGAGGTAGTTGAGCTTCTCGTCGCCGAGGATGGCGCGCAGCAGGTCGAGGTCGCGGGCGGCGCTGACCGTGTCGACGTAGCCGAGCAGCTCGCCCGTGTTCTCGAGGCACGCGGCGCCGAACTCGCGCGAGGCCGCGGCCAGCTCGTCGAGGTAGGCGGGGGTTCCGGGTTCGTTCTGCGGCAGCTCGAACAGGTAGGCGTCGAGCTCGGCCGGGTCGTCGTAGCACGACACCGCCGACGACGCGTTGACGCCTCGCGGGTCAAACCCGACTACGTCATAGCTGCCCTGCAGCCGGTCCGAGACGGCGTAGTCGAGACTGTCGCGCACGAAGTCGTAGCCGGACCCGCCAGGGCCTCCCGGGTTCACCAGCAGTGATCCCATCGTGCCGCCGCCCGCCGTCTGGCGGATGAGCGCGAGCTCGATCGACTCGCGCCCGGGGTCGGCCCAATCGAGCGGCGCCTCGGCGCTGGCGCACTGGAAGTCACCCTCGCAGGGCGTCCACTCGAGAACCTGCGAGTAGAAACCCTCCAGGTCGGCCGCCACCTTCTCGCCCGTCGGGGTCGACACGGACTCGCGCTTCTCCGGCAGGAAGGCCGACACGCATCCGCTGAGCGGGATCACGAGAGCGAGGGCGGCGGCGGTGAGGGCGAGCCGGCGAGCGGTCATGGTCGGGGCGCCTTCCGGATGGCGGAGATGAGCATCGCCTCGAGGGCCAGTGCCGGCCCGACATTGCCCTCGATGCGACGCCGGGTCGTGGTGACGGCATCCATCGTCGCCAGGGTCTGCTCCGGGGTCGACGCACGGCTCGCCGAGATGAGGTCGGGGAGGATGGCCACGTTGATGAGGTCGTCGTCAACGCCGAGCTGCATGAGCAGGATGTCGCGGTAGAGCGACAAGAGGTCGACCATGATGCGGTCGAGGCCGTCTCGGAGGCTCCGCGTCGCGCGACGCTTCTGGTCCTCCTCGAGATTCTTCAGCTGGCCGCGCAGGCCCGGCGGCACCGTGCCTCCCGGCTCCACACCGAGGGAGCGCAGGGCGCTCGCCCGCTCCTCTGCGTCGCGCTCCTCGGTGATCGCCTTCGCATCATCGCCGGCGAGTTCGAGCAGGGTCGCCGCCGCGATCACGGCATCCGAGACGGACCGGATGCCGAGGGCCGTCTGCAGGGTCTTCTCCCGACGCCTGCGCGCGTGGTCGTTCGTCGCGAGCCGGTGGGCCATACCGATGTGACTCTGCGCCTCGCGCGCGGCCTGAGTGGCGGTCGGGAGGTCGATGCCGTTGCGCCGGGCGATGAGGTCGGCGACATCGCCGACGCTCGGCACCCGCAGCCGCACGCTGCGCACCCGGGAGCGGATGGTCGGGATCAGGTCGGCCTCGCTCGGGGCACAAAGAATCCAGACGGTGCGCGGCGGCGGCTCCTCGAGGGCCTTCAGCAGCACATTGGAGGCGGTCTCGCGCATGCGGTCGGCATCTTCGATGATCATGACGCGGTAGCTGGCGACCGACGGCGAGTAGTTCGAGCTCTTGACGAGTGCGCGCACCTCGTCGATCGTGATGATCACCCGTTCCGTGCTGAGCACGCCGAGGTCGGGGTGGGAGCGCGCCTCGACCTGCCGGCGGGTGGACTCGTCGCCGTCGGGGTTGCCGGCACTGAGCAGTGCGGTCGCGAACGCGTAGGCAAGGTTCGAGCGGCCGGATCCCGGCGGCCCGGTGATGAGCCAGGAGTGCGTCATCGAACGGCTGGCCTCGCCGCCCACCGACTGCTCGGCGGCAGCGCGGAACGTCGCGATCGCCTCGGACTGGCCCGTCAATTCATCCCATACGGACATGCGGCAAGCCTAACCGGCGCCGCCGACGGCGAACTGCGTACCGGTGAGGCGGTCAGCTCAGAGCAGCTCGGCGACGCGGGAACGGATGATGCCGGCGATCTGCTCGGCGTGGAGTGAGCCGTCGATCACCAGGAACCGGTGGGGCTCCGCGGCGGCGAGGGCGAGGTAGGCGTCGCGCACCCGGGTGTGGAACTCGTCCTTCTCGGCCTCAAGCCGGTCGAAGACCTTCTCGTCGGCGTCGAGACGGGCCCGACCGGCCGCGACATCGAGGTCGAGCAGCACCGTGAGGTCGGGGAGAAGCCCCTCGGTGGCCCAGAGCGACAGGTCGCGCACCTCGACGGGGTCGAGCACCCGCCCTGCCCCCTGGTAGGCGACCGACGAGTCGAGGTAGCGGTCCTGCACCACGACCTCGCCGCGGGCTATCGCCGGACGCACGAGAGTCGCGACATTGTGCGCGCGGTCGGCCGCGTAGAGCAGCGCCTCGGCGCGCGGCGCGATGTAGCCGCGCCGGTGCAGGATGATCTCGCGCAGCTCACGTCCGAGGTCGGTTCCCCCGGGCTCGCGCGAGATGACGACGGTCTTGCCCTGCCCGACGAGCCAGTCGGTGAGCAGCGTCGACTGGGTCGACTTGCCCGAGCCATCGCCGCCCTCGAGGGTGATGAACAGTCCCGGCACGGCTACTCGGTGGCCAGCTTCTTGGTTGCGGGTAGCCCGGTCTTCGGCGCGGCAGGCTTGCGGGCCGCTGGCGTCTTCGCCGACGGGGCCGTGGTGGCCGCCGCCTTCGTCGCAGCGGTCTTCGTCGCAGCCGACTTCGCTACTGGCTTCTTCGCTGCTGGCTTCCTCGCTGCGGGCTTCTTCGCCGCGGGCTTCTTCGCCGCGGGCTTCTTCGCCGCCGTCTTCTTGACGACGGGTCCCTTGGCTCGCTTGTCGGCCAGCAGCTGGATCGCGCGCTCGAAGTCGACCTCCTCGACCGTCTCGCCTCGCGGGATCGTCGCGTTGGTGACGCCGTCGGTCACGTAGGCGCCGAAGCGTCCGTCCTTGATCCGGATCGGCTTGCCGCTCTCGGGGTCGGCGTCGAACTCCTTGAGCGCGCTCGACGCCTTGCGGGCGCCGTACTTCGGCTGCGCGTAGAGCTCGAGCGCTCCGGGCAGGTCGATCTCGAAGATCTGGTCTTCCTCGGTCAGCGAGCGCGTGTCGGCACCCTTCTTGAGGTACGGCCCGAACTTGCCGTTCTGGGCGAGGATGTCGTCGCCGGTCTCGGGGTCCTGGCCGACGACGCGCGGCAGCGAGAGCAGCCTGAGCGCCGTCTCGAGGTCGATCGTCGCGAGGTCCATCGACTTGAAGATGGATGCCGTGCGCGCCTTGACGGCGACGGGCTTCTTCGCGGCGGGCTTGCGCTTGGGCCGTGCGGCGGAGACCTCGCCGGTCGACGCGTCAACCACCTCGGCCTCCGGCTCGGCGGGCGCTTCCGGCTCCGGCTCGAGCTCGGTGATGTACGGTCCGAACCGGCCATCCTTCGCGACCACCTTCTTGCCCGTCTCCGGGTTCACGCCGATGACGCGGTCGACGACCACGGGAGCGTCGACGAGTTCGCGCGCCTTGTCGGCGGTGAGCTCGTCGGGGGCGAGGCCCTGCGGAAGGTTGACCCGCCGCGGCGCCTGGGCGGTCCCGTCCGCGGCATCCGGCTCGTCGGACGCGACCTCGAGGTACGGCCCGTACTTGCCGATGCGCAAAGTGATCTCGTCGGTGAGGGCCATCGAGTTGATGGTCTTCGCGTCGATGTCGCCGAGGTTGTCGACGACGTTGCGCAGGCCACGGTGCTTGTCGCTGCCGAAGTAGAAGCTCGTCAGCCAGGCGACGCGGTCGGCCTCACCGTCGGCGATGCGGTCGAGGTCGTTCTCCATCTCCGCCGTGAAGTCGTATTCGACGAGGTCGCCGAAGAATTCCTCGAGCAGCCGCACCACCGAGAAGGCGACCCAGTTCGGCACCAGCGACTGGCCGCGCGGGGTGACGTAGCCGCGGTCGATGATCGTGGAGATGATCGACGCGTAGGTCGACGGCCGGCCGATGCCGAGCTCCTCGAGCTTCTTGACGAGGCTCGCCTCGGTGTAGCGGGGCGGGGCGCTCGTCTCGTGGCCCTTGGCCTCGACCTCCGCGATCGTGAGCTGCTGGCCGGCGGTGAGCGGCGGCAGCTTCGCCTCGGCGGCCTCCGGTGCCTCGTTGCGCTCCTCGTCCTTGCCCTCCTCATAGGCGTGCATGAACCCGCGGAAGGTGATGACGGTGCCGCTGGCGGTGAACTCGGCGACGGTCGGCCCGGTTCCGGGGAACGCCTCGAGCGTCTCGGTGACGGTTGCTGCGATGACGACGGATGCCGTGGCGCCCTTCGCGTCGGCCATCTGCGACGCCACGGTGCGCTTCCAGATCAGGTCGTAGAGCTTCCAATCGTTGCCGCGAAGCGTTCCCTGCAGCTCCGCCGGGGTGCGGAAGGTGTCTCCGGCGGGGCGGATCGCCTCGTGGGCTTCCTGCGCGTTCTTGTTCTTGCCCGCGTACATGCGCGGCTTGTCCGGCACGGTCTCGGGGCCATAGAGCGAGGCTGCCTGCGAGCGGGCCGCGTCGATCGCCTGCTGGGAGAGGTTCGGCGAGTCCGTTCGCATGTAGGTGATGTGGCCGTTTTCGTACAGTCCCTGTGCCACGCTCATCGTCTGGCGCGCCGTGAAGCGCAGCTTGCGCGCGGCCTCCTGCTGCAGGGTGGACGTCGTGAACGGTGCCGCCGGGCGACGCGTGTAGGGCTTGGAGTCGACCGAGGCGACCGAGACGGTCACATCGCTCCGGCGCAAGGCGGAGGCGAGGGACTCTGCGGCGACGGAGTCGAGCACCCGCACGTCGGACTTGAGCCTGCCGAGGTCGTCGAAGTCCTTGCCCTGGGCGATGCGAGCGCCATTGACGCGGGCGAGGCGCGATTCGAAGCCGGACTGGCCCTTCTCGGTGGCCATGCGGGCGGCGAGGTCCCAGTAGCTCGCGGCCGTGAACGCGAGGCGTTCGCGCTCGCGGTCGACGACAAGGCGGGTCGCGGCGGACTGCACACGGCCCGCAGACAGCCCGGGACCGACCTTGCGCCAGAGCACGGGCGAGATCTCGAAGCCGTAGAGGCGGTCGAGGATGCGCCGGGTCTCCTGCGCGTCGACGAGTGCGGTGTCGATGTCGCGGGTGTTCTCGCGGGCGCGCTCGATGGCCTCCTTGGTGATCTCGTGGAAGACCATGCGCTTGACCGGAACCTTGGGCTTGAGCTCCTGCAGCAGGTGCCACGCGATGGCCTCGCCCTCGCGGTCCTCATCAGTTGCGAGGTAGAGCTCGTCGGCATTCTTCAGCGCTCGTCGCAGGTCGGCGACGGTCTTCTTCTTCTGGTCGGAGACCACGTAGTACGGCTCGAAGCCGTTCTCGACATCGACGGAGAACTTGCCGAGCGAGCCCTTCTTGAGCTCCGGCGGCAGATTCTTCGGCTCGATGAGGTCGCGGATGTGACCAACCGAGGCCTGGACCTCGTAACCATCTCCGAGATACTGGGCGATCGTCTTGGCCTTCGCGGGCGACTCGACGATGACCAGCTTCTTCGTGACTGGCACGGAACTCCTCTATTGATGCAGATGGTGATGGGCGCGGGGGAAGGGTCCCTCGCACGACGATGTGTGTGTGGCGGCGTTCGCATCCGACCGGATGCCGGATGAAGCCCCGACACGCACACCATACACACTCAAACGGCCAGCCCACCCATTTCGTTCCCTACTGTGGCGCGGGACCCGCCGTCGCGGTAGCGCCGACATCGAAGCCCGCTGCCGTGACGGCCACCCGAACCGTCACGATCACGCCATCGACCTGACACGCGCGCAGCTTGGTCTCGTTGGCGGTCGCCACCTCCCCCGCGCGTTCGCACGGTGGGCCGGCAATGATGCCCACCGCGGCGTCGGCCGCGGCGAGCGCGGCTGCGTCGGCGGCACCGGCGGCGGCCACCTTCGCCTGGAGCACGAGCGACAGCGGAGCGAGTGCCGCGAAGGTCACGACGGCCCCCGCGATCACGGCCACCGCCATGATCGACCCGGCACCGCGCTCGCTCCGTGCCGGGCGCGCGGTCTCAGAACCCGCCATCGAGTGCACAGCTCCTCGCCTCGAGCCGCACCGCGGCGAACAGACCGCGGGGCGCACCGGAGGCGCTCAGCAGCACACACGACAGATCGCCAGTGGTCTGCGCGCGCAACACCGCCCCCGGCACGAGGGTGGCGAGATGCCACTGCGCGGCCGGCACCCCTTCTCCTCTGGCGATGACCCGCGCCGTGTCGGCCGCCGCGTCCTGCAATTGCAGCTGGCGGCTCGACACCTGCGCCGCCGACAGGCCGAGGCCGAGTAACAGCAGCACCGCCGGCATCAGCACCGCGAACTCGGTGCTCACGCTGCCGCGCTCTCCGCGGACGGCCCGCTCGCTCATCCGGCGAACGTGAGCGCGCGCTGGACGAGGTCGGTGAGGATGCCGCGCACCTCGGCGCTGCGCAGGATCACCACCAGCAGCCCCGCGAATCCCACCGCGGCCATTGTCGCGATCGCGTACTCGGCCGTCGCGGCTCCGCGATCCTCGCAGCGGGCGCGCGCCATCAGGGCCGTGAATCGGCTGTCCACTCGGTTCTCCATCGGGTTCTTCCTCTCCTATTGGGGCTTCGACCCAGCCTCGCCCGCCCGGCGCCTCGAATGACCGGAATGGTGCGCCCCGTGCACAGCGGCGGGTCGGCTGCGCCTGTGAGCGGCCAGACGCGGTCACAACACGCCGATGGTGGAGGAGACGACGGAGATGAGCAGCGGCACCACCCCGAGCAGCAGGAACGCAGGCAGAACGCACACCCCGAGCGGGATCATGAGCGTGACGGCGAGTGTTGCAGCTCGGCGGTCTCCGGCACTTCGTGCGATCCGCCTCGCCTCGTCGGCCTCACTCCGCAGCAGCGCGGCGGCCGGCACACCCGCGCGGCGGGAGAGGTCGAGAACTTCGCCGAGAACGGCGCGCGACCCGTCGTCGGCGAGCCCGCATCGGGTTTGCACCGCATCGACGAGCGCGAGCGCACGCGGAATGGAGCTCCCGCCGGAGACCGCGATGGCCACGAGATCGAGGCCGAGGCCCGGCGTCACCAGTCGCGGCGCAGCGGACGCGACCAGCCGGGAAGTCCAGAATCGCGCGGCCACCATGAGAGCGAGGCCGGTAATCAGGCAGACGAGGCCCGGCGCCGTGCTGACGAGGATGGTGATGGTGTCGAACCCGAGCGCCACCCCGAACAGCAGCCCGACGAGCGGCAGCCCCAGCACCAGGCGCGCTGTCGCCCTCGGCCCGGCGAGCGTGCTCTGCAGCTCTCGATGCACCTGGGCGAGGGAGCGCAGCGAGTTCGATAAGGAGTGCAGCGTCGGTGCGAGCGGCGCACCGGCATCCGTCGCCACCTGCCAGGCCGCGGCGAGCCCCCTCCAGGCGGACGCCTCCCCGGGCCCGCCGTCGTCGATCGCGTCGACGATCGCATCGCACACCGGCCGGCCGCTGGCCGCCGCGTCGGCAACCGACGCGAGCAGGCGACCGGTGCGCCCCCGCGGCTGATCGGCGAGATAGCGCCAACTCGCCGCCGGGGCGACCCCGCCCTCGAGCAGCACCGCCAGGCGCTGGGCGACGGAGGCAACCGGATCGAGTTCCGCGAGCTCACGCACGGCCGTGCACCGGGACGGTGCGCAGTCGCTGGCGCCCGTCGAGCTCGAACCTGCCCATCTGGGCGATCCGCCGGGAGCCGTCCCCGCGCCGTTCGAGGTGGAGCACAGCGTGGATCGCGCTGACTGTCTGCCGGGCGATCGCCTCGGGCCCGAGCCCTGCGAGCGCGCCCAGCGCCTCCATCCGCGCCGGCACGCCGGCGAGCGAGTTGGCATGAAGCGTTCCCGCACCGCCGTCGTGCCCCGTGTTGAGCGCCGCAAGAAGTTCGCGCACCTCGGCTCCGCGGCACTCGCCGAGCACGAGCCGGTCGGGCCGCATTCGCAGGGCCTCCCGGACGAGGCGCTCGAGGCCGATCGCGCCAGCCCCCTCGAGGTTGGCCTGCCTTGCCTCGAGCGAGACGAAGTGCGGGTGGTCGACAGCCAGCTCGGCGACATCCTCGATCGCGATGATCCTGTCCCGGGGGTCGGCGAGCGCGAGCAGCGCCGACAGGGCCGTCGTCTTGCCGCTTCCGCCGGCTCCGGTGAGGAGGATATTTCGCCGCCGGGACAGCAGCCGCCGCACCTCGCCGATGGGCACGATTGCGAAGAAGCCCTCCCTCTCGAGCTGGTCGACGCTGACACGCGTGACGCGGGGCAGCCGGATCGACAGCAGAGTGCCGGTCGGCGACACCGGGGGCAGAACGGCGTGGATCCGGATGCCGTCGTGCAGGCGCACGTCGACGCAGGGCGTGGCCTCGTCGATGTGGCGGCCGCCGGCCGCGATGAGCCGCACGGCGAGCGCGCGCACCTGGCGCTCGTCGAGGTCGGGGTCGGGTTGCAGCAGCGCTCCACTGCCCCGATCGACGAACAGCCGACCCGCGCCGTTGACGAACACGTCGGTGACCTGAGGATCGGCGACGAGGCGGCCGAGGCGGCCGAACTCCGCGAGTTCCGCCGCGCCCAGCCGGTCGTGCGCGTGCTGGGCACCCGGGTGATGGCTGGCCGGAT
Organism: Marisediminicola sp. UYEF4; assembly: GCF_040546025.1. Classification (NCBI taxonomy): domain Bacteria; kingdom Bacillati; phylum Actinomycetota; class Actinomycetes; order Micrococcales; family Microbacteriaceae; genus Marisediminicola; species Marisediminicola sp. UYEF4. The sequence goes on along the minus strand of NZ_JBEPNA010000009.1, from coordinate 82,831 downwards.
GCTGGGCGACGAATGGCTCGTCCGGCGTGGACCTGCTCGAGCCTCGGGGCATCCGTCGAGCCTGCCGCGTCCGGTGCTCCGCGCGCCGAACCCGCTGCCATCTGTGGGTTAAATGAGAGGGGCGGCACCTGTTGGGGGGAACCGGTGCCGCCACAGTGACGCGGGATTGGGGGGAATCACTTGCGCCACCAGTCGAACGAATTCGACGAATTTAGTGTAGCCCACGAAGCCCTCCATGCAAGTGGGAATTTTCGCGGTTGATCGGATGCCTTCCGCGGGGCAGTATCGGCGCTGCACACGCCGGCGCGACGGGGTCGCAACCCCCCGCCAACTAGGATCGCACCACGTGGCCCGGAACCCCGTGCCCAGCGCCGTGTGATCGAAGAGGATCAGTCCATGCCCAGTAATTCCATCGACAGCCTGCTGCACGAGGAACGTCGCTTTCCGCCGAGCGAGAGCTTCACGAGCCAGGCTGTTGCCTCCCAGTCCATCTACGACGAGGCCTCCGCAGACCGCCTCGGCTTCTGGGCGAACCAGGCGAGAACGCTTCTGCACTGGCACAGGGATTTCACCGAGACGCTGGACTGGTCGAACCCTCCATTCGCCAAGTGGTTCGCAGACGGAAAGATCAACGTCGCCTACAACTGCCTCGACCGGCATGTCGAGGCAGGCAACGGCGAGCGCATCGCGATCCACTGGGAGGGCGAGCCCGGCGACAGCCGCTCAATCACGTACGCGGAGCTGACCGGCGAGGTCAAGCGTGCCGCCAACGTGCTGCTGTCTCTCGGCATCGGCCAGGGTGATCGAGTCGCGATCTACCTCCCGATGATCCCCGAGGCGGTCATCGCAATGCTCGCCGTCGCGCGTATCGGCGCCGTGCACACCGTGATCTTCGGCGGGTTCAGCTCAGAGAGCCTGCGCTCAAGAATCGACGACGCGAGCGCCAAGCTTGTCATCACCGCCGACGGCGGGTGGCGCAAGGGCAAGGTCTTCTCCCTCAAGGGCGCGGTCGATGGAGCCCTCGCGGGCAAGAAGAGCACCGTCGGGAACGTGCTCGTGGTGCGCCGCGGCGAGAACGTCGTCGACTGGGTCGACGGCCGTGATCACTGGTGGCACGAGGAGCTCGCCTCGGCCGACGCCGAACACGAGGCCGAGGCGTTCGAGGCGGAGAACCCGCTCTTCATCCTCTACACGTCGGGAACGACCGGAAAGCCGAAGGGGATCCTGCACACCAGCGGCGGCTACCTGACCCAGGTCGCATCGACCCACAAGAATGTGTTCGACCTGCATCCGGAGTCCGACGTCTACTGGTGCACCGCCGACGTCGGCTGGATCACCGGTCACAGCTACGTGGTTTACGGTCCGCTCGCGAACGGCGCCACCCAGGTGCTCTACGAGGGCACCCCCGACACCCCGCATCCGGGCCGCTGGTGGGAGATCATCCAGAAGTATGGCGTCAGTATCTTCTACACCGCGCCCACCGCGATCCGGTCGTTCATGAAGATTGGGCGCGAGGTGCCGAACGCCTTCGACCTCACCTCGCTGCGCGTTCTCGGCTCGGTCGGCGAACCGATCAACCCCGAAGCGTGGGTCTGGTACCGCGACATCATCGGCGGCGGCACTGCTCCGGTGGTCGACACCTGGTGGCAGACCGAGACCGGCGCGATCATGATCTCGGGGCTGCCCGGCGTCACGACGCTGAAGCCGGGATCGGCGCAGGTGCCGATCCCCGGAATCAAGATCGACATCCTCGGCGAGGACGGCACGCGGGTCGACCCACCCAACGGTGGACTGCTCGTCGTCTCGGAGCCGTGGCCGTCGATGCTGCGGGGCATCTGGGGCGACCCCGAGCGATTCCAGGAGACCTACTGGGACCGTTTCAAGGCCCTCAGCGGGACGAAGTACTTCGCCGGCGACGGGGCGCATGTCGATTCCGACGGCGACATCTGGCTGCTCGGCCGCGTGGACGACGTCATGAACATCTCCGGGCACCGGCTCTCGACGGCGGAGATCGAGTCGGCCCTCGTGTCGCACAAGATAGTGGCGGAGGCCGCTGTCGTCGGAGCCGCCGACGAGGCGACAGGGCAGGCCGTCGTCGCGTTCGTGATCCTGAAATCCAAGCAGGCAAAGAAGCAGACCACCGACGAGGCCGTGGCGATGCTGCGCAGCCACGTCGCGGAGCAGATCGGCGCGATCGCGCGTCCGAAGCAGATCTTCATCGTGAACGAGCTGCCGAAGACCCGCTCCGGCAAGATCATGCGCCGCTTGCTTCAGGATGTTGCGGAGGGCCGCGAAATCGGCGACACCACCACTCTCGCAGACACGTCGGTGATGCAGATCATCACCGACAAGATGAAGTAGCGGGCGAGAAAGGAAGAGGGCCCCGACCTCAGCGGTCGGGGCCTTTTTTCATTTCTGAATCGGGCCGATCAGGCGAATTCGATGATGAATTCGACCTCGACGGGCGAGTCAAGCGGAAGCACCGCGACGCCGACGGCGCTGCGCGCGTGGCGCCCCGCATCGCCGAAGATGTCGCCGAGAAGCTCCGAAGCCCCGTTGATGACGCCCGGCTGGCCGGTGAACGCCGGATCGGATGCCACGAAACCGACGACCTTGACGATGCGGGTCACACGGTCGAGCGACCCGATCACTGAGCGCACCGCGGCGAGCCCGTTGAGCACGCAGATCGCGGCGAGCTCCTGTGCTCGCTCCGGTGCCACGGATGCGCCGACCTTTCCCGTCTCCGGGAGCGCTCCGGCGACGAACGGCAGCTGGCCCGACGTGTAGACGAGGTGCCCACTCACGACCGCGGGCACGTAGGCGGCCACGGGAGTGGCGACCTCCGGAATCGTGAGGCCGAGCTCCGCGAGGCGATCATCGAGCACCGACATCAGGAATTCTCCTTTTTTTCACGCTTGAGGTAGGCGACAAGGCCGCCCTCCGGGCCGTTGACGACCTGCACGAGTTCCCACCCGTCGGACCCCCAGTTGTTGAGGATCGCGGCGGTGTTGTGGATCATGAGGGGGGTTGTCAGATACTCCCAAGTTGGCATCGAAGTGTCCATTCAGATTGAAATAGGGGCGTATGACTTACCCTTGATCATATGGCTGCCCAAAATTTGAAACCCGTTGGTGTCTTTGGCGCGATCCTCGGCTTTCTCGGTTTCAGCGCTCTCGCGGGGGTGCTCGTCACCGCCATGGTCACGCCAGCCATCGCCGTGACGAGCATGACCGCGAACAACACCGTCGGTATTTTCGAGGATCTGCCCGACTACATGGTCATCAACCAGCAGTCGCAGCGGAACACGCTGTGGGCGTTGCAGGCGGGCCAGCAGGTGCCATTCGCCCAGATCTACGACCAGAACCGCGAGGAAGTCGCGTGGGACGAGGTGTCGCAGTTCGTTAAGGACGCCGCAATCGCGGGCGAGGACGAGCGTTTCTACGAGCACGGCGGGGTGGACCTTGCTGGGATAGTTCGGGCCGCGATCAACAACGTCACGTCGAGCTCGACGCAGGGCGCGTCGACGCTGTCGCAGCAGCTCGTCAAGAACCTCCTCATCCAGGAGGCCCTCACCTACGACACGGAGGAGAAGCGGCAGGCCGGCATCGCCGCCGCGCAGGCGTCGACCATCGACCGCAAGCTCAAGGAGGCGAAGCTGGCGATCGGCCTCGAGAAGCGGTACACCAAGGACGAGATCCTGCTTGCCTACCTCAACATCGCCGGCTTCGGAGGCAACACCTACGGCATCGAGTCTGCCGCGCAGCAGTACTACTCGACAACCGCGAAGGACCTGACCGCGGCCCAGGCGGCGAGCCTCCTCGGAATCGTGCAGGCTCCACCGTCACGGCGCCCCGACATTGCAGAAAATCGCGAGCGCAATCAAGTCCGGCGCGACGCGATCCTGGGCAACATGGTCGAACAGGACATGCTCACCAAGGAGCAGTACGACGAGGCAATCTCGACGCCGGTCGACGACACCACGGTCCTCGTCAGTCCACCCCGGAACGGCTGTCTCTCCGCGTCCGGCGCGAAGCACTTCTGCGACTACGTCGTGCGCAACGTCAAGAACCTCGAAGCCCTCGGCACGACCGAAGATGAGCGCTACCAGAATTGGAAGCGGGGCGGATACGACATCTACACGACTGTCGACCTCGACCAGCAGGCGCATGCGGAACAGGTGCTCGCCACGCAGACGCCGGCCGATGAGACGAGGTTCGAGCTTGGTGCCGCCATCTCGACCGTCGAGGTCGGGACCGGGCGAATCGTCATCATGGCCCAGAACAAGTCGTACGATAACTCCGGCGAGGGCGGTGGCCCCACGACCACGGCGGTCAACTTCAACACCGACAGGGAGTACGGGCAGTCGTCCGGGTTCCAGACCGGCTCAACCTACAAGCTGTTCACACTCGTCAACTGGCTGCAGAACGGTCGCGGCCTGCGCGAGGTCGTCGACGGTAACGTGAAGGGGTACTCTTCCTTTCCCGCGAACTGCGAGGGCGGCACGATGAAGCTCGCCGAGCCGTACAAGCCGAATAACTTCACCAGGACCAGCGCCGGCCGCGTCTCGGTCCAGACCGCGACGAACCAGTCGATCAACGCGGCATTCATCGATATGGCGTCGAAGCTCGACCTCTGCGACATCCGCGAAACGGCGAAGTCGATGGGCGTTCACCGCGCGGATGGGAACGAACTGCTCATTTACCCCAGCGCTATTCTCGGCACCAACGAGATCGCGCCCCTCACGATGGCGAACGCCTATGCGACGGTCGCGAGCGGCGGTATCCTCTGCCAGCCGATCGCGGTCGACAAGGTCGTCGACGCCAACGGCACTGAGCTCGTGGGGCAGACCCAGAAGTGCAACCAGGCCATCTCACCGGAGGTCGCCGCCGCCGCCGCCGCCGCCCTGAAGGGCGTCATGAACAGCGGGGGGACCGGCTCCGCCTCAAACCCGGGGGACGGCACAGTGGTACTCGGAAAAACTGGGACAACTGACGACTCGCTGCAGACGTGGGTCACGTCGGCGAGCACCCGGGTCGCCAGCGCCGTCTGGGTCGGGAATATCGTCGGCCAACAGGTCATCTCACGCGTGGACCTCGCCAGCGGCAACGCGAACTCTGCACGTCACCGCATCATGAAGCCCGTGCAAACCGCGCTCGATGGCTCTCCGCTATACGCCACAACAGCCGATTTCCCTGAACCGCCCCCTGAGCTCATCCGCGGCTCGACCCAGTCCGTGCCCAACGTGGCCGGCCAGAGCATCGATCAGGCGCGCAGCGTGATCCAGAGCCTCGGCCTGGCTTTCGCTGATGGCGGAACGATCGCGTCGGAGATTGCCGCCGGACGCGTCGCGTCGACTGACCCCGGCTCGGGTGCACTTGTGTCCAAGGGGACCCTGGTGCGCGTATTCACGAGCGACGGCAGCCTGTCCGCGACCGTGCCGAACGTCGTCGGCACGCAGGTGAAGGACGCACTCAAGACGCTGGGGGATGAGGGGTTCACCTCGGTCTCGGTGAAATGGACGCCGAGCGTTCCACCGGACAAGTGCGAGGTGGTCGCGAGCGACCCGACCGGCGGCACACCCACGTCGAAATCCACGGCGGTGACGCTTACCGTGAACGGTGGCGTGATTGTGCCTGGCGAAGATCCCGACTGCTAGTGACGAACTCGAGCCGCGCCGGGGCCGCGCTGGCGACGGCGGCCGCTCTCGGTCTGGGTGCCCTCGCCTGGGGTGCCCTCGTCGAGCGCAACGCCTTCAGCATCAGGAGGGAGACCCTCCCGCTGCTGGCGCCCGGAGCCCGACCGCTCACGCTGCTGCACCTCTCCGACATCCACATGGCGCCGTGGCAGCGGGCCAAGCAGGACTGGATTCGCTCGCTCGCGATCTTCGAGCCGGACCTCATCGTCAACACGGGTGACAACCTCGGCCATCAGGACGGGCTCGTCGGGCTCGAGTATGCGCTCGAGCCGTTCCGCAACGTGCCCGGGGTCTACGTGCACGGATCCAACGACTACGTCGGGCCCGAGGCGAAGAACCCCCTCGGCTACCTCACGGGGCCGTCGAAGAGCGCACGGGGCACGAAGCCGAACCTCGACACGGCCGCGCTCGAGGCGTTCTTCGACGGGCTTGGCTGGCTGGGCCTCAACAACACCGCGCGCGCGATGTCGATCAAGGGTGCGCGCCTCGAGTTCATGGGCGTCAACGATCCCCATGCCGGCTTCGACAGGCTCGACAAGCTGCCCGGTGCACTGGACGAGCTGCGCGAGAACGTCGGTTGGCTCGACGAGCGGGACGGTCCTGACGTGGTCTCGATCGCCCTCGCCCACGCGCCCTACCGCCGCGTGCTCAATTCCCTCGTGACGAACGGAGCCGACGTGATCTTCTCCGGTCACACCCACGGCGGCCAGGTGTGCGTGCCCGGATACGGGGCGCTCGTGACCAATTGCGACATTCCCAGGGAGCAGGTTCGCGGTCTCAGCCTGTGGCATCACGCGCTCAGGGCCGCGTACCTGAACGTCTCCGCCGGGCTCGGAACCTCGATTTACGCCCCCGTTCGGTTCGCCTGCAAGCCCGAAGCCGTGCTGGTGACTTTGACGGGCGACGATTTCAGCTATTCTGGTTGAGTAGTCGAACGGGCCGTCGGTTTGTTCGGGTTGATCGGGGTGTGGCGCAGCTTGGTAGCGCGCTTCGTTCGGGACGAAGAGGTCGTGGGTTCAAATCCCGCTACCCCGACATATGACTCAGGGCCGCACAGTGTGCGGCCCTGAGTTCGTTAACCCGGCCGGGGTGCGCGGGGCGATCAGGCGAAGTCGGCGTCGGGGGCCGACCCGTAGCTGAAGTCGGCCCGGGGACGGCGCCCGCTGTTGAGCACTCCCCCGCTCTCCTCGAGGTAGCAGGCGCCACAGAGCGACTCATACGCGACGTCCACTCCGTCGATCGCGACCTGGTCTCCGTCGAAGACGAACACTCCGTCGATGGTGCGCGCGTTGAACACAGCCTTACGGCCGCAGCGGCAGATGGTCTTCAACTCCTCGAGGGAGTGGGCGATCTCGAGCAGCCTTCGGCTGCCAGGGAACGCGACCGTCTGGAAGTCGGTGCGGATGCCGTAGGCAAGCACGGGGACCCCCTCGCGAATCGCGATACGCAGGAGGTCGTCCACTTGCGACTCCGTGAGGAACTGGGCCTCGTCGACGAGGAGACAACTCACGTCGAGCCCCGTGCTGGACCGAACCTGCTCCCGCTGGGCAGTGAAGGCCCTGTAGGCGTCCTCTCCGGGCGAGAGCACGAAGTTGACCGGGCGACTCACCCCGAGCCGGGAGACGATCGCTGAATCGCCCTTGGTGTCGATCTGGGGTTTGGCCAGAAGCACCTGCTGGCCGCGCTCCTCGTAGTTGAACGCCGCCTGGAGCATCGCCGTGCTCTTGCCGCTGTTCATCGCGCCATACCGAAAATAGAGCTTCGCCATCAGAGCAGGTATCCGTCCTCGGCAGCACGGCGGATGAGGTCCGCCTTCTTCCCCGCCGGTCGATTCACCTTGGCGTATTTCTCACGCACCCGGCGAATGTAGGTTTTCGCGGTCTCATACTGCACGTTCATCTCACGCGCGACCTCGGTCGTGCTCGAGCCCGACGCGTACAGCCTAAGCGCTTCAGTTTCCCCGGCACTGAGCTTGGGGCGCGGGTAGGAGGTCGCCCCGCTCGGCAGCGGCCGCCAGTCCCTCGGCGGCTGTGAGTCCCGCGGGGCGCCCATCACGGCACGCACCTCGTCCATGATCTCGACCATCGGGAGCGACTTCGACAGGAACGCGGATGCCCCGGCATCCAGCGCCCGCTGCCGCGCCTCGCGGGTATCGAGGCTCGAAATCACGACGACCTTCGCCCCGGCCGCACGGCACGTGCGCACTCGCGCTTCGATCGAGATGTGCTCCCGCAGCTGGAAGTCGATGAGCACGAGTTCGGTCGGAAAGTTGTCGCTGTGCACGAGGTCGAGCCAGGACGCCGCACTGAGCGCCAGATCGAAGTCGGTCGCGTTGACCTTGATCCAACTGCTCATGGTGTCGAGCAGCATCTCGTGGTCGTCGAGGATCGCGAGCCGGATCCGCCGGCTCGTCGTCTCACGAATGCTCATAGGTGAATCTCACAATCAGGTCAGGAGGGTGGGTCTGGATGCTGACGGAGTCGAATGCGACTCGCATGACCGAATGAATCGGGGCATACCGGGTTCGCAGGGCGTGGTCTGCGGAGACGATGGGAACCGTGAGGGTGCCGACGCACAGCCGGCCGTGCCGGGAGAGCACGATCGAGAAGCCCTCGGCGACCTTGCGGTCGGCGGCGAGCGCGACGACGTGGGCGCGCAGCGCGGTGCGCTGCGCCGTCGTCATCATGGAGGCGAGGAAGTGGGGATCGTCGACCGCGATCAGCGCGCGCCCGGGGCGGCCGGCCTGCTGCACCACGACCTCGAGCCAGGTGCGGTCGGCGTCGGCGACCATCACGCTGCGGATTGCGGTGGCGATATACCGTGCCCGGGCGCGGTCGACGTCAGTGATCGTCTCGCGACCGAGCAGGTCGCCGAAGAAGGGCACGACATCGCGGTTGAGGATCGTCACGCGATCCTGCTGCACCGAGCGGGCTATCCCCACCCGCACCTCGTCGGCGAGCGCTTCCGCGACGACATCCGCCCGCCGGTGCCAACGCTGGAGCGCCTCGACCGTGCGCTGAGAGTACATCGCCGCCCCGTAACAGAGCGCGACGACACCGATCACCGCGACGACCGCGACGGCCAGCGGCGGCGAGGTTGTCCGGGCAACGACAGCGTGGGCGAATGTCACGGCGCCCATGACGAGGGCCGATGCGCTACCTCCGGCGATGAGTTCGCGTGCGGGGCGGTACGGGGCCACCGCGACCATCAGGATGCCGAGGCTGAGCGGTGCCCACTGGTCCCTGCTGAAGTCGTCGGTCGACCAGCTCGACCAGCTCGCCAGTAAAAAGCTTGCGACCACCAGAGCGTGCACCATCAGGTGGATGCCGGCGGTGAACACCCCGTGCCCTTCGCCCGATGCGTAGACGACGAGCGCGCAGGCGATCGCGAGCACCATGAGGGCCCCGAGCGCGGGAGCCGTCTCGCCGCCCCGCGACAGCGCGAGCAAGGAGAAGGCGATCGCCCAGAGATAGGCGATGACAACCAGAACGATGGTGAGGAAGTGGGCGCCGAGGGTACCCGCGGGGTCCAGCCGTTGGGCGGTGACCTCCGCGCCGGTCACCGGGCACTCCCCGAGGCAATCGGACGGGCGGATGAGGCCGGTCCGACAGGCAGGCGGATCACGATCGAGGTTCCACGCCCCGCCGTCGACCAGACCTGCACTGTTCCACCGACGGCTTCGATGCGCTGGTGCACCGACGTCCTGAGACCGAGCCGATCTGGCCCGATCGCGTCGGTGTCGAACCCGCATCCGGTGTCGACGACCATGACGAGCACTTCGTCATCGGCACCGTAGATGACGACTTCGGCATCGGAGCTTCCCGAATGCCTGAGCACGTTGACGAGGCACTGCTTGACCGCGAGAGCGAGCTCGCGCGACTTCTCGCCTTCGAGCCGCAGGAGGACCGTCGTGTCGCCGGTGGTATCGACCTCGAGGCCCATCGCTCGCGCCTCGCACACAGTCCGGGAGAGGTCGCTGTCGTGCCAATCGGTGTCGTTGCTCGCGTCGGCACGAGGCGCCTCCGTCAGCCATTCCTCGCCCACGAGCAGCGCCAGGTCCCGCCTGATCTGCTCCCGCAGCAGCGGGTCGAGCTCCCCCGGGGACGACTCCGCGATGACGGACATGTGGTTGAGCACGGTGTCGTGCAGGAGGGCGGCGGCCCTCAGCTCCATGCGGTGGCGGAGCGCGGCGACAAGTTCCTCCTTCGCCGCGCGGTAGAGCAGCGGCTGCATCCGCCTCGCTCCGCTCTGCCCGATCCACGAGCCGACCAGCACCATAGCCGTGATGAGGTACGCGGCGATCGAGATCTCGTCGAGCGCGAACTGCTGAGACGTCTGCACGATTGCGGCAAACGACGCGAGCTCGGCGACGAGAAATCCGCTGGTTGCCCAACGCAGCGCGGCAGGCGCGCCGATACCAGCCCCGCCGACGAGCATCAGCGCGATCTTGGGCAGCGCCACGGTGATCGAATCAGCGAAGCTTTCGAGTTCGATCTGGCTCGCAAAGGTCAGGCTGTACCAGTAGACCGATGCTCCGCCGATGATGAGGTAGGAGACCGAGAAGAAGTTGGTCGGGGTTCGGTCGAGGAGGTACAGCATTACGAGCACGGGTACGAGCGCGAGTACTGCTGGCCAGAAGATCAGGTTCGGCCACTCCAGCTGGAACGCGAGGGAGACGATCATCGCACCGACAAGGCAGACGACCGCGGTCACGTGGATGGCGCTGATGAACGAGCGGCTCACCGCTCGCGGCGTCAGGTGCGGCGGGAGACCGAGCGACATCCGCCCCAATACGTCCGAACTCACCGCCATCCAACCAAACTAGCCGACGGGCGTTTCTCGATCTGTACCCCGTTGTGGGAGGCGCGGACGCTCAGCTGGTGGGATACCGAGGCATCCTGTGCCCCGTTTCGCCACGTCCGACTCAGGTGATCGCGAGTGCCTTCTTCGTCGACGCGATGGTCTTCTTCGCGAGCGCCGCGTTCTCGGCGAGGGCCTTGCCGTAGCTCGGGATCATCTTTTTGATCGTCGGCGTCCAGCCCGCGATGTGCTCGGGGAAGCAGCGCTCGAGAACGGTGAGCATGATCGGCACCGCGGTCGACGCGCCGGGGGAGGCCCCGAGAAGACCGGCGATCGTGCCGTCGGCCGAGGTGACCACCTCGGTGCCGAACTGGAGAACGCCGCCCTTATTGTCATCCTTCTTGATGACCTGCACGCGCTGACCCGCCGTGATCTCGTACCAGTCCGCTGGCTTGGCGTTCGGCATGAACTCGGTGAGCGCCGCGAACTTCGTGCGGCGGCTGGCGAGCACCTGCTTGACGAGGTACCAGGTGAGGTCGAGATTGTCGCGCCCGACCGCGAGCATCGGCAGGAGGTTGTGCGGACGCACCGAGGCGATCAGGTCAAGCCAGGAGCCCGTTTTGAGGAACTTCGGGCTGAACCCGGCGTACGGACCAAACATGAGGCTCGCCTCGCCGTCGACAATGCGCGTGTCGAGGTGCGGCACCGACATCGGCGGCGAGCCGACGGCGGCCTTGCCGTAGGCCTTGGCCTGATGCCGGGCGACGAGGTCGGGGTTGTCGGTGCGCAGGAACTGCCCGCTGACGGGGAATCCGCCGAAGCCGCGCGCCTCGGGGATCCCGGACTTCTGCAGCAGTCGGAGCGCACCGCCGCCGGCCCCGACGAACACGAACCGCGCCGAGACATCCAGGCGGGTCATTCCGACCTCCTCCTTGAGGCGGATGCGCCACGAGCCGTCCTGCTGCTGCTTGAGCCCTGTCACGGTGTGCTCGGTGCGGAGGTCGGCGCCGTTGTCGGTGATGTAGTCAAACAGTCCGTTGGTGAGCGCGCCGAAGTCGATGTCGGTGCCGGAGTCGATCTTCGTTGCGGCGATCTTTTCCGACTTCAGCCGGCCGGCGATCATTGCGGGCGCCCATGTGCGGATGACCGCGGCGTCTTCGCTGTACTCCATTCCCGCGAAGAGCGGGTGGTCCTTGAGCGCCTCGAACCGCTTGCGCAGGTAGGCGACGTTCGCCTCACCCCAGACGAAACTCATGTGCGGGACGGGGTTGATGAACGCCTGCGGGTCGGGCAGGAGCCCCTTCGCCACGAGGTGGGCCCAGAACTGACGGGAGATCTGGAACTGCTCGTTGACCTTTACCGCACTCGAGATCTCGATCGTGCCGTCGGGCTTCTCGGGAGTGTAGTTGAGCTCGCAGAGCGCGGAGTGACCGGTTCCGGCGTTGTTCCACGGGTTCGACGACTCTCTGGCGACATCGCTGAGGCGTTCGAAGATCGTGATCGTCCAGTCGGGCTGCAGCTGCTTGATGAGGGCGCCGAGGGTGGCGCTCATGACACCGCCGCCAATGAGGGCGACGTCGATCGGGGCTTGGGTGCTCACGAGTCCAGTTTATGCGTGGCCGGTCACAGCCCGAGCGCCTCGAGCTCGAGGTCCATCCGCCGCGCCATCTCGAGGTAGCCGTCGTCGTTCGGATGCAGGCCGTCCGCGGCCATCCATTCGGGGTGCCCCTCGATCCACCGCGATGCCCCCGCGATGTAGTCTGCGCCGATGGCGGTCGCGGCGGACTGCACCCAGCTGATGATCACCTCGACCGAGCGCGGGCGCTCGTCGGTGTACCAGAACGGCTCGACGACAACGAACCGGGCGTCGGGGAGCGCTGCGGACAGGCGGGACAGGTCGTCGCTGATCTGCGCCTTGATGTCCTGCGCAGCGAAATCGTATGAGAAGTTGTCATTGAGGCCCATCGTCACGAAGACGATGTCGGGCTTCGCCGTGATAATCAGGTCGGGGAGGTCGCCAGCACCGAAGCGGTCGCGATTGTTGATGAACCCGAGCCCGTTGACGCTCGGGTTGAACTCCTGCCACCCCCGGTCGCGGGAGATCTGGGTCGACCAGCGCCGCGCGTCGTCGCTCGCTCCCGTTCCGAGCGTGTAGGAGTCGCCGTAGAAGGCCACAAGGGGGCCGACCCCCGCGCTCGGCGCGGGGACGATCGCCGAATGCCGGCTCGAGCCGCCGAGAACCACGATGACCCCAATCAGAGCGACAATCAGTGCCCCAACGAGCGAGGCGAGAAGTAATCGGCGCTTGTGCATGACTTTACTTCGTCACGGGCGTCCGTAGCGATCGGAAATCGTCAGGACCCGGCGACCTTCGACGCCACGAGCTCTGCGATCTGCACGGCGTTGAGAGCCGCGCCTTTGCGGAGGTTGTCATTGCTGATGAACAGCGCGAGGCCGCGCCCGTCCGGAACTCCTGGGTCCTGGCGGATGCGCCCCACGAAGCTCGGGTCCTTGCCCGCAGCATGCAGCGGGGTCGGAATCTCGCTCAGCTCGACGCCGGGAGCGCCCGCGAGCAGCTCTGTCGCGCGGGCGACCGACAGGGCGGAGGCGAACTCCGCGTTGATCGAGAGCGAGTGCCCGGTGAACACGGGGACGCGAACACAGGTTCCACTCACGAGCAGCTCCGGCAGCTCGAGGATCTTCCGGCTCTCGTTGCGGAGCTTCTTCTCTTCGTCGGTCTCGTACTCACCGTCATCGACGATCGAGCCGGCGAGAGGGATCACGTCGAACGCGATCGTGCGCGGGAACTTGACCGGCCCGGGAAACTCGACGGCAGATCCGTCGTGGACGAGCGCCATCGCATCCTGGGCCACAGCGGCCCGGGCCTGCTGAAGCAGCTCCTCTCCCCCGGCGAGCCCTGCGCCGGAGACAGCCTGGTAGGTGCTCACGATGAGCCGCTGAAGCCCGGCCTCCTCGTGCAGAACCTTGAGCACTGGCATCGCGGCCATGGTCGTGCAGTTAGGGTTCGCGATAATTCCCTTGGTCGCCTGGGCGATTGCGTGCGGGTTCACCTCGCTCACGACGAGCGGCACATCGGGGTCCATGCGGAACCCGGAGGAGTTGTCGATCACGAGAACGCCGGCGGCCGCGAACCGTGGCGCCTGCGCCTTGGAGGTTGTGGCCCCGGCCGAGAAAATCGCAATGTCGAGACCTGCGGGGTCGGCCGTCTCGGCGTCTTCGACGACGATCTCGGCGCCACGCCACGGCAGCGTGGTTCCGGCGGACCGCGACGACGCGAAGTAGCGGATCTCCGCCACCGGGAAGTCGCGCTCGTCGAGTAGCTGCCGCACGACCGCGCCGACCTGCCCGGTCGCGCCGACCACGCCGATGCGCACACCCGTGCTCATCGCCCGGTCCCGCCGTGAACGAGCGCGACGTCGTCGGTGTCGAGGTCGAAAGCGCTGTGCACGACCCGCACCGCCTCGTTGATGGTGTCGGCGCGAGTGACGACTGAGATGCGGATCTCGCTCGTGGAGATCATCTCGATGTTGATGCCCGCCTCGAACAGCGCGGTGAAGAGCTTGGCCGAGACTCCGGCGTTGGTGCGCATGCCCGCGCCGACAAGGGCGAGCTTGCCGATCTGGTCGTCGTACTGCAGCGAGTCGAACCCGACCTCGTCCTTGCGGCTCTCCAGCACGTGGAGCACCTTCGCGCCCTCGAGCTTGGGCAACGTGAAGGAGATGTCGGCGAGGCCGGTGGCGGCGCTCGACACGTTCTGCACGATCATGTCGATGTTGGCATCGGTGGATGCCACGATCGTGAAGATCTGGGCGGCCTTGCCGGGAATGTCGGGGACTCCGACGACTGTGATCTTGGCCTCGCTGAGGTCCGCCGCGATACCGGCGATGATCGGCTGTTCCATCGTTTCTCCATCCTGGGGATTGACTACGAGCGTGCCCTCGTTGTTGTTGAAGGAGGATCGCACGTGAAGCGTGACGCCATGGCGGCGGGCATATTCCACCGCGCGAATATACAGCACCTTCGCGCCGGCGGCGGCGAGTTCGAGCATCTCCTCGCTCGTGATGCGATCGATCTTCCGAGCGGACGGCACGACGCGGGGGTCGGCCGTGAAGATCCCGTCGACGTCGGTGTAGATCTCGCAGACATCGGCGCCGAGCGCGGCGGCGAGGGCGACGGCGGTCGTGTCCGATCCGCCCCGTCCGAGAGTGGTGATGTCGCCGGTCCCCCGGTTGAAGCCCTGGAAGCCGGCGACGATCGCGACGGCGCCGATATCGAGCGCTTCGCGGACCCGGCCCGGGGTGACGTCGACGATGCGCGCGCTGCCATGCCTCGCATCCGTGATCATGCCAGCCTGGCTGCCCGTGTAGCTGCGCGCATCGACCCCGAGCCCCTTGATCGCCATGGCGAGCAGCGCCATCGAGATGCGCTCGCCCGCGGTGAGCAGCATGTCGAGTTCGCGCCCGGCCGGCAGTGGCGAGACGCTCTCGGCCAGGTCGAGCAGTTCGTCGGTGGTGTCGCCCATCGCGGACACGACCACGACGACGTCGTTTCCGGCCTTCCGGGTCTGCACGATACGCTTTGCGACTCGCTTGATACCTTCGGCATTCGCGACGGAGGATCCGCCGTACTTCTGCACGATCAAGCTCACGTCTACTCCAGGGGGTGTGGTGCGGTGGTCGAATGAATCAAGATTCGATTCTAGTGTTCGACGACGCGGCGTCCTTCGAACGCTCGGCCGAGCGTTACCTCATCGGCATACTCGAGGTCGCCACCCACCGGAAGGCCGGAGGCGAGCCGCGTGACTCGCAGCCCCAGGTGCATGAGCAACCGCGACAGGTAGGTCGCCGTTGCCTCACCCTCGAGGTTCGGGTCGGTGGCGATGATCACTTCGGTGACGGTTCCATCGGAGAGGCGGGTCATGAGTTGCTTGATGCGCAGGTCATCGGGGCCGATGCCGTCGATCGGCGAGATCGCGCCGCCGAGCACGTGGTACAGGCCGCGGAACTCCCGGGTGCGCTCGATCGCAACTACGTCTTTGGCCTCCTCGACCACGCAGATCGTGGCCGGCGACCGGCGGGGATCCCGGCAGATGCCGCAGGTCTCCTGCTCGGTGACGTTGCCGCAGATTGCGCAGAACCGAACCTTCTCCTTGACCTCCATGAGGATTTCGGCAAGTCGGGTGACGTCGAAGGTCTCGGTCTGCAGGATATGGAACGCAATGCGCTGCGCCGACTTGGGTCCGACTCCCGGCAGCCTGCCGAGCTCGTCGATCAGTTCCTGGACGATGCCTTCATACATGAACTAGTCGATTCTCGGGGTGACACGGGGCGCGACAGCCTGCTCCTCGATGAAGCTCGCGCCGAGGATCTCGCGCACGACCGACTCGCCGTAGCGCGCCTTGTCGATTGCTGCCGCGCGCGCGACCGTCGCGGCCGGTGGGGCCGAAACGGATGCCGGGGGCTGCGGGGGCTGCTGGGGCTGCTGTTTCCCCTGCGGCGGTCGGGAACCGACGAGCGGCGACGAGTAGTCCGGCTCGAATTCTGGCTCCGGCTCGCGGTCCGCCTCCTCGACGGGCTCGACGTCGGGCGGGTTCCCGTCCGTTGACACCGGCCGCGATGGCGCCCGGGTCGGGGCGGGCGGGGCAGACCGCACGGTCGGCTGGGCCGCGGGCGGCGTCGTCTTCTCGGCGACGGGTGCGCTCGCGGGGGTGTCGATCGGTGAGGAGTCTGGAACGGCGACCGTCGCCCACGTCGTCGTCGGTTGCGCCTTCGGGGCGGGCGTCTGCGCCTGGGACGCGTTGGTGGCCGTGGCCCGGGGCGGGCTCTGCTGGGCGGAGTTGTTCTGCACTGGGATCTGCTCGGCGACGCTCGGCTCCACTGCGCCTTGCTCGGCGACGCTCGGCTGCACTGGCGTGACGATCGCCGGGTCGGCCGACCCGGGTGCGGCGGGCTCGCTGACGGGCGCGGCGAGAGTCGACGGAACGGACTTTGCGTGTGCGGCGGCATCCACCCTCGCCACGAACTTGACGCGGATGCCGAGCACCTCGACGATCGCGCGGCGCAGGAACTCGCTCACACCTTGGCCGACGCCCTGCTGGTGCTTGAAGCTGCCGACATCGTTCTCGCTCACGAAGGAAAGGACCAGAACGTCGTCTCTCAGGTCGACGACGTGGGTGTTGAAGACGACCATCCAGGCCGTGCGCTTGGCCTTCTGCACGGCGTCGAGAATCTCGGGCCAGGCGTCCTTGACCTGTCCGAGGGTGACGGGTGCGGCTGCTGCGAGCTCCGCGGGGGTGGCAGCGGGTGCCGAGGGGGTGGCAGCGGGTGCGGCAGCGGGTGCCGAGGGGGTGGCAGCGGGTGCGGCAGCGGGTGCGGCAGCGGGTGCCGAGGGGGCAGCAGCGGGTGCCGCGGGGGCGGCGGGCGGCGCGACTCGTGCGGCTGCCGGCTGGGGCGAGACACGAACGGTGGGGGCGCCGGGCGCCTCGACTCCGGCATCCGTTTCAACGCCGACACGGCGCTCGAGGCGCTCGACCCGGGCGAGGGCGCCGCGGTTGGTCGCGTCGCTCGCGGGGATCAGCACACGAGCGATCATGAGTTCCAGGTGCAGTCGTGGCGAGGTGGCGCCGGTCATCTCGGTGAGCGCGGCGTTGACGACGTCGGCGGCGCGGCTGAGCTCAGCCGTGCCGAACATCTGCGCCTGCTGGGCCATGTGGTCGAGCTCGTCCTGAGGAATTCCGCGCAGCACAGCCGCCGCGCCCTCGGTCGATCCGGAGTAGGCGCTCACGACGATCAGGTCTCGTAGGCGCTCGAGCAGGTCCTCGACGAAGCGGCGCGGGTCCTGACCGGTCTGGATCACGCGGTCGACCGCGCCAAAGGCCGACGAGGCGTTGCGTTCCCCGAGCGCGTCGACGACATCGCTCAGCAGCGCGCCGTGCGTGTAGCCGAGCAGGGCGACGGCGCGCTCGTACTGCACGCTCGAGCCCTCGGAGCCAGCGATGAGCTGGTCGAGCAGCGACAGCGTGTCGCGCACGCTTCCCCCTCCGGCGCGCACGACGAGCGGCAACACGCCGGACTCGACCGCGACGTTCTCGCTCTCGCTCAGCTGGTGCACGTATTCGAGCATCTGCGCGGGCGGCACGAGCCGGAACGGGTAGTGATGGGTGCGCGATCGGATCGTTCCGATGACCTTGTCCGGCTCCGTCGTCGCGAAGATGAACTTCACGTGCTCCGGCGGCTCCTCGACGATCTTGAGCAGCGCATTGAATCCGCCCGAGGTCACCATGTGCGCCTCGTCGAGGATGAATATCTTGTAGCGGTCGCGGGACGGGGCGAAGATCGCGCGTTCACGCAGGTCGCGGGCGTCGTCGACGCCACCGTGGCTCGCGGCGTCGATCTCGACGACGTCCATCGATCCTGAGCCATCGCGGCTCAGTTCGACGCAGCTCGGGCAGACTCCGCACGGGGTGTCGGTCGGGCCCTCGACGCAGTTGAGGCAGCGGGCGAGGATGCGCGCGGAGGTGGTCTTTCCGCATCCGCGGGGCCCACTGAACAGATAGGCATGATTGACCCGGTCGTTGCGCAGGGCGGTGCGCAGCGGATCGGTCACCTGAGACTGGCCGATGAGTTCGGCAAAGGTCTCCGGACGATACCGGCGGTAAAGAGCTGTGGCCACCCGTCCAGAGTAGTCGCGACCACTGGCGCTGAACTGCGGCGGCAGCTTAACGCGGGAAAGCCGGTGGCTCGGGTGGCGACGGCTGAAACTCGGCGCTCTGGCGCCGCACCCGCACCGTACCCGTACCCGTACCCGTACCCGCACGCACACCAGCGCGAGCCGCAGCTAACGCAGGAGAATCTGCGACACGCCTCATCCTGACGCCCCGATTTTCGGCGAGTCTGCTGAAACTCCTCGATTACGTCGTCGGGCGACCTGCTCGCCGAAAGCAAACCACTACTCGTCCCCGGCCAGATCTTTCGTGCGCGATCCCCGGATGTGTCCGCCACCGCCACCCTGCTCCATCCCCGCACTCACCCTCGGGTTATGAATGATGTTCTCTGCGCGCTTGGACACGTGGCGAGCCTCCAGTCCCTGACCTCCCGGGGGATCTCGTCGGGACAGCTGCGACGGTCAGTGACGACCGGACGAATTCAACGGCTTCGCCGCGGCGTCTACGGATGCGGACACCTCGACGAGCGGATCGCTCGGGCTGCCGCGATCGGTGGCGCACTCACGTGCGTGTCGGTGCTCCGCGCCCACGGCGTGTGGGCCGGCCACAGCCTGCGCCTGCACATTCAGCTGCCGCCCACCTCGTCCGCGACGCCCGACCCGACCGCGCGATTCCACTGGGCGCTGCCCCGCTTCGGCCTTCGAATCCCAGGGGAGGCAACACCGCTGCAGTCGCTGTGGCAGGCGCTGCACTGTCTGGACGAGGAGAACGCAATTGCGGCTATGGAGTCAGCGATGTGGACTGGGTTTCTCCGACCGGAACAGATCAGGCAGCTCGCGGTGCACGCTCCTCGGAGGCTGCACGACGGCATCCGGCGCATCGTCGCCAACAGCGGGTCGGGCAACGAGACAATCGTTCGCCTGCGACTTGAACGGGCGGGGTTCACGGTGGTCGCACAGGGCCACGTGCCCGGCATGGGGCACCAGGACCTCGTGGTCGACGACTGCGTCGGGATCGATGTCGACGGACGGGCCTGGCACGAGGGGGATGATCGGTTCGCCACGGACCGGGACCGCGATGTGCAGGCTGAGGGATTGGGGCGTCATTCACTGCGCATCCGCACCGCCCACATCTTCCAGACCTGGCCGCACACGCTCGCGGTGATCGAGCGGGCAGTTGCGGATGCTCGGCGGGACCGCGAGAGACGTCACGGTCGAGTGCTCGTCAAGCTCGGAGATCCGTTCTAGCCGCGACGCGATGGCGCGACACAACCGCAACGCAGGAGAAACTGCGACTCGCCGCGCGAAATCGGTCTTCCCGGAGGCCGGGCGCCGAATCTCCTTCGTCAGTGGGGGAGAGGGCGGTCTGGGCGACGTCGCACTGCACGGGACGGCATCGCACCGCTCCGCCGGCGTTGGCGCGCTACGGCAAGATAAAAGACCCCTCGCGCACCCGCCAGAGCCCGGTTACCCTTGCTACGTTTCCGTCCTGGGGGAGTTGGCCTGGATGGCGCCACGCGAGGAGCCGTCGCCCAGTTTAGTCGTCTACCGTGGGGCGATGCACATCGTCATCGCCGGAGGCCACGGAAAGATCGCCCTACTACTGTCGCGCCTGCTCGCGGATGCAGGCCACACGCCGACGGGACTCATCCGCAATCCGGAGCACGCTGCCGATCTGAGGTCCGCCGGGGCCGATCCGGTGGTACTCGACCTCGAGAAGAGCACACCGGAGGAGATCGCATCCGCGCTCACCGGCGCGAATGCCGTCGTCTTCGCCGCGGGAGCAGGCCCCGACAGCGGGCCGGAGCGCAAGCTCACAGTCGACCGTGACGGCGCAATCCTGCTCGCCGAAGCCTCCGTCGCCGCGGGCGTCGCGCGGTTTGTGATTGTCTCCTCGATCGGCGCCGACGACTATGACCCATCGTCGACCGACGGTATGCAGATCTACCTGAAGGCCAAGAGCGAAGCGGATGCTGCGGTGCGCGCCCTCGACCTGGACTGGACGATCGTGAGGCCGGGTGGCCTCACGAACGACGCGCCCACGGGACTCGTGACCGTCGCCGAGCGAAGCGACCGCTCCTCGATCTCCCGGGCGGACGTCGCCGCGGTCATCGCCAACGTGCTCGAGACCGTCCAGACGATCGGAACGCAGTTCGAGGTCGTCGGGGGGACCACGCCGATCACCGAGGCGCTCGGCAATCTGAGCGGCCCGGTCCACACCGAGTAGGCGCGGCGTGGTGGGCGTTCTCTGCCGCCCCGCTGTTCGAAATTCAGGAATCGGTATCCGCCCGTGCGCGCGCAGGCCTACTCTCGTGCGTCGGCATGCTGTGTTCCTGAATTTCCGACGCCCGGCGACTCGGAGCACCGCGTCCCACTCCTACAGCGCGGCGGCGGCCGTCTGCCTGGCGATCTCGAGCTCCTCGTTGGTGGGGATCACGAGCACGGCGACGGGCGAGCCGTCGGGCGAGATGAAGCGCGCCTCGCGGGAGGCCAGCTCGTTGCGATCAGGGTCGACGTGGATGCCGAGGAACTCGAGCCCCGCGAGCACCCGGCGGCGCAGCAGCGAATTGTTCTCGCCGACACCGGCCGTGAAGACGATCGCGTCGAGCCCGCCGAGGTGGGCGATGTAGGCCCCGATGTAGCGGCGGATGCGGTGCCGGTAGACGGCGAGCGCCGCCTCGGCGACCTCGTCGCCGTTGGATGCTGCCGCCTGCACGTCGCGCATGTCGCCGTTGCCCGACAGGCCGAGCAGTCCGCTTCGCCGGTTGAGCAACTGGTCGAGCTCGTCGAAGTCGAGCCCGGCCTGCCGGTGCAGGTGGATCAGCACGGCCGCGTCGATGTCGCCCGAGCGTGTGCCCATCACGAGGCCCTCGAGCGGAGTCATGCCCATGCTCGTCTCGATCGACACTCCCCCGTCGATCGCCGCCACCGAGGCCCCGTTGCCGAGGTGCAGCACGATGGTCTTCAGCGAGGCCAGCGGCCTGCCGAGGAACACCGCGGCCTGCTCCGAGACGAACTTGTGCGAGGTGCCGTGGAATCCGTACCGGCGCACCCCGTGCTGCGCGGCGAGGTCCCGGTCGATCGCGTAGGTGTAGGCCGCCGGGGACAGGGTGTGGTGGAACGCGGTGTCGAAAATTGCCACGTGCGGCAGCTCCGGGAGCGCGAGGCGTGCCGCCCGGATGCCCTGCAGGTTCGCGGGGTTGTGCAGCGGGGCGAGGGCCGCGAGTCCCTCGATCCCGCGCTCGACCTCGTCGGTAACGACCGTCGGTTCGGTGAACAGCGCCCCGCCGTGCACGACCCGGTGGCCGACCGCGGCGATCTCGTGCCCGTTGCCGAGGTCGTGCAGGATGCTCCGCAGCCCCGCCGCGTGATCGGGCACGTCCGAGCCGGGCTCGCCCACCCTTTCGACGAGGCCGCCGAGCACCGGCCTCTCGGTCGCGAGATCGACGAGCTGGTACTTGATCGAGCTGGAGCCGGAGTTGACGACGAAGATCTGGGTCATGATGCGCTCTCGGTCTCGGTGGCCGCGTCCGAGGCGGACTGGATGGCGGTGATGGCGACCGTGTTCACGATGTCCTGCACGAGCGCCCCCCGTGAGAGGTCGTTGATGGGCTTGTTGAGGCCCTGCAGTACGGGTCCGATCGCCACGGCGCCAGCGGAGCGCTGCACCGCCTTGTAGGTGTTGTTGCCGGTGTTCAGGTCGGGGAAGATGAATACCGTCGCCCGTCCAGCGATCTCCGACCCGGGCATCTTCGCCGCGGCGACGGTCGGGTCGGCTGCGGCGTCGTACTGGATCGGACCCTCGACGAGCAGGTCGGGGCGGCGTTCGCGCACGAGCGCCGTTGCCGTGCGTACTTTCTCGACGTCGGCGCCGGCGCCGGAGTCGCCGGTCGAGTAGCTCAGCATGGCGATGCGCGGCTCGATACCGAACTGCTTCGCTGTCTCCGCCGAGGAAATCGCGATGTCGGCGAGCTGCTCAGCGGTGGGGTCGGGGATGACCGCGCAGTCGCCGTAGACCAGCACCCGGTCGGCGAGCGCCATCAGGAACACACTCGAGACGACCGACACCCCCGGCTTCGTCTTGATGATCTCGAAGGCGGGACGGATCGTGTGCGCGGTCGTGTGCTGCGCGCCCGACACCATGCCGTCGGCGAGCCCGAGGTGCACCATCATCGTGCCGAAGTAGGAGACATCCGTCACGGTGTCACTCGCCTGGACGAGCGAGATGCCCTTGTGCGCGCGGACCCGTGCATATTCCTCGGCGAATCGGGCACGCAATTCCGGATCGAACGGGTCAACGATGTGGGCGCCGTCGAGGTCGAGGCCGAGGGTGGTCGCCCTCGTGCGGATGGTGCTCTCGTCGCCGAGGATCGTGAGCTCGGCGACCTCCCGAAGGAGCAGAGTCGCTGCGGCCCGCAGTATCCGGTCATCGCCGCCCTCCGGCAGCACGATGTGCTTGCGCTGGCTCCTGGCCCGTTCCAACAGCCCGAACTCGAACATCAGCGGGGTCACGACATCGGACGGCGCCACCCGCAGCAGCCGGAGGAGCTCGTCCTCGTCGACGTTCTTCTCGAACAGGGCGAGCGCCGTGTCGTACTTGCGCTGAGATCCGAGCCCCAGCCGCCCGCGGGTCTGGGTGATCCGCAGGGCCGTGTCGTAGGTTCCGAGCTCGTTGCGGGCGATCGGCAGGGTCGAGTGGAGACCCTCGATGAGCCGCGTGATCTGCGGCGGCAGCTCGAATCCGCCATTGAGGATGATGCCGGCGACGGAGGGGAAGGTGCCGGACTGGTCGGCAAGCATCGTGGCGAGCAGCACGTCGGATCTGTCCCCCGGCACGACGACGATCGCCCCCTCGAGCAGGCGCGGCAGCACGTTCTCCATCGACATGGCCGCCAACACCACGGTCAGCGCCTCGCGTTCGAGGAGGGCGGGGTCGCCGGCGATGAGAGTAGCGCCGGTCGACTTGAGCAGTTCCCCCACGGTCGGCGCGAACAGGTAGGGGTCCTCCGGGATGACCCAGACCGGCACCGCACTTGCGGAATCGTCGACCGCGGATGCCACGGCGGCCTCGATCTCGTCGAGGCGGTCGGGGTCCGCCCGGTTGACCACGATCGCCACAAGTCCCGCGTGGGCGTGCCGCAGTTCCGCCGTCGCGACCTCGGCAATCTGCCGGAGGTCGTCGGCGGTGCGCGGCCCGTTGCCTTCCGCGGCGCGCCCGCCGAGCGCGAGCAGCACGGGAGCACCGAGGTTCGTGGCGATGCGGGCGTTGTAGGAGAGCTCGGTGGGGGTGCCGACGTCGGTGTAGTCGGAGCCGAGGATGATGATCGCGTCGCACTGGCGCTCGACCGCCGCGAACCGGGCGACAATGAGCGCGAGCGCGGCGTCCGGATCGCTGTGAACGAGGTCGTATCCGACACCGACGCACTCGTCGTAGGCGAGGTCGACGCTGTCATGGGCGAGCAGAAGCTCAAGCACGTAGTCGCGTTCGGTCACGGTGCGGGCGATCGGCCGGAACACCCCGACTCTCTCGACCTGATGGCTGAGCGTGTGCAGCACGCCGAGCGCTATCGCCGATTTTCCGGTATGGCCCTCGGCCGAAGTGATGTAGATACGAGTCGACACGAACCCAGCCTAGGCACCCCGGCTGACCGCAAGCGCGACGAATGGCGAAACGCGCCGATCGCTTGCGGCTAGGATATTCATTGGTTCGGATCTCTCTCAGATCGGTACCCGCCAGGAGGATTCGCCTAGTGGCCTATGGCGCACGCTTGGAAAGCGTGTTGGGTGAAAGCCCTCGGGGGTTCGAATCCCCCATCCTCCGCCAATAGGTGGCACAGTGAAACTGGGGGATTTCGATGGCCGCGACAGATCACGATCCGATCGTGTTCACACGCGTCGTGCCGCGTCGCATCCTCGTCCGGAATGCCCTCTGGTCGTATGTGCTCATCTCGCTCGCACTGTTCGGCTCCCTCTACTACCTGGCGATCCCCCGCGGCACGTGGCCGGGCCTTCTCTCCTGGCAGCTCGGCACCATGCTCCTCTGCCTGGTCGCCTACCTGCGTTACCGGCTGACGTATATCGAGGTCACCCCGGAGGCGATCGTCGAGCGCGGCTTCCTCGGGTCCACCCGGCGCATCCCCCTGTCCCGGGTGGCGACCACGGTTCTCGCCGAGACCTATCGCAGCCACGCCCCGGATTCGACGCCGCAGCTGCTGGTTCGGGATGCCGCCGGTCGGCGTCTGCTGCGGATGCGCGGCACGTTCTGGAGCCGTGCCGCCATCCGCAGGGTCGCCGACGCGACCGGGGTGCCGACCGAGCACTATCCCGACCCGATCACCTCGCGGGAGTTCTTCGCCGGCTTCCCCGGCAGCGCGTACTGGTTCGAGCACCGGCCGGCGTTGTTCGTCGCGACGGTGCTTGCCGTCTTCGCGGTGAGCCTCGCGGCCGTGCTCGGCCTGATGTCTCTCGCGGGAATCCCGATCACGCTCGGAGACTAGCTGGCGCTATTTGCGCCGGAGGGTTCCGAAGATGCCCTGCACGACAGTGGTGACCACCCTGCGTCCCGCGGAGGAGCCGAGGAAGTCCTCGAGGGGGTTCTTCTGCGCCTTCGGGGCCGGGGCGCGTCTCGGTGCTGGTGACTGCCCGCCGGACGAGCGCGGCTTCGACTGGCTCTTCTGCCACTCCTTCTGCATCCGGTCGTACTCGGCCTGAGCCTGCCGGGCGGACTCCGCCTTCTCGTCGCCGAGGCGCTCGGCCTCATCATCGGCTGCGGCGGCCTGCATTCGGCGCGCGAGCATCTCGTGGGCGGAATCTGTGTCGAGGCTCGTCCCGTACTTGGGCAGCAGCGGCGAGGCCGTGACGCTCGCAAGCATCCGCTCTGCCGGGGTCGGCGCCATTGCACCCTGGGGCGCGCGGAGCCTCGTCCAGGCGACCGGGCTCGGCGCTCCCCGTTCGTTCATGACGGTCACGATCGCCTCGCCCGTCGCGAGCTGCTGCAGCACCTCCGCGAGGTCGTAGCCGGAGGTGGGGTAGGTGGATACCGTGGCCCGGAGCGCCTTCGCATCGTCGGGGGTGTGGGCGCGCAGCTGGTGCTGGATGCGGGACCCGACCTGAGCGAGCACGTCGTTCGGCACGTCCTTGGGGGTCTGGGTGACGAAGAAGATGCCGACGCCCTTCGAGCGGATGAGGCGCACGGTCTGGGTGATCGAGGCGAGGAAGTCCTTCGAGGCGTCCCGGAAGAGCAGGTGTGCCTCGTCGAAGAAGAAGACGAGCTTGGGCTTGTCGGTATCGCCCACCTCGGGCAGATCGTTGAACAGGTCGGCGAGGAGCCACATGAGGAAGGTGGAGAACAGCGCGGGCTTGTCGTGCACGCCTGGCACCTCGAGCAGGCTGATGATGCCGCGGCCGTCGGGCGTCTGCCGGAGGAAGTCGCGGGTGTCGATCTCGGGTTCGCCGAAGAAGACGTCGGCGCCGTCGGCGGCGAAGGTGATGAGCTCGCGCAGGATCACGCCGACCGTCGCCGGGCTGAGCCCGCCGAGTTCGCGTAGTTCCGTCTTGCCCTCGGCCGTTGTGAGGTAGGTCAGCACGGCGCGGAGGTCGGCAAGGTCGACGAGGGGCAGCCCGGCGGTCGCGGCGTAGTGGAAGACGAGGCCGAGGGAGGACTCCTGGGTGTCGTTGAGGCCGAGCACCTTCGAGAGCAGCAGCGGACCGAAGCCGGTCACGGTTGCGCGAATGGGAACACCGGTGCCGATGCCGCCGAGGCTGAAGAATTCGGTGGGGGATGCTGTGGGTTGCCAGTCCTGGCCGATCCCGGTGGTGCGGGCGAGCAGCTTCTCGCTCGGGGTGCCGGCCGAGGCGATGCCGGACAGGTCGCCCTTGATGTCGGCGGCGAACACAGGGACGCCGAGGGCGGAGATCTGCTCGGCGAGCACCTGCAGGGTCTTGGTCTTGCCGGTTCCGGTCGCACCAGCAACGAGGCCATGGCGGTTGAGCATCGCGAGCGGGATCCGCACGGGCACGTCGGCGAGCGCCTCGCCGTTGACGAGCACTCCCATCTCGAGCGCGGCGCCCTCGAAGCTGTAGCCGGCCTGGATGCGGTCCACCTCGCCGGAGGCAAGGGGGCCGTTGGTGCTTGCGCGGGCGTCGTTCGAAGGCGGCTCCGCGTTCGCGCGAGCGGCTGCCTGCTCCGCGGCACCCTCCTCGGCCTGCCTGAGCGCGGCCTCGGCATCCGCCTGGGCCTTCGCCGCCGCGGCGACAGCCGCCCTCGCCTGTTCCACCGCGTCAGTCATCGGGCCAGCCTACCCACGCGCCCCGCACACGTCATTAGCCGCCCTCAGCCGGCTGACAGCACCAGTGGTTCGCGCAGCGCCCAGTGGCGCACGAGCTCCGTGCGCACCGTGACCCCGGTTCCGGGCCCGGTCGGCACCGTCAGCGTGCCGTCCTCGAGCACGAACGGGTCGGTGAGGTCCTCTGCGAAATATCGGTCCGATGCCGAGGTGTCGCCCGGAAGCGTGAAACCCGGCAGGGCGGCGAGCGCCACGTTTGCGGCGCGGCCGATGCCGGTCTCCAGCATCCCGCCGCACCACACCGGGATTGAGCGGGTAAGGCAGGCTCCGTGCATCCGCACCGCCTCGAGGTATCCGCCGACGCGGCCGGCCTTGATGTTGACGATGCTCGTTGCACCCTGCTCAATGGCGTCGACCGCCACGGAGGTGCTCACGATCGACTCGTCGAGGCACACCGGGGTCTCGATCGCCCGGGCAAGCACGGCGTGCGCTCCGATGTCCTCTTCGACGAACGGCTGCTCGATCAGCAGGAGGTCGAATGCGTCGAGCTCACGCAGGTGGCTGACGTCGTCGAGCGTGTACGCGGTGTTCGCGTCGACCTGCAGTAAACCACCGGCCCCGAGCAGGTCGCGCACGGCGGCGACTGGCTCGAGGTCCCATCCAGGCTTGATCTTGAGCTTGACGCGCTTGTAGCCCTGGTCGACATAGGTTCGCACCTCGTCGAGCAGGGTCGGGATGTCGGGCGAGATGCCCACCGAAACGCCGCAGTCGACCCGGTCGCGGGTCGCCCCGAAATGGCTTCCGAAGCTCACCCCGTCGGCACGGAGCTGCGCGTCGAGGATCGCGGCCTCGAGGGCCGCCTTCGCCATGCGGTGCCCGACGACGAAGCGCAGGAGCGGCGCGACATCGGCCGCCCCTCCGCGCTGCCCGGCGAGCAGCGCCGGGGCGAGGTAGCTGCGGATCACGTCCTCGACCGCTGAGACGTATTCGGAGGAATAGAACGGGTCGACTCCCGCCACGCACTCTCCCCAGCCGTCGCCGACATCCGTGCGCACGTGCACGAGCAGCACCTCGCGTGAGGTCTGCACCCCGAAGCTCGTCTCGAACGGCCGCACCAGCGGCATGCCGATGCGGTGCAACTCGATCGCGTGAATTCTCATCTCGCCAGCCTAGGCGGCGGATGTTTCGCGGCCCGGTCAGCGGAACGCGGCAAGCCCCGTGAGCGCGCGTCCGATCACCAGCGTGTGCACCTCGTCCGTTCCCTCGTAGGTGCGCACCGCCTCGAGGTTCGCCGCGTGCCGCATCACCGGGTAGGCGGAGGTGATGCCGTCGCCGGCCAGCACGCTCCGCATCGACGAGACGATCGCGATCGCCTCGCGCACGTTGTTGAGCTTGCCGACGCTCACCTGATCCGGAGTCAGCGTGCCCGCGTCGGCCAGCCTGCCGAGGTGCAGCGCGAGCAGCATCCCCTTCTCGTACTCGACGAATGCGTCGGCGAGCTTGTGCTGGATGAGCTGCTTGGAGCCGATCGGCGCTCCGAACACCATGCGGGTCTGAGAGAACCCGACGGCGGCGTCGAGGGATGCCCTGGCGGCGCCCATCGCGCCCCAGACGATCCCGTACCGGGCCTCGCCGAGACAGCTGAATGGCGCCGCGAGTCCCGCGGCGCCGGGCAGCAGCGCCGATTCGGGCAGCCGCACGTCGCGCAGCTCAACATCACACTGGATCGACGCGCGCATGGAGAGCTTGCCCGCGATGTTCGTCGCGGTGAATCCCGGGCTATCGGTGGGCACGATGAAGCCGCGGATGCCCTCCGCGGTGCTCGCCCACACGACGGCGACATCGGCGACCGACGCGAGCCCGATCCAGCGCTTGCGGCCGGTGAGCAGCCACTCGCCATTCGCGAGCACCGCCGTCGTGGTCATTGCGGCGGGGTCGCTGCCGCCGTCCGGTTCGGTCAGCGCGAAGCATCCGATCGCCTCTCCGGCGGCCATCCGGGGAAGCCAGCTGGACTTGTGCTCCGCGGAGCCGTACTTCGAGATCGCCGTCATCGCGAGCGAGCCCTGCACCGACACGAAGGTGCGCCAGGCCGAGTCGGCCGCCTCAAGCTCGTGGCAGACGAGGCCATACGACACCGCACCGGCGCCAGCGCAGCCGTGGCCGGTGAGGTGCATGCCCAGCACGCCGAGGGCGCCGAGCTCGGGCACGAGTTCCGCGCGGAACACCTCGCGCTCGTAGTCGTCGTCGATCGTCGGGGCAATGCGGGTCACGGCGAATTCTCTGGCCCGGTGCTGCCAGTCGAGCTCGGTCGGGGTGAGGAGGGCGGTGAGTCCGAGGAGCTCCTCGGTGCGCGACCTGGGCAAGATCATGGCTGCGGATACCTAGGCGAGCCGGTCTTCGAATCCCCACGGCTGCCCGTAGCCGCCCTGGTCGACCGGGAGCGCCATGAGGTCGAGGTAGGGTTTCGCGTCGAAGGCCTCCGGCCCGAGCACCCCGAGTCCGGACCAGGTGCCGGCGGCCAGCAGCTCGAGCGCGATCACGGGGTTGAGGGCGGTCTGCCAGACGACGCACTGCGCCTCGTACTCCGCCATCGTCCACTCGTTGTCGCTGACATGGTAGAGATATACCTCCCGCGGCATGCCGTCGGTGCCGGTGCCGGTGATCCAGACGCCGGCGCAGGTCTTGCCGGTCATCCGCGGGCCGAGGCTGGCCGGGTCGGGTAGCCCGGCAGCGACGACGTCGCGCGGGGCGACCATGACCGGTCCGTCTGTGGAGCGCACGCGGACGGGCTCGGTCTTGTCGAGTCCGAGCTGGTTGAGGGTCTTCAGGATTCCGATGAACTCGTCGCCGAGCCCGTACTTGAAGGTGACGCGCTTCGCGTTGATCCAGCGGGGCATGAGGATAACCTCCTCGTGCTCGACGTTGACGCACTCGACCGGTCCGATGCCTTCCGGAAACACGAACACCTCCGGCTCGGAGAACGGCGCCGTCGTGAACCAGCCCCTGTCCTTCTCCCAGATGACGGGCGGGTTCAGGCACTCCTCGATCGTGGTCCAGATGCTGAACGACGGCGCGAAGATCTCGTTGCCGAGTTCGTCCCGCACGACGAGATTGGCGCCGTCACGGGTGCCGAGCTCGTCGATCTCGCTGAACAGGTGGTCGGCAGCGTAGCGGGCGAACACGTCGCTGAGTCCCGGCTCGACGCCCATGCCGACGAGCGCGAGCTTGCCCGCCTTCTCCCAATCGGCCGAGAGGGCGAACTGGTCGTCGCCGAGCATGATGCCCGTCTCCTCGTGGGGATTCGTCGGATGCGGCTCGCTCAGGCTCATCGCCATGTCGAGGTAGTTCGCGTCGGCGGCGAGCGCGCCCGCGAAGATCGTCGGCACAAACTTCGGTTCGACCGCGTTCATCACGTGGGTCGCGCCGTGCCGCCTCGCCACCTCGGCGACGCTGTCGGGGTCGGAGGCGTCGATCCGTTCGGCGACAAACCGCCCGTCCTGAGCGCCGTGACGCGCCTCGATCCAGGCCACGGTGCGCTCGGCGCGGGCGAGGTCGTAGTCGCTCACGACGATCAGTTCGTAGAACGAGCGCCGTGCGGCGATCTTGGCGAAGGCGTCGCCGACGCCGCCGGCGCCCACCAGAAGGATTCTCATTCCCCCACGCTAGCCGTCGGTGGCCGCGAAGTGGCCGCCAACCGTCAGGACTGCACGACAATCGGCTTGTGCCGCTCCAGGTGCAACCGATGCGCGAGGGGCGCCCACAGGATGACCGCGACGCCCGCGCCGAGCACGAGACCGCCGATGGTGTCGCTGGCCCAGTGCACGCCGAGGTAGGTACGGCTCAGCATCATGAGGATCGCGTAGACCATTCCTGCGATCCAGACCCAGGTCCGCTGGAGGATGAACCCGAGCACGACCGCCATCGTCGCGGCATTCGCGACGTGACCGGAGGGAAAAGATCCGATGTCAGCGGTAACGAGCATGTCTTCCGGGCGCGGGCGGGCGAACACGTTCTTCAGGAGCTGCACGAGCCCGGCGCTCAGGATGCTGGCGGCGGCGAAGTACAGGGCGGCCCACTTGCGCCTCAG
Organism: Marisediminicola sp. UYEF4; assembly: GCF_040546025.1. Classification (NCBI taxonomy): domain Bacteria; kingdom Bacillati; phylum Actinomycetota; class Actinomycetes; order Micrococcales; family Microbacteriaceae; genus Marisediminicola; species Marisediminicola sp. UYEF4. Next base: position 52,281 of record NZ_JBEPNA010000009.1, on the reverse strand, counting down.
GATCAACAGCAGCACGACGATCACGATGGGAAGGATGATGACGCCGAATAACCCACCTCCCACGGTGTTCATGAGCTGGGCGGGTATCTCCAACACGGGATTGCGGGCCTCGAGGATCTCTTCCATCCACTCGGTGTCGAACTCGAACGGCTTGTTGCTCGCCCGGTAGGCGATCACGGCTCCGAGCACCGCGGCGAGCACCACCGCGGCGATCCCGCTGACCAGTGGCCAGTGCCGGGTGACCCGCACCTCGGACTTCAGCGCCTGGTCGGCGGCGTAACGCGTCCTCGGCCTGTTCTCGGTCATGTCTCCCACGCTATCGGGCTCCCCTGCACACCGTCAGCGGGACAGCTCCGGCACTGTTTTCGGCTGCACGATGAACCACAGGGAGAGCACCGCGACAAACGCCGTCGACGCCATGACCAGGCCCATCACGAACGCGCTGACGCCGAAGAGCCCCACGATCGGCGAGATGAGCCCTGCGAGGCCGAAGTTGAGGGCACCGAGAACGGATGCCGCAGTGCCGGCCTCGCTGCCGTGGCCCGCAAGAGCGAGCACCTGCACCATCGGGAAGCCGAAGCCGACGGCGGTGATGAAGAACCAGAGCGGCACGAGAACGCCCAGAAGTCCAGCATCCGCGAGGTCAAGGACCACGATCGCCGAGGAGGAGAGGAACACGACGGCCGTCGAGAAGGCGAGGATCCACTGCGGCCCCACGATGCGGGCGAGGCGGGCTGATGTCTGGGTGCCGATCACGATGCCGACGGAGTTCACGGCGAAGAGCAGGCCGTACTGCTGGGCGTCGAGGCCGTACAGGTCCTGGAACAGGAACGGTGACGCGCTGAGGTAGGCGAACAGGCCCGAGAAGGACATGCCGCCGATGACCGCAACTCCAATGAAGACGCGGTCGCGGAAGATCGCCCTGTAGCGCTGGGCCATCGTGCGGTCCGATGTTCCGCGGGACTCCTTCGGCCTCGTCTCGACGATGAAGAAGATCGCGGAGAGCAGCACGAGCACCCCGTAGGCGGCGAGGAAGTAGAACACGCCACGCCAGTCGAGCACGAGCAGCAGCTGCGAGCCGATGACCGGCGCGAGGATGGGAGCGAGGCCGGTGACGAGAGCGAGCCTCGACAGCATCCGCACGAGGGGCTGCCCGCCGAACAGGTCGCGCACGGTCGCCATGGCGACGACGGCTCCTGCCGCGGCGCCCATGCCCTGCAGCACGCGGAAGACCGCGATCCAGGCGATGTCGGGGGCGAGGGCGACCCCCACGCTCGCGAGCACATGCAGCGACGTCGCGACGATAAGCGGGAGGCGCCGTCCGACGCGGTCGCTCCACGGCCCGACGAGCAGCTGGCCCACTCCGAAGCCGATGGTGGTAGCGGTGAGGGTGAGTTGCACTGCCGCTTGCGAGACTCCGAGGTCACCTTCGATGACCGGGAAAGCCGGAAGGTAGAGGTCGATCGTGAAGGGGCCGAGGGCCACGAGAGCACCGAGGATCACGATGTACACGATGCGCTGGCGACGGGTCAGCAGATCGCCGGGGTGTACGACGGCTGTCGGCCTGGTCGCGGTGCTCACAGAGAGATTCCTCGGTTCTTCTTCGCAGAATTGGCGCGCCACGCGCCGACCGGGCCGTGGCTCGCGGCGCGACTATGCGTGGGGGATGCCGCCCAGTCGAGACTGAGCGCGCATCTACCCCAAGTTCTCGCGGGCGCGGGTTATTCCCTTTCCTGCGCAACGGGGGCGCCGAAATTCAGGCGGGAACCGGTTCGACCCCGGCCGGGTTGCCGAGGAGTGGACCGAACGCCAGCTCGGCCGCCCCGACGAGCAAGAGGTCGGATCCGAGTTCGGCCCGGGAGAAGCGCACCTCGTCGAACGGGACGGCGAGGGCCTGATCGGCGACGAGCGTCTCGAGCCGGCCGGGTGCCGCCGCGTGAAGCGAGCCGAGGAATCCGCCGAGCACGACGAGCTGGGGATTCAGGATGTCGATCGCGTTGCGCAGCGCGACGCCGAGGAAGGCCAGCTGGCGCTCGACCTCCGCGCGAACGGCGGGGGAATCCGAGTTGAGAAGCCTGGCGTCGAGTTCGTCGGCGTCGGCGGTCGCGATCCCGAGCGCGTCGAGGAGCAGGGACCGTCGTACCTCGAGTTCGAGGCTTCCCGGCGCGCCGCTCGCGTCACGGCCGTTGCGGGTTGTCGCGAGCGTGTGCCCGAACTCGCCCGCGTAGCCCCCCGCCCCACGGATCGGCTGCCCTCCGGCGATGATGCCGCCACCGATCCCGCTCGCGCCGCCGTTGAGGTAGATCATGTCGGTGTGGCCACGGCCGGCGCCGAAGATATGCTCCGCTTTCGCGCCGAGCCCGGCATCGTTCGCGGCGGCCGCCGGGAGTCCGGTGGCGTCGACGAGCAGCCGCGCGAGCGGCGCATCCGTCCACCCGAGGTGCGGCGCGAGGCGCACGACGCCGTCGCTCGCGCGCACGAGTCCGGGCACCGCAACGCCGATCCCGACCAGGCGGGCGGAGCGGCTGGCCTCGGCACGGAGCTCGTCGACGGCGTCGGCAACGATACTCACGGTGTCGTCGACGGTCGGCATCGTGGCGTCGCGGCGAATGCGGCGGAGCACCCGGCCACCGAGGCCCACGAGGGCGATCGTGACGGAGTCGATCTCGGGGTTCACGGCGATCGCGACCACTCCGGGGTGAGGCGCGACGATCGGGCTCGGGCGACCGACCTGCCTGCTCGCATCCGGTTCGGACTCGACAACGAGGCCCAGCTCGGAGAGCTCGCCGACCAGTGCCGCTATCGTCGACCGGTTCAGGCCCGTCTGCTTGGTGAGCTGGGAGCGGGACACCGACGGATCGTGGTGCGCGAGCCCGAGCACGACGGACAGGTTGTGGCGGCGCACCAGGTCGTTGCTGTTTCCACGCCGGGGCGCGACGGGGCCGTTGTCGGGCGCCCCGTCGCCCCGAGCCGCCACCGTTCAGGCCGGAATCCGGTGCGTGCGCACCAGCTCGGCGTACCAGCGGCCGCTGTCCTTGACTGTCCGCTCGAGGGTCTCGTAGTCGACGTACACGATGCCGAACCGCTTCGTATAGCCATAGGCCCACTCGAAGTTGTCCATAAGCGACCACACCTGGTAGCCGCGCAGGTCGACGCCGCGCTCCATCGCGCGATGCGCGGCCGTGAAGTGGCGGCGCAGGTAGTCGATGCGGTCGGCGTCGCGCACCTGGCCGTCCTCGAGCACGTCGGGGAACGCGGCCCCGTTCTCGGTGACCATGAGCGGCTGCGCCGGGAACTGCTCGTGCAGCGAGACGAGGAGGTCCTCGAGCCCGTCGGGAGCGATGTTCCATCCCATCTCGGTGTACGGGCCCGATTGCGCGATGAACTCGACGTCTTCACTGCCGGGCCAGGGCGAGCCGACCGACCGGCCGTGCCCGTCGGCGCTCTGCTTCGGGGAAACCCCATCCCACGGCCTGACGGTCGCGGTGGAGTAGTAATTGACGCCCAGCACGTCGATGCTCTGGTTGATCGCCTCGAGGTCTCCGGGAAGCACGAAAGCCCAGTCGGTGATGCCGACGGTGTCGGCGAGGAGGTCGGCCGGGTACTCACCGCGCAGCATCGGACCGGTGAAGGCGCGGTTCGCAAGCGCGTCGATGCGGCGAACCGCGTCGCCTGCGTTGTCCGCTCCCGGCCGCACGACGTGCAGGTTGAGGGTCACCGAGAAGTCGGGGTCGTTCGTCACGACCTTGCGGAGCTCGGTGAGCGCGAGTCCGTGGGCGAGGTTGAGGTGGTGGACTGCGGCGAGTGCGTCCGCGCCGTTGGTGCGGCCGGGGGCGTGCACGCCGGAGCCGTAGCCCAGGTAGGCGCTGCACCACGGCTCGTTGAGCGTGGTCCACGTCTCGACTCGATCGCCGAGCGCCTGGCCGATGACCGCCGCGTACTCGGCGAAGCGGTAGGCAGTGTCGCGGTTGGGCCAACCGCCTGCGTCTTCGAGCGGCTGCGGGAGGTCCCAGTGGTACAGCGTCGCGATGGGCTTGATCCCGCGCGCGATGAGCCCGTCGACGAGGCGGGAGTAGAAGTCGATGCCGGCCTGGTTGATCGCGCCGAAGCCGGTGGGCACGATGCGCGGCCAGGCGATCGAGAACCGGTAGGCCTCGAGGCCGAGGCCCTTCATCATGTCGAGGTCCTCGTCGAGCCGGTGGTAGTGGTCGTCGGCGATGTCGCCCGTGTCGCCCATCACCACACTGCCGGGGGTGTGACTGAAGGTGTCCCAGATGGACGGGCCGCGGCCATCCTCGGCGACGGCTCCCTCGATCTGGTACGAGGCCGTCGCCGAGCCCAGCAGGAAGTCGTCGGGGAACTCGAGACCGGAGTCGCGGTAGTCGGGGCTGCCGTGGGTTGTCATCGCAGGAGTGCCTTTCCATCTGTTGCCGTCAGATGTCGCTGTAATCGTAGTCGCGCCGCCCCATGAGCCCGTATTCCGCGCTGGAATGCCCATTGGTGTGCGAATGCCGTTGCTGGTGGCGTGGAGGACCATCGGGCGCCAGGGAGACGGACGCACGCGGTAGCGGTTCAGCCGATTGCGTTCCCCGCACCGTCGAGCCGTCGACTTCTCCTCCACAGGGCCCGTTCCGGGAGGGTTTTCCACAAGCAATACCCCAGATCAGAGTGTGGTTTGTCGTCTGCGGGAATGTCGGTGGCGCCTGTCAGTATGTGGGTATGTGCAAGACAACCGATTCGCTCATCGACAGCGCTTCTGCGTTCGCGTCGGTGTGGGCTGGTGCGCTTACGGGGTTCGGCGACCGGGTCGGCGAACACCCGGATGCCGGCGCTCCCGGCACAGCGTTCGGGGCGATCACGGTTGCCCCGGCGCAGCTGGACGTGGAGACGATGTCGGATGCGGGCCTGCTCCGGGCGATCCGGTCCGGCTACGACCTGAAACGCCAAGTTGATGCCCTCCTGGTGCGTGCGGCCGGGGAACTCAGTGTGCGCTCCCGCCCCTCCCTCGGCCAGGGCGGTTTGTCGAAATCGTCCGGACACACCTCCCCGGCATCGCTGATCACCGAGCTCGGTCGGATCACCTTGGCCGAGGCTGGGAAAACGGTCCGGCTGGGAGAGGCGACAACCGCCCCGGTGTCACTCCTTGGGGAACGACTCCCCGCGCCGTTCGAACTGGTTGCCGACGCGGTCAACACCGGTGTCGTGCAGGTCGATGCCGCGCAGTCGATCATCACCGCGCTCACGCAGGCGACCCCGCGCGCACTACCGGAGCATCTGGTCGCCGCGGAGGAGGAGTTGGTCGAGTTCGCGGCCCACCATCCGGCCGACACCGTGCGCAAGCTGTCGATCGCCTGGCGCGACGCCCTCGATACCGACGGGATCGCACCGCGGGAGGAGGCGCTGATCGCCCTCCGCTCGCTGCGCTGGTCCAAACAGGGCAACGGCCTCGAACGGTGCACCATCGACCTCGACCCCCTCGGCGCCGGATATGTGAGGACGATGATCGACGCGATGGTCGGCGACGCCCTGCGCAAGGTGCGCTTCGAAGCCGAGCCAGCGGGAGCGGCAGGAGCCAACGGCAGCGACAGCCACGACGGGCTCGAGCGTGACGCGTGCTCGGCCGATCACGTCGAGCTTGCCGACCCACGCACCATCCCCCGGATCGCCGCCGACGCCCTGATCGATGTCGCCCGACACATGATGGGCTGCACCACCGCACCCGGAACCCTCCCCCACACCACCCTTGTGATTCGGATGACGTTGGAGCAGCTCGAGTCAGGACTCGGCGCGGCGCAGTTGGACGGCGTCGAGGAACCCATCACCGCTAGTGCTGCCCGGATCCTCGCCGCGGACGCGGAACTGATCCCGGCAGTGCTCGGCGGCAAGAGCCAGGTACTCGACCTCGGCGTCGGCAAACGACTGTTCACCCGCGCCCAGCGGATCGCCTTCGCCGAACGCGACGGCGGCTGCGCCGTCACAGGATGTGGGAAACCACCCTCTTATACGGAGGCGCACCATATTCACTGGTGGTCGAACGGCGGGCCAACGAACCTCAACAACGGGATCCTTTTGTGCACCGGCCACCACCATGTGATCCACAACGGGTGGACCGTGCAGGTCATCGACAACGTGCCCTGGTTCATCCCACCCGCCAGAATCGACCCGACCCGCACCCCGCGGCGCGGCGGACGACTGCCCACACCCGCACTGCCCTGACCGGGGCGACACTGGCCGGGTCTCGACACGGTCGCTGCTAATACCGCCACAAATCCGCAGTCACTTCGACGACCACGGGCGCAATCCAGCGCGAACCCGCTAATATGTTCCCGTTCCCTACAAATCAACGACGAGGCCCAAGGACGGTACCGCCATGACTCTCACCCCGACCCGCGACGACAAGTTCTCCTTTGGGCTCTGGACCATCGGCTACAACGGCACCGACCCGTTCGGCGGACCGACCAGGCCGCACCTCGACGTCGTCGAGGCCGTGCACAAGCTCGCCGAGATCGGTGCCTACGGGCTCACCTTCCACGACGACGACCTGTTCGCATTCGGGTCGAGCGACGCCGCGCGGCAGAAGGAGATCGGGCGCGCAAAGCAGGCGCTTGCCGACACCGGCATCATCGTGCCAATGATCACCACAAACCTGTTCAGCGCTCCCGTGTTCAAGGACGGCGGCTTCACCTCGAACGACCGTGCCGTGCGGCGCTTCGCGATCCGCAAAGTGCTGCGCAACATCGACCTCGCCGCCGAGCTCGGCGCGAAGACCTTCGTGATGTGGGGCGGCCGCGAGGGTGCGGAGTACGACGCCGCGAAGGACATCCGCGGAGCCCTCGAGCGGTACCGCGAGGCGGTCAACCTGCTCGGCGACTATGTGACCGACCAGGGCTACGACATCCGGTTCGCGATCGAGCCCAAGCCGAACGAGCCCCGCGGGGACATCCTGCTCCCCACCCTCGGCCACGCGCTCGCGTTCATCGAGACGCTCGAACGCCCCGAGCTCGTCGGGGTGAACCCGGAGACGGGCCACGAGCAGATGGCCGGGCTCAACTTCACGGCCGGCATCGCCCAGGCCCTCTACCAGGGCAAGCTCTTCCACATCGATCTCAATGGACAGAAGGGCATCAAGTACGACCAGGACCTCGTGTTCGGCCACGGCGACCTCGCGAATGCGTTCTCGCTCGTCGACCTGCTCGAAAACGGCGGTCCGAACGGCGGTCCGTCGTACGACGGGCCGCGCCACTTCGACTACAAGCCCAGCCGCACCGAAGACGCGGTGGGCGTCTGGGACTCGGCGGCCGCGAACATGCGCATGTACCTGCTGCTCAAGGAGCGCGCCGCGGCATTCCGCGCCGACCCCGAGGTGCACGAGGCCCTCGCCGCCGCGCGTGTGCACGAGATCAACGAGCCGACCCTTGCCGACGGCGAGAGCTACGCCGACCTGCTGGCGGATGCCGCCTCCTATGAGCAGTTCGACACCGACGCCTACTTCGGCGGCAAGGGCTTCGGCTTCGTTCGCCTCAACCAGCTCGCGACCGAGCACATCCTCGGCGCCCGGTAGTCCCGAGCGCGTCAGAGCGCGCCCGCGAGCCGTTCGCCGGCCACCTGCAGCCAGCGGAGCGGATCGGCGAGCGCCTCGTCCGCGCTTCCCGCGAGGTCGGATAGCGAGACGGATGCCGCGAAGCCGTGAGTGTCGGCATCGACACGCCCGGCCACGAGCATCGCGACTGCGCCCCCCTCGTCGGCGAGCGCCAGCACGCGCGAGGGCACCTTACCGTCGCTCGACTGGTCGTCGAACCTGCCCTCCCCGGTGATGACTACGTCGGCCGAGCGGATGCTGTCGGCGAGGCCGATCGCCTCGGCGACGGCCACGGCCCCCGGCGTCATCGAGGCGCCCCACGCGAGCAATGCGAATCCAGTGCCACCGGCGGCGCCAGCGCCGGGTGTCTCGGGGTCGGCGGAAACCACCGTGGAGAGCCGTCGCAGTCCCGCGTCGAGCTCGGCCACCTGGGCGGGCGTCGCCCCCTTCTGCGGCCCGAACACCGCAGCGGCGCCCTTTTCGCCGAACAGCGGGTTCGTGACGTCTCCCAGCACGACCGCCCCGCCCGGGGGAAGCGATGTAAGCGCGGACAGGTCAGCCCGCACTATGTCGCCGAGGCCGGCGCCGCCGGGCGCAACGGCGCCGCCGTTGTCGTCCAGGAACCGGGCACCGAGCGCGGCGAGCGCACCCGTGCCGCCGTCGGTCGAGGCGCTGCCGCCGATCGCGAGCAGCAGCCGGTGCGCGCCGCCCTCGAGGGCGCGCGCGATGAGCTGGCCGAACCCGTAGCTGTGCGCAGCCATGGGTGACAGCGAGTCGAGGTGCGTGATGCCGCTCGCGGCGGCGAGCTCGACGACGCCGGTGGGTCCTTCGCCGGGCGAGGTCGCGGGCAGCAGCAGCCACTCCGCATCCACCAGTCCGTTGTGGCCGCACCCGACCGGGCCGAGGACCCGCTCCGGCATCCGCAGCGCTCCGGGAACGGAGCCAGCGATCGTGTCGATCGTGCCCTCTCCCCCGTCGGCCATGGGAGCGAGCACGACCTCGTCGCCCGGCCTGGCGGCGTGCCACCCCGCCGCGAGTGCCGCGGCCGCGTCGACGGCGGTCGTGGTGCCTTTGAACGAATCGGGCGCGATGACGATTCTGAGCTTCGCGGTCATCGACACTCCGGTGCATGATCGGTGCGACGGTTCACTCGGACCATTGCGGTCCCTCCTGCGTGGCGCTGATACTGAACAACGAGCCCCGCTCCGAACGGAACGGGGCTTGTCGAGCCGTGCTGAGGCTAGCGGCCTCCGGAGCGACGCTTGTTGAACACGTCGAAGGCGACCGCGAGCAGGAGCACGAGGCCCTTGACTGCCGACTGCCACTCGATGCCGATGCCCATGATCGACATGCCATTGTTGAGCACGCCGATGATGAGGCCACCGATGATGGCACCTGCGATCGTGCCGATGCCGCCCTGCACCGCCGCCCCACCGATGAACGCCGCAGAGATGGCCTCAAGTTCGAAGCCCTCACCGGCCTTCGGGCCAGCGAGATTCAGGCGTGCCGTGAAGACGAGGCCGGCGAGCGCTGCAAGGAAGCCCATATTGACGAAGATCCAGAAGTCCACCTGGCGGGTCTTGACACCCGACAGCTCGGCCGCGTGGCGGTTGCCGCCGATCGCATAGATGTGACGACCGAACACGCTCTTGGTCGTCAGCACGCCGTAGATCATCACGAGCACCGCGAGGATGATGAGTGTGATGGGGATGCCCTTGAAGGTGGCGAGGGCGTAGGCGAACGCACCGATGCCGCCGACGATGAGGATCAGCTTCGCAACGAACCAGATGAGGGGCTCGACCTCCTGCGCGTACTGCAGGCGGCCGCGGCGGGTTCGGATCTGCTGCACCACCAGGGCGATGATCGCGATGATCGCGATGCCCATCGTCACCGGGTCGACCTGGTACGCCCCGAGCAGGTCGGTCAGGAATCCGTTGCCGAGCGCGCGGTACTCCGTGGGGAACGAACCGATGTTGGCATTCTGGAGCACGACGAGCGCGAGTCCACGGAAAATGAGCATGCCCGCGAGAGTGACGATGAACGCGGGTATGCCGACGTAGGCGATCCAGAATCCCTGCCACGCACCAACGACCGCGCCGACAAGCAGAGACAGGATGACCGCGAGCCACCACGGCAGCCCCATATTGACCGCGAACACCCCCGAGACAGCGCCGACGAACGCGGCGACCGATCCAACCGACAGGTCGATGTGGCCCGCGACGATCACGAGCACCATTCCTACCGCGAGGATGAGGATGTATCCGTTCTGCACGATCAGGTTCGAGATGTTCTGCGGACGCAGCAGGATCCCGTTGGTCGTGATCGAGAAGAGGATGATCACCGCGATGAGGGCGAGGAAGATGCCGTTCTTGCCGAGGTCGGCGAGAACGTGGGTCAGCGACGCTGTGAATCGGTTCTGGGGTGGCCCGATGGTCTCGGTGGAAACAGGCTTGGTGTCAGTCATGGGCGTGAGTGCTCCTTCGTGATCGCCCCGCCCATCAGCGGGGCGCCTCCATGGTCATGAGTTTGATGAGTGATTCTGGGTTTGCTTGTTCAATCGGCAGTTCGCCCGTGATGCGGCCTTCCGAGATCGCGTAGATGCGGTCACAGATTCCGAGCAACTCGGGCAGCTCGGACGAGATGACGATGATGGCCTTGCCGTCTGCCGCCAGGCGATTGATGATCGTGTAGATCTCATACTTAGCGCCGACGTCGATCCCTCTCGTCGGTTCGTCCAGAATCAGCACGTCAGGGTTAGAGAAGATCCACTTGCTCAGAACGACCTTCTGCTGGTTTCCACCGGAGAGCTTGCCGACCTTGGCAAGCACCGTCGGTGACTTGATGTTCATGGACTTGCGGTACTCGTTCGCAACCTTGAACTCTTCGTTGTCGTGGACGAGGCCCCACTTCGACAGCTTGTCGAGCGCGGCCATCGAGACGTTGCGCTTGATGTCATCGATGAGGTTGAGCCCGTAGACCTTGCGGTCTTCGGTCGCATACGCGATCCCCTGCCGGATCGCCTCGGAGACGTTCGGAAGCTTGATCTCCTTCCCGTTCTTGAAGACCTTGCCGGTGATCCTGCTGCCGTAGGAGCGGCCGAACAGGCTCATCGCGAACTCGGTTCGTCCGGCGCCCATGAGGCCGGCGATCCCGACGATCTCGCCCGCGCGGACGTTGAGGTTGACGTTGTCGACCATCACTCGCGTCGGGTCCTGCGGGTGATGCGCCGTCCAGTTCTCGACGCGGAGCACTTCCTCGCCGATATGCGGGGTGTGGTCGGGGTACCGGTGCTCGAGGTCGCGGCCCACCATGTCCTTGATGATCCGGTCCTCGGTCACGTCGTTCTTGGCGATCGTCTCAATGGTCTTGCCGTCACGGATGACCGTGACCGAGTCGGCGACCTTCTTGATCTCGTTGAGCTTGTGGCTGATGATGATCGAGGTGATGCCCTGACCCTTGAGATGCAGGATGAGGTCGAGCAGGTGGTCGCTGTCCTCGTCGTTGAGGGCGGCGGTCGGCTCGTCGAGGATCAGGAGCTTCACTCGCTTCGACAGGGCCTTTGCGATCTCGACCAGCTGCTGCTTGCCCACGCCGATGTTCTTGATCTTCGTCGTCGGGTTCTCCCGCAGGCCAACGCGGGCGAGCAGCTTCGCCGCCTCCGAGTTGGTCTTGTTCCAGTCGATGAGGCCGAGGGCGCCACGCTGCTCGTTGTTGAGGAAGATATTCTCCGCGATCGACAGGTGTGGGCTCAGCGCGAGCTCCTGGTGAATGATCACGATGCCCTTGGACTCGCTGTCGCGGATGTCGTGGAAGGTCATCGTCTCGTTCTCGAAAACGATGTCGCCCTCGTAGGTGCCGAGAGGGTAGACCCCGCTCAGAACCTTCATGAGGGTCGACTTGCCCGCGCCATTCTCGCCGCAGATCGCGTGGACCTCACCGCGGGCCACGTTGAGGGTGACGTCCGACAGCGCCTTGACGCCGGGGAATGTCTTCGTAATCGAACGCATCTCGAGAATGTTTGCATTCACCGGCGATCCAACTCCTTTGGTGGGGGTAGTACATTGTGGTCGCCGGTGGGGGTACCTGGGTACTCCCCACCGGCGTGTTGGTGCTCTGTGTTGCTATCGCAGTGCGATGTGACTAGCCGTTGATCTCTTCGTCGGTCCAGTAGCCGCTGTCGATCAGCACCTCGGGGATGTTGTCCGCGACGACGATGATCGGCTCGAGCAGGAACGACGGCACCTTCTTGACGCCGTTGTCGTAGTCCTCGGTGTTGTTGACCTCGGGCTCTTCACCTGCGAGAACCGCAACCGTCATCTCGACAGCCTTCGACGCGAGGTCGCGGGTGTCCTTGAAGATGGTGGCGTACTGCTCGCCGGAGACGATCGCCTTGACGGAGTCGAGTTCGGCGTCCTGGCCCGAGATGATCGGCCATTCGGCGCCGACCGTGTACCCGGATCCTTCGAGGGCGGAGATGATTCCGCGGCTGATGCCGTCGTACGGCGAGAGGACGGCGTTGACCTTGTCTCCACCCGAGTACTGCGACGTGAGGATGTCCTCCATGCGGCTCTGCGCGGTCTCGCCGTCCCAACGGAGCGTTGCAACCTGCTCGATGTCGGTCTGGTCGCTCTTGACAACGAGAACGCCGTCATCGATCAGCGGCTGGAGCACGTCCATGGCGCCGTTGAAGAAGAAGAACGCGTTGTTGTCGTCGAGCGAACCGGCGAACAGCTCGATGTTGAACGGTCCGGCCGGAGCGCCGTCGATCGCGGTTCCGTCGAGCTCGGTCAGGCCGAGTCCGTTGGTGATCGACCATGCCTGCTGCTGTCCGACGAGGAAGTTGTCGAACGTGGCGTAGTAGCTGACGGCCTCGGTGTCGCGCAGCAGTCGGTCATACGCGATGACCGCGATGTCCTGGCTGGCGGCGTCCTCGAGCACGTTGGTGAGCGTGGTTCCGTCGATCGAGGCGACGATCAGGGCGACAGCGCCCTTGGTGATCATGTTCTCAATCTGGCTGACCTGGGTCGGGATGTCGTCTTCCGCGTACTGAAGGTCGACCTCGAAGCCGGCCTCTTCGAGCTGGGCCTTGACGGCTTCGCCATCCTGGATCCAGCGCTCGGATGACTTCGTGGGCATTGCGACGCCGACGAGGCCGCCTTCGCCGCCGCCGCCGCCGGCTGCGCCGCCGCCGTCTTCGGCGGGTGCGCAGGCCGCGAGGCCGAGGGCGAGTGCTCCGGCGGCAATTGTCGCCAGAATCTTCCTGTTGTTCACTGTGTTTCCTTTCGTGGGTGCTTGGACTTCGGGAACTGCGTGGTGCTCAACGGGTCGACCTCGTCCATGCGGTCGGCTCGTCGTTTGCCTACCCGGCGAGAGGCCGGGCGTTGGGCGAGTCGGGGAGGGGCAGAGCGCCGGCGACCCCACGGCGCAGGGGACGGGCATCACGGGCGCGTCCCCCACCGGTCCACGAAACGACGACGCAATCGTCGGCGCGCGCGGGGTGTGGGATCGTGCTCAATGCTTGACCTCTTCGTCATGCGATCGGTGGATGCCGGTGCAGGATTCTTACCCAATGTGAACGGTCACATTGTGGACTACATGCTAATCCGTTTCCCGGGGGCCGTGTCAAGCATTCACTTCACGGTTCGGTAACGGGATCGCGCGCGCGGTCGACGCGCGCACGATCAGTTCGGGGGTCGCCTGGACGGGGTCCAGCGGCGGGCGACCATCGAGCACCTGCAGCAGCGTCTGCATCATCCGGGCGCCGAGGTCCGCGAAGTCCTGGCGCACCGTCGTGAGCGGGGGCGAATAGTGCACACTCTCGGGGATGTCATCGAAGCCGACGACGCTCACATCCCCGGGAACACGGAGCCCGGCATCCGAAAGCGCGTGCAACAGCCCGATCGACATCTGGTCGTTGGCCGAGAAGATGGCCGTCGCTCGGCCCGCTCCGACCGCGCCGGTGCTGGCGAGCTCGGTGCCGATCGCATAACCGCTGTCGGCAAGCCAGGTGCCCGCGAGCGGCGGGACCACCGCCAGGCCGGAGGCCTCCAGCTCGGTGCGCCAGCCCCGCTCGCGCTCTGCCGCATCCACCGACCAGTCGGGCCCCTTGACATGAAGGATCTCCGTGTGCCCGAGGCCGATCAGGTGCCGCACGGCGAGGCGCGCGCCGGCGAACTGGTCGATCGACACGCTGAGGAATCCCTCCCGGCCGCTGCTCTCAGCCGTGACGAGTGGAACATCGATGTCGAGCCCCGCGATGGCGTCGAAGGCCGCGACATCCGCGACGATGAGCACGAGCGCCTCGACGCGCTGCCCGAGAAGCACCTCGATGGCGCTCACCATCGACGCCCGGTCAACGCTCGTCATGCTCGCGATGGTCACCTGGTACCCCGCCGCCCGGGCCGCCTCGTTGAAGGCCAGCATCGTGTTCGAGGGCCCATACAGCGGCGCTCCCGTCGCGATGAGGCCGATCGCGTTCGACTTCCGCGTCACGAGGGCGCGGGCGGCCGAGCTCGGGCGGTAGTTGAGCTCCCGGATCGCGGCATCCACGCGCGCCCTGGTCGCCGGGCGCACGGCGGCATCGTTGAGCACCCGGGACACCGTCTGGTGCGAGACCCCCGCGAGCTTCGCGACGTCGGTGATGTTGGCCACGGCAGCGCGGTCAGAGCCCGCGGGCGAGCCGGTAGTAGGCCTGGTTCCAACGCAGCTCCCGGGTGAAATCGCGCAGGTTCGTGCTCTTGTCGATCACGACGAGCTCGTTGCGCGCGATCTCGGCGAAGTCCTCGAACACCTCGATTCCGATGGCGGTCGACATCACCGTGTGGTGCGCGGCTCCCGCCACAAGCCACGCGGCGGCGCTTGTCGCGAAGTCGGGCTCGGGCTTCCACACCGCCCGGGCGACGGGCAGTTTGGGAAGCGGATGCGGCAGCGGCACGACCTCGACGACGTTCGCGACGAGCCGGAAGCGGTCGCGCATGTCGGAGAGGGCGACGACGACCGCGGGCCCGGCATCCGTATCGAAGACGAGCCTCACCGGATCCTCACGGCCACCGATGCCGAGCGGATGCACCTCGAGGCGTGGCCTCGAGGTCGTCAGCGACGGGCACACCTCGAGCATGTGCGCGCCGAGGATGAGCTCGTTGCCCGGCGTCATGTCGTAGGTGTAGTCCTCCATGAGCGAGGCCCCGCCGGGAAGCCCTGCCCCCATGACCTTGGCCGCGCGGACCAGCACGGCGGTCTTCCAATCACCCTCGGCGCCGAAGCCGTAGCCGTCCGCCATGAGCCGCTGCACAGCGAGGCCGGGCAGCTGGCGGAGTCCGCCGAGGTCTTCGAAGCTCGTGGTGAAGGCGCTGAACCCCCCAGCCTCGAGGAACGAGCGCAAGCCGAGCTCGATGCGCGCGCCGTAGCGCAGTGAGTCGTGGCGCTCTCCGCCGGACCGTAGCTCTGGCACGACCTCGTACAGCTCCTCGTACTCGGCGACGAGCGCGTCGACGTCGGCCTCGGTCGCTGCGTCGACCGCCTCGACGAGATCGTTCACTCCCCAGGTGTTGACCTGCACGCCGAACTGCAGCTCTGCCTCTGTCTTGTCGCCCTCGGTCACGGCGACGAAGCGCATGTTGTCGCCGAACCGGGCGAGCTTCAACTCATGGGTCGCGGCCCACCCGGCCGCGGCGCGTGTCCACGTGCCGATTCTCGCGGCAACCGCGGGGTTGGAGACGTGGCCGACGACCGTCTTGCGGGCGACCCCGAGACGGGTCTGGATGTAGCCGAACTCGCGGTCGCCGTGGGCGGCCTGGTTGAGGTTCATGAAGTCCATATCGATCTCGGACCACGGAAGCTCCACGTTCGCCTGCGTGTGCAGGTGCAGCAGGGGCTTGCGCAGCAGGTCGAGTCCGGTGATCCACATCTTCGCGGGGCTGAAGGTGTGCATCCAGGCGATGACGCCGATGACGCGGTCGTTCGCGTTGGCGTCGAGGGCGAGGCGCCGGATGGAATCGGAGTCCTTGAGCACCGGCATCCACTTCACGGTCACGGGGATGTCGCGGGCGTCGCCGAGCGCGGTCGCGATCCGCTGGGACTGCTCCGCCACCTGGCGCAGCGTCTCGTCGCCGTAGAGGTTCTGGCTGCCGGTGACGAACCAGACCTCGTTTGTGGCGAGGTCGGGAATGATCGAGCCGTTCATGCGTCTTCTCCAGTGTTGTCCAGTGCGGTGTCGTTCATCGTGGTGTCGTCGAGCGCACCGGCGGGCGCCTGCCCGTAGACGTTCTGGTAGCGGTCGAACAGGGCGTCGATCTTGTCCTGCGGGATGGGGATCGGCTCGCCGAGCTGGCGGGAGATGTGCACCGTCCGCGCGACATCCTCGGCCATGACGGCGGCCTTGACGGCGTCGCGGGGGTCCTTGCCGATCGTGAAGACTCCGTGGTTCTGCATCAGCACAGCGCGCGAGCGGTGCCCGGACAGCGTCTCGACGATTCCCTCGCCGATCGACTCGTCGCCGATGATCGCGAACGGGCCGATCGGGATCTCGCCGCCGAACTCGTCGGCCTGGCCGGTGATGACGCACGGCACGGGTTCGCCCCGGGCCGCCCACGCGGTGGCGTAGGTCGAATGGGTGTGCACGACGCCGCCCACCTGCGGCATGTTGCGGTAGACGTAGGCGTGCGCCGCGGTGTCGCTCGAGGGGCTGCGCTCGCTGCCCTCCGACCCGGGGATGACGTGGCCGTCGAGGTCGCAGAGGATCATGTTCGAGGCGTCGAGGTCGTCGTACTCGACGCCGCTCGGCTTGATCACGAACAGGTTCGCGCCGGGCACGCGGCCGGAGATGTTGCCGCCGGTCCAGATCACGAGCCCGTAGCGGGTGAGCTGGTCGTGCAGCGCTGCGACGTCGGCGCGGACGCGGCGGATGTCGTCATCGACGCTCATGACCCGACCTCGCTCTCCGCGGGGTCGCTGGGCTCCGATTGGTCCGCGGCGAGGGCGCCGGCGAACTCGCCCGCTCCCCCGAGCGCATCCCGCCGCATGGCCTTGAGGCGGTGCATGACGTCGTTGCCGCCGCGGCCGAAGTAGTCGTGCAACAGGGTGTACTCGGCGAACAGCAGGTCGTAGGCATCCGCGGCATCCGGGTTCGGCGTGAAGGCCGACTTGTTGAGGCGGCCCATCGCGTCGCCGGCGGCGCGCACGTCTGGATAGGCTCCCGCGGCGACGGCTGCGTGGATCGCGGAGCCGAGCGCGGGGCCCTGGTCGCTCACGATCGTCGACACCGGCATTCGCAGCACGTCGCTGTAGACCTGCATCAGGAAGGGGTTCTTGATCAGGCCGCCCGCGGCGATGAACTCGGTCACGGGGGTGCCGCTCGCGGCGAAGGTCTCGACGATCGTTCGGGTGCCGAACGCGGTCGCCTCGAACAGCGCCCGGTAGACCTCCTCGGCCCGGGTCGCGAGCGTCGCGCCGATGAGGGTTCCGCTGAGCTCGTGGTCGACGAGCACCGAGCGGTTGCCGCTGTGCCAGTCGAGGGCGATGAGACCGTGCCCGCCGACGGGCTGGTCCTGGATGAGGGAGGTGAGGTACTCGTGCACGCTGAGCCCCCGCGCCGCGGCCTCCTCGTGGTAGCGTCCCGGCACCTGGTTGTTCACGTACCAGGCGAAGATGTCGCCGACGCCGGACTGCCCTGCCTCGTAGCCGTAGAGCCCCGCGACGATGCCGCCGTCGACGACGCCGCACATTCCGGGCACCTCGGTGATCCCCGTCGCGTTCATGACGTGGCAGGTGGACGTGCCCATGATCGCGAGCATCTGGCCGGGCTCGACGGCCTGGGCGGCAGGCGCGGTGACATGCGCGTCGACGTTGCCGACTGCGACAGCGATGCCGGCGCGGAGCCCGGTCCACGCGGCGGCCTGCTCGGACAGCACGCCGGCCCTCTCGCCGAGCTGGCCGATCTCCTGGGCGATCTTGTCGGCGGCGAACCCGGCGAACTCGGGGTTCAGCGCGGCAAGGAATTCCCGGCTGGGGTATGCGCCATCCTGCAGGATGCCCTTGTAGCCGGCCGTGCAGGCGTTGCGCACGTAGCTGCCGGTGAGCTGCCAGACGATCCAGTCCGCGGCCTCGACGAAGTGGTCCATGCGGGCGTAGAGCTCGGGGTCCTCCTCGAGCAGCTGGAGGCCCTTGGCGAATTCCCACTCGCTCGAGATGAGCCCGCCGTAGCGCGGCAGCCAGGTCTCCCCGCGGGTGCGGGCGAGTTCGTTGATGCGGTCGGCCTGGGCTTGTGCCGCGTGGTGCTTCCACAGCTTCACGTAGGCGTGCGGGCGTGACTCGAGGCCGGGAACCTCGTTGAGCGGTGTTCCGTCGGCCAGCACGGGGAGGGGGGTGCTCGCGGTGAAGTCCGTTCCGATGCCGATGACCTGCGCCGGGTCGATTCCGGATGCCGCGATCGCGCGCGGCACGGCGGTCTTGAGCACGTCCACGTAGTCGGCGGGCACCTGGAGCGCCCACTCCGGCGGCAGCTTCTCGCCGGTCGCGGCGAGCACCGTGTCCATGACCGCATGGGGGTATTCGTGGGTCGCGGTGCCGAACTCGGCGCCGTCGCAGACGCGCACGACGAGGGCGCGGCCGGACAGGGTGCCGTAGTCGACGCCGATGACGAATCGGTCCTCCGGCGTGATCGGTGCGGCGGAAGCGGGCACGAGAGACTCCTTCGTCAGGGCGGGGGAACGAGGCGGTTCACAAAATGTGATCGCTCACATTGCATGGTAGCCGCCCGCCCGGCCCGCCTGTCAAGCCCGCGACGGCGCAGTCGCTCGGCAAAGCTGGCTCGGTGGGACCGCCGTCAGCGGCGCGCACGCGCCGTGGACTCGCGCACGATCAGCTCCGGAAGGATCTGCGCGTGGTCGAGGTCTTCCTCGCCCTCGATCTCGCCGACGAGCAGCGCGATCGAGCGCCTGCCGAGCTCGGCGAAGTCCTGCCGAACCGTCGTGAGCGGCGGGAAGAAGTGGCGGGCCTCGGGGATGTCGTCGAAGCCGACCACGCTGATATCGCCGGGCACATCGAGCCCCGCGTTGCGGAACGCATGCAGCAGCCCCAGCGCCATCTGGTCGTTCCCCGCGAACACCGCCGTGAAGTCGCGAAAGTCCAACAGTTCGGTGCCGACGTGGTACCCGAAGTCGGCTGTCCAGTCGCCGAGGACGGGCCGATGCGTCCTCAGGTCGGCCGCGTTGATCGCATCGAGGAATCCGCGCATCCGAGCCTCCGCCTCGATCCAGTCGCGCGGGCCGGCGACGTGCACGATGTCCTCGTGGCCGAGCTCGATGAGGTGGTTCGTGGCCATCCGTGCGCCGGCGATCTGGTCGACCGAGAGGCTGCGCGGCGCATCCTGTCCGGTCGAATCGAGCGTCACCAGCGGGATGGTCAGCGCGAGCTGCCGGAAGGCGTCGAACACCCGCACCTGCGGGGCGATGACGACGAGCCCCTCGATCGCCTGAGCCATGAGGTGCTCGAGCCCCTCGGTGATCGAGCCCTGATCGCTCGTCGACAGGCTCGTCGTGGTGATGAGGTAGCCCGCCTCGCGTGCCGCGTCCTCGATGGCGTGCAGGCTGGTCGTCGGGCCGTAGTGGGCCGTCTGCGAGGTCAGCACGCCGATAGTCCGCGACTTGCTCGTCACGAGGGCGCGCGCAGCCTGATTCGGCCGGTAGCCGATCTGCTCGATGACCTCGAGCACGCGCTGCTTGGTGCTGGGTTTGATCGACTCGGCGTTGTTGAGCACCCGGGACACCGTCTGGTACGAGACTCCCGCGAGTCGTGCGACATCCCGGATGTTGGGAGCGCGAACCTTCGGTGGTTCCATGGTGACTGTCGTACCCGGCTTCATTGGCAATGTGTACGTTCACATTTCGCGAACGACACCATTATGTCGCACGCGCGGCGGCCCGCCACTCCTGATTGTCGATCAACATATGCCGCGCGCGTCACCTACCGGTCGAGCGCCTGCAGCAGGTCGCCAACCAGGTCGTCGACGCCCTCGATGCCGACCGACAGTCGCACGATGTTGTCCGGTACCTCGAGCTCGGTGCCGAGCACCGAGGCGTGGGTCATCTCGGACGGGTAGCCGATGAGCGACTCGACCCCGCCGAGCGACTCGGCAAGCAGGAACACGTCGGTCGACTCGACGAGCTTTCGGGCGGCGGGAGCCCCGCCCCGAAGCGCGAGCGAGAGCATGCCGCCGAAGCCGCGCATCTGCCGCGCCGCGATCTCGTGTCCGGGGTGCCCTGCCAGGCCGGGGTAGTAGACCCGCTCGATCGACGGATGCCCGACGAGCCGTTCCGCGATCGCCTGCGCGTTGCTCGAATGCCGCTCGACGCGCACGGCGAGGGTCTTGATCCCCCGCACCGTGAGCCAGGCATCCATCGGTCCGGCGACGGCACCGACGGCGAACTGGTGGAAGCCGACCTTCTCGGCGATCTCCTCGTTGCTCGTGACGACCGCGCCGCCGAGCACATCGGAGTGCCCACCGAGGTACTTGGTGGTGGAGTGCACGACGACGTCGGCGCCGAGGGCCAGCGGGTTCTGCAGGTAGGGGGAGGCGAAGGTGTTGTCGACGACGACGATCGCGCCAGCCGCGTGGCCGATCTCGGCGAGCGCCGCGATGTCGCTGATCTTCATGAGCGGATTGCTGGGTGTCTCGACCCAGAGCACGGCGGTTCCGGGAGTGACTGCGGCGCGCACGGCGTCGAGGTCGGTGAGCTCTGTGGTCGCCAGTTCGATCCCCCACGGCACGAAAACCCGGTTGACCAGGCGGTGTGTGCCGCCGTAGACGTCGTTGCCCATCACGACGCGGGCGCCGGGCTCGAGGATCGCGCGCAGCAGCGTGTCCTCGCCGGCGAGGCCGGACGCGAAGCTGAATCCGTGCGTCGCCCCCTCGAGGTCGGCGACGAGGGTCTCAAGGGAGGTGCGGGTCGGGTTGCCGCCGCGGGCGTACTCGTAGCCTCCTCGGAAACCGCCGATGCCGTCCTGCACGAAGGTCGAGGTCTGGTAGATCGGCGGGATGACCGCGCCGGTCGCTGCGTCGGGGGTCTGCCCGACGTGGATGGCTCGGGTGGAGAAGTCGTGACTCATGGGGTCCTTCGTCAGTTGGAGAGGTGGGCGAGCAGGTCGGTGCGGGTGAGCAGCGCGAGCGGTTTGCCGCCGTCGGTCACGAGGAGCGTGTCGGCGGCGCCGAACGCCTCGAGTGCCGATTCGATCGACTGGCCGGCCCCGACGAGGTCGAGCGGCGCACCGACGAGCTCGCCGATCGCATCCGCCATTCCCGCCTCGCCCGCGAGCACGAGCTCGAGAAGCCGGTCTTCGTGCACCGCGCCGAGCACCTCGCCGAGCACGACGGGGAGGTCGGCGGAGAGCACGGGGAGCTGCGACGCGCCCGTCTCGCGCAGGAGCCGGATGACGTCGCGCACGGTGTGTTCGGGCCGCACGTGCGCGAGTTCGCGGCCCGCGACCACGTCGGCGACCGTCGTTCCCTCGTCGGGCGCAGCAAAGCCGTGTGATCGCATCCACTGGTCGTTGAAGATCTTGCCGAGGTAGCCGCGCCCACCGTCGGGCAGCAACACGACGACGACGTCTCCGGGGCCGAGATCGCGGGCGGCCTCGAGCGCGGCCGCGATCGCGAGCCCGCTCGATCCGCCGACAAGCAGGCCCTCCTCGAGCGCAAGCCGGCGGGTCAGGGCGAAGGAGACGGCGTCGGATGCCGCAATGACGCGGTCGACAACGCTCGGGTCGTAGGCCTCGGGCCAGAAGTCCTCGCCGACGCCCTCGACGAGGTACGGGCGCCCGGTGCCGCCGGAGTAGACCGAGCCCTCCGGGTCGGCTCCGATGATCTGCACCGCTCCGCCCGAGACCTCCTTGAGGTACTTGCCCACTCCGCTGATCGTGCCGCCGGTGCCGACGCCCGCGACGAAGTGCGTGACCGTGCCCTCGGTGTCGCGCCAGATCTCCGGACCGGTCGTCTCGTAGTGGCTGAGCGGCCCGTTCGGGTTGGCGTACTGGTTGGGCTTGAACGCGCCGGGAATTTCGCGGGCGAGGCGGTCGGACACGCCGTAATACGACTCGGGGCTGTCGGGCGCGACGGAGGTCGGTGTCACGACGACCTCGGCGCCATAGGCGGTGAGCACGTTTCGCTTGTCGATTCCGACCTTGTCGGGCACCACGAAGACGCACCGGTAGCCGCGCTGTTGGGCGACGAGCGCGAGCCCGACGCCGGTGTTTCCGGATGTCGGCTCGACGATCGTTCCGCCGGGCTTCAACAGCCCGTCGCGTTCTGCCGCGTCGATGATGCGCGTCGCGATGCGGTCCTTTGACGATCCCCCGGGATTCACGTACTCGAGCTTCACCAGAATCGTCGCCGAGATGCCCTCGGTCACGTGATTGAGCTTCACGAGCGGCGTGTTGCCGACGAGGTCGATCACGGAATTTGCGTACTTCACTGGGCCAGCCCTTGGATTCGCCGGAAAGGAGGAAAAAGCGGGCTCGTGGCCCGTCGCTCGAGCTTACCAAGGCGCCCCGGGGTGTTACGGGGGAGCGGACATCCGGCTCCCTCACACGCAGCGCCTGCCCGAGTAGTGCATTCTTGTAGTGCACCGACCGCACACACGACAGGACCACGGCCTTGCCCCCTCGCGATTCGACCCCTTCGCCCATTCCGCCCGGCGCCCGCAAGGAGCTGACGATCAAGCAACAGCGTGACGCCCGCCGAGCCGAGAAGGTGGCGGCGCTGAAGAAGAAACAGGCCACCGAGAAGCGCAACCGGATCATCGGCATCGCGATCGCGAGCGTCGCCACCGCCAGCGTGCTGGCGCTCGTCGTGAACGCCGTGGTCACGAGCGGCACCCCGCCGCGGGATCCTGAGGACATCGAGATCAGCGGCCTGCAGAGCTATGAGGATGTCGTCGCCGGGCATGTGGAGGGACCCGTCGACTACGCCCAAAGTCCGCCAGCCGGGGGCGAGCACGCGGGCGCTTGGTTGAACTGCGGCGTCTACACGGAGCAGGTTCCCAGCGAGAACGCCGTCCACTCCCTGGAGCACGGTGCGGTCTGGGTGACCTACGACCCGGACGAGGTGAGTGGCGACGAGCTCGCGGCACTTCAGGACTCGGTGCCGACGACGTTCTCCGTCCTCTCCCCCATGGCCGACCTCCAGGCACCCGTGGTCATCTCGGGATGGGCTAACCAGGTCGAGCTTGACGGCGTCGACGACCCGCGCCTGCAGGACTTCGTCGACAAGTTCTGGCAGGGGGGCGAGGCACCGGAAGCGGGAGCTTCGTGCTCCGGCGCCATTGACGGTCCGGGTAAAATTTCTTGACCGAGCCCATCAACCAGAAGTCCACGTGGCCGCTTCGCCACGTGATCGTGGCGATCGTGGCGAGCGGAGTGCTGCTGCTCGGCGGATTTGCAATTGGGCGCCTGGTGATGCCAGCCGACCAGACGACGCCATCGACGACAAGCGCTGAGGCGGGCTTCGCCCGCGATATGCAGACGCACCACCAGCAAGCTGTCGAGATGGCGATTATCGTCCGCGATACGACTGACAACCAGGACATCAAAACCCTCGCGTACGACATTGCCACGTCTCAAGGGCAGCAGGCCGGGCAGATGTTCGCCTGGCTGAGAATGTGGGGGCTGCCGCAGGCCGCCTCAGACCCGGCGATGACCTGGATGGCGCAACCCACGCTTGACAGCGAATCCGGCGACTCGGATTCCACGACGATGCCGGGCATGACCATGCCGGGCACGACCATGCCCGCGGCGGCGATGCCTGGTCTCGCCACACCCCAACAGATCGCGGCCCTCCAGACGGCGACCGGAGCGGATGCGGACAAGATGTTTCTCGAGCTCATGATCGCACATCACACCGGCGGGGTGGAGATGGCTCAGGCCCTGCTCGAGCGCTCGACGAATGACATCGTAACCGCACTCGCGGGAAACATCGTCCGAACACAAAACAGCGAGATGGACTACATGAACCAGCTCCTCGCGGCCTACTAGCCCCGCTCACTTTCATTCTTCAGCGTCCCAAGGGCGTTGCCGCGCTGCGGGTGGTGAGAATGCTGTTGGCTCGCGTTTTCGGGTCTGGCGCCTGGCACACAACTCCGGTGAAATCTCACCGGGCACCTGAGTAGTCCTGCATTCCCGGGGGCGGATGCCGCCGCATCCACATTCACCGGAGTTGCGCACACGCAGAACGACTAGTCGGCGAGTTTCAGCACCGCAGGCCGGCCGGGCGCCGACCGCGCTTTCGGTCGTCAACCTCACCGGCACACGAGCGCGGAGTTCATCAATGACCAGTGGTTGATCCTGCGGTTGCGCCTGGTTGCACCTAACTCCGGTGAAATCTCACCTGGCTCTGACGCAGCCCGACGTTGTCCGAAGAGTGGATGCCGACGCATCCACATTCGCCGGAGTTGCGCACACGCGATGCGAATCCTGCAGACCTCAGGAGACGCGGGAGCCTGGCGTGCTTCCAATCACGTGTCTGGAGTTCCTGCCGACGACGGCCCACAGAATTCAGGAGTTTCGGGTCCAGACGGCCCGCAGAATTCAGGAGTTTCGGACCCAGGTCAATCTCGATCGCCGTTAAACCGGCGATTCTCGACCGCGGACTCCTGAATGTCAGCCCAAACTCCTGAATGCTGCAAGGGAGCGGCACCACAGGCTCCTGAATCATGAAAGTGGATGCCGGATGCCGGATGCCGGATGCCGGGGCTGCGGTCAGGAGCCGGCCCGTACCTGCTCCCGGTACAGGCCCGCGTAGACGCCGCCGAGCGCCATGAGCTCGTTGTGCGTGCCGCGCTCGACAATGAGCCCCGAATCCACCACGAAGATCACGTCGGCGCCCACGATCGTCGACAGCCGGTGGGCGATCGCGATCGTCGTCCGCCCCCGCGCGGCAGTGTCGAGCGCAGACTGCACGACCCGCTCCGAGATCGAATCGAGCGCGCTCGTCGCCTCGTCGAGGATGAGCACGGCCGGGTCCTTGAGCAGAACGCGGGCGATCGCGATGCGCTGTTTCTCGCCGCCGGACAGGCGGTAGCCGCGCTCGCCCACCACGGTGTCGTAGCCCTCGGGAAACGACGCGATGGTCTCGTGGATGTTCGCCGCCCTGGCGGCCGCCTCGATCTCGTCCTTGCTCGCGTCCGGTTTGGCGTAGCGCAGGTTCTCGCCGATGGTCGCGTGGAAGAGGTACGTCTCCTGGCTGACGATGCCGATGTTCGCGACGAGCGAGTCCTGCTGCAGTTCGCGCACATCGTCGCCCGCGAACAGGATGCGACCGGAGCTCACGGCGTGAAAGCGCGGAATGAGGTATGACACCGTCGTCTTTCCCGCCCCCGACGGCCCGACGAACGCGGCGTACTGACCCGGCTCGATCGCAAACGAGATCCCCTTCAGAGTCGGCGGGGTCTCCGGCGCCGAGTCCGGGTACGCGAAGACGACATCGTCGAATTCGATGCGTCCGAGCCCGGAGTCGGTGACCGATCGCGCTCCCTGCCGATCGGTGATGGCGGGCTTCAGGTCGAGGTATTCGAAGATGCGAGCGAAGAGCGCCTGCGAGGTCTGCAGGTCGAGGGCCACGCGCATCAGTCCCAGGAGGGGCCACATGAGCCGGGCCTGCACCGTCGTGAAGGCCACGATCGTTCCCGCGGTGATGGGCACATCACCGAGGATGAGGAACGCCGAGACGAGATACACGATCGCCGGAATGATCGCGAGGAAGATCTGCACCGTCGCGAAGAACCACTGCCCGCTCATCTGCAGGCGCACCTGGAGGCCCACCTGGGTGTCGTTCTCGGCGCTGTACCGCCCGGTCTCCGCCTTCTGCTGGTTGAAGCTCTTGGCGAGCAGGATGCCGGACACCGACAGCGTCTCCTGGGTGATCGCGGTCATGTCGCTGAGCGACTCCTGCGTCTTCGTCGCGATGCGGGCGCGCACCTGGCCGACGCGGCGCTGCGCGATCACGAGGATCGGCATGAGGATCACCGCCACCAGCGTGAGCTGCCATGAGAGCAGGAGCATGGAGACGAAGGCCGCAACAACGGTCACGGTGTTGCCCAACACGCTCGACACTGTGTTCGTGAGCACCCCGGCGACGCCGCCGACATCGTTTTGCAGCCGGGATTGGATCGCCCCGGTCTTGGTTTTGGTGAAGAACGCGAGCTCCATGCGCTGGAGGTGCTCGAACAGGCGGATGCGCAGCGCCCCCATGACCTTGTTGCCCACCGTCGCGGTGAGCCAGGTCTGCCAGACCCCGAGTCCGGCGCTGACGATGAAGATCACGACCATGAGGCCCACGACCTCGGCCAGCAGCGGCACATCCGGTCCCTGCCCCGGTGGGAAGAGCCCCTGGTCGAAGGCCACCTTCGTGAGCAGCGGAGGAAGCACGGTGAGCCCGGCGCCGACCACCACGAGCACGACGGTGAGGATGAGGGCGCTCTTGTGCGGCGCGAACAGGTCTCCAATGCGGCGGAGCAGGTCGGGAACGCTCGGGGCCGTCTCGTTCTCCTTGCGCTGGGCAGACGCGTCGCCGCCGCCCATCATGCGGCCGCCTCGGCCGGGGTGCATTCCGCTCACTGGATCACTTTACGTCTCGTCGGATGGGCGTTAACTTAGGCCGCGGCCGCGGCACCCGGTGAGGTGACGCGGCCGCGGCCGTCGGTTGGTCGAGCGCTCGGACTACCCCTTCGTCGAGCCAGCCAGCAGCCCGCGCACAAAGTAGCGCTGCAGGCTGAAGAACACGATGAGTGGGATGATCAGCGAGATGAAGGCCGCAGCGGGCAACCGCTCCGCGTTTCGACCGAAGTTGCCGACGAGCTCCGCGAGTCTCTGAGTGAGTGGCGCGACGTCGACGGTGCCTCCGGAGAACACGAGGGCGATCAGGAGGTCGTTCCAGACCCAGAGGAACTGGAAGATCCCGATGCTCGCGAGGGCGGGCATCGACAGCGGCAGGATGATCCGGAAGAAGATCTGCGTGTGGTTTGCACCGTCGACCCGCGCGGCCTCGATGACCTCGCCGGGGATCTCCGCGATGAAGTTGTGCAGCAGGAAGATCGTCAGCGGAAGGCCGAAGATCGTGTGCGCGATCCACACCGCCGGGAACGTCCCGCTGATCCCGAGAACCTGGGAGAAGATCTGGAGCAGCGGGATGAGGGCCATCTGCAGCGGCACGATCTGCAGCGCGAAGATGAGCACGAAAATCGCTCCGCTGCCCTTGAACTTGATCCAGGCGAACCCGTACGCGGCCATCGTTGCGAGGGCAATCGGGAACAGGGTCGCGGGGATCGAGATGACGAGCGAGTTGATGAAGTAGGAGCTCAGGTTCGCGCTCGATGCCCCACTCGCGAACAGAACGTCGGCGTAGTTCTCGAGGCTGAAGCTCGGATTCGTGAACACGGTCCACCAGCCCGTGGTCCGGATCTGCTCGGCAGGGCGAAACGACGAGACGAACAGCCCGAAGGTCGGGATGGTCCAGAGCGTCGCGATGATGATTGCGGCGATCGTGGCGCCGCGCGACGTCAGCCGCTGCTTGACCCGGTCGGCCTTCGGCACTTTCTGCGGCCGCAGCGTGTTCTTCTGGCCGAGGGGGCGATCCAGCTTGTCTTCGGCTTCTTGGATGCTCATCGGATCTCCCTCTGCTTGCGCATCGACCGGACGTTGTAGATGACGATGGGCATCACCATAATGAACAGCACCACCGCGAGGGCGGAGCCCTGGCCGAACTCACCGCGGTTGAATGCCTGGGTGTACATCTCATTGGCGATGACGCTGGTGTCGAACTGACCACCCGTCATGGTGCGCACGATGTCGAAGACCTTCAGGGTAGCGATCGTGATGGTCGTGACGACGACGATGAGCGTGCCCCGGATCGCCGGGATGGTGACGTTGCGGAACTGCTGCCAGGCGTTGGCGCCGTCGAGCTTCGCCGCCTCGATGATCTCGACAGGCACGCCCTTGATGGCCGCGGAGAGCAGCACCATGGCGAAACCGGTCTGGATCCAGACCATGACGACGATCAGGAAGAGCGTGTTCCACGGGCTGTTGATGAGGAACTGCGCCGGCTCACCGCCAAACCACACGATGAGCTGGTTGAGGATTCCGATCTGCTCGAAGCCCTCGGCCCGATACTCGTACACGAAGCGCCAGATGATGCCGGCTCCGACGAACGAAATCGCCATCGGCATGAACACGAGGGACTTGAGGATCTTCTCCCCTGACGACTTGTCGATGAACACCGCGTAGGCGAGTCCGACCATGGTCGACAGGAGTGGGACGAGCGCCACCCAGATGAGCGTGTTGATCAGGGTTGTGATGATCGTCGGCTGGGTGAACATCCAGACGAAGTTCTCGAGGCCGACGAAATCGCCCCCGCGGTTGGTGAAGGCGAGCAGGGTGGTGCGGATGGCCGGGTAGATGAGGCCGACGGCCAGAAGGGCCAGGGCCGGTAAGACGAAGGCCAGCACCTGCACGACGTCGCGGCCGCGCTTCGGTGCGCGGTCGGCGAGGAAGAGGATGAGACCGACGACGGCCGCGAAGGCGGCCAGACCGACGATCATGAGACCGAATTTCTCAGTTATGTCGCCGAGGATTCCACCCCGGCTGAGGGGCAAGAGGCCCACGTTCGCGAGCACCTCGCTATGCACTATCGACGTTGACATGCAGGGACCTCCGTTGGTTTGTGATCACGTTATCGAAACCTGGCCCACCGAGAAAGATCTCGATGGGCCAGGATCGCTCTACTTCATGGGCGCAATTACGGGTAGGTGCTGTCGATGAACGTCAGGACCTCTTCGGTGCTCCGAGTTCCGGAGACCCAGTCGACCATGCCGGTCCAGAACGAGCTCGTTCCGACGGCGGCCGGCATGAGGTCGGATCCGTCGAACGCGAACGTGGTGTCTTCGCCCTGCAGGATCTCAATCGACGCCTTGCCGAGTTCCGATCCGGCAAGCTCCGGGTCGAGTCCCTTGTTGGCGCTGATCACTCCGCCGAGTTCGACGCGGTTGTTCGCCCAGGTGTCGGAGGAGAGGTACGTCTGAACGGCCTGAACAGCCTCGGAGTCGCTGAATGCGGCGACGAACTCGCCACCACCGGTGACCGAGTCACCCGCGCCCTCGTCGATCTTCGGGGTGATGAACGCCCAGATGTCGCCATCCGGGGCAACGGTCGTGCCCTCAGGCCACTGTGCTTCGTAGAACGAGGCCTGGTGGTGCATCGAGCAGTTACCGTCGAGGATCGGCAGCGCGGCGTCGTTGAAGGTGGTCGACACGATGGAGTTGACCCCACCGAATCCGCCGTTCACGTAGTCCTCGTTGAGCAGGATCTCGCCGACACGGTCGAACGCGCTCGTGATCTCGGGGTCGGAGAACTTGACCTCGCCCGCGACCCACTCGTTGTAGACCTCGGGGCCGGATTCGCGAAGAACCACGTCTTCGATCCAGTCGGTTCCCGGCCATCCGGTGGCGTCGCCCGAGCCGAAGCCGACACACCAGGGGCGGTAGGTCGCGGTGCTCTCCTCGGCCATGGTCGCCGTGAGGTCCATCATCTCGTCCCACGTCTCCGGAACTTCATAGCCCTTGGCTTCGAAGTCCGACGGCGAGTACCAGATCCAGCCCTTGACGCTCGCCATCAGTGGAGCGGCGTAGAACGTGTCATCGACGGTTCCGTAGCCCTTCCAGTCCTCGGACCAGAACTCGTCGACGTTGGCCTCGACGGACTCGGGTGCGGGCAGCACGTAGCCATCGTTGATGAGTCGCTGGAGCAGACCAGGCTGCGGGATGATCATCAGGTCGGGAGCGTCGCCGGCAGCGGCACGCACGTTGATCTGAGTCTCAGCCTCCTGTGTGCCCACATAGTCGATGGTGATGCCGGTGCAGGACTCGAAGTCCTCCCAGCTCTGCACCATCTGGTCGGCTTCGACGTCGACGATGGTCGCGTAGACCTCGACCGACTCACCCTCGAATGTTCCGTAGTCCTCGTAGGGCCCGCAGTCGGCGTCGGAGGCGGCCGGGCCGCCGCCGTCTGTTCCGGTGCAGCCGGCGAGCACGAGGCCCAGTACTCCGGCGGCGGCGATTGGCAAGAGCAAGCGGCGGTGCAAGGTTGAGCTCATGTAATTCCTCCTCGTTGAGGTCGGCCGCGTCTCAGAAGGAGAGGACGCGGGGTTGGTGCCTGCGTGTGGAACGGATGTGACGTCTCGGCGCTGCGGCAAAGGGTAGGGAACCGGTTCCAGAATCGACGCTATGGCACCCCACGCCGCGGCGCAACAACAGTTCCACAACGGAATCTAACGATTGGGGCACGGCTGGAAGGTGGCTGAGAGAGTTTTGAAAGCAGACTCAACCGGGGTTGAACGCGAAAATCTGGAACCGATTCCACACCGGGCGAATCCCGGTTATGATGCGAGCCAGGCCTAACCCAACGGAGGGAGTGGAGGTGAGCGCGCTTGCAGATGTCGCCCGCATGGCGGGAGTGTCGAAGTCCACCGCATCCAGGGCCCTGAGCGGCGCCGGCTATGTCGCCCTCCCCACCAGGGAGCGGGTGGAGCGGGCGGCCGCGGCGATCGGCTACGTCGTCTCCTCGAACGCGGCGAGCCTCGTGACGGGCCAGACCCGCAATGTGGGCGTGGTGATCCCTTTCATCAACCGGTGGTTCTTCGCGGAGGTGCTCGAGGGAATCGAGTCGACGCTCATCCATGCGGGCTACGACCTCACCCTGTACCGCCTCAGCAGCGATCCGGAGCAGCGCCGTCGCGTGTTCGACTACTTCCTGGTGCGCAAGCGCGTGGATGCGGTGATCGCCATCGGGATCGAGCTCGCCCCGTCGGAGATCGGTCTGCTGCGCTCGCTCGGCAAGCCGATTGTCGGCCTCGGCGGCCCCATCGACGGGATGTCCACGCTCAGCATCGACGACGTCGAAGCGGCCCGGTTGGCGACCGAGCACCTCATCAGTCTGGGTCACCGACGCATCATGCACCTTGGTGGCGATCAGTTCGAGCAGATGGACTTCCGAGTGCACGCCCAGCGGCTGACCGGATTCCGACTCGCGCTCGACGAGGCGGGAATCGAGCGGGGCGATGACTTCCGCGCGGTTCCATTCTCGATCGCAGGGGGCTACGAGGTGGCCCGACAGCTGCTCTCCGACCCGCGCCTGCGCCCCACGGCGATCATGGCCGGATGCGACGAGATCGCGATCGGGGTCATCGTTGCCGCCCGCGAGCTCGGCCTCGACGTGCCAAGGCAACTCTCGGTGATCGGCATCGACGACCACGACCTCGCAGAAATGTTCGGTCTGACCACGTTGCGCCAAGAGCCGTGCCGGCAGGGAGCCCGCGCGGTCGAGTTGGTGATGCGCGAACTCTCGACGTCCGGTGAGCCGGCCGCCATCGAGCGCGTCGTCGTGCCCCTCGTCTTCGTGGCCCGGCGCAGCACCACGGCGCCACCTCACGCAGGCTAGAACGCCTCAGGCGGGTGGGCGGGTGCCTCCGGGATCGAAGCACCCGCCGCGTCCCGATGTGGCGCGAGAGAGCCGAGTGGCTAGGCAGAGGGTAAGGCTGTCTAGACACGCACGGGGACACAATCGGGCAGTGCCGACCGGTATTCACCCGCCGAATCTCTGTTGGGTGTCCTCATTATGGTGGACAAACGTCGCGCCGTCCACCGACTCGCCGAGACGCAAATAAGCCCCCGGCCAGAGGCCGAGGGCTTATTCGAGGTGCACCGCGTGTGCGGCAGTTATTACTTGAGGACGACGGTGGCGCCAGCTGCTTCGAGCTGAGCCTTCGCCTTCTCGGCGGTCTCCTTGTTCGCACCTTCGAGGACGACGCCGGGGGCGCCATCGACGACGGCCTTCGCCTCGCCGAGTCCAAGGCTGGTGAGCGCGCGAACCTCCTTGATGACCTGGATCTTCTTGTCACCGACGGACTCGAGGACGACGTCGAAGGAGTCCTTCTCTTCGACCTCTTCCACGGGCGCGGCGCCGCCGACGGCAGCAGCGGCGACGGGAGCCGCAGCGGTGACCTCGAAGACCTCTTCGAACTTCTTGACGAAGTCGCTCAGCTCGATGAGCGTGAGCTCCTTGAATGCTTCGATGAGCTCGTCATTTGAAAGCTTTGCCATGATTATTCTCCTAATTGGTTCTGTGATCGTTGTGGCCGCGTGGCCGAACCCGCGGGGGGGTTATTAGCTCGCGGACTCCTGCTTTTCACGCAGCGCGTCGACCGTGCGAACGGCCTTCGACAGCGGTGCGTTGAACAGGTAGGCCGCACCGAACAGCGACTGCTTGAAGGCGCCGGCCAGCTTGCCCAGCAACACCTCCCGGCTTTCGAGGTCGGCGAGCTTCATGACCTCTGCCGGGGTAAGAGCGTTACCGTCGAAGTAACCGTTCTTGACGACCAGCAGCGGGTTTGCCTTGGCAAAGTCACGCAGAGCCTTCGCGACGGCGACAGTGTCGCCGTGCACGAATGCGATCGCGGACGGCCCGGCGAGCTCATCGTCGAATGACGAGATACCCGCGTTGTTGGCCGCGATCTTGGTCAGCGTGTTCTTCACCACGGCGTATGTTGCGTGCTCACTGATCGACGTCCGCAGCGTTTTCAGCTGGGCGACGGTGAGTCCGCGATACTCGGTGAGCAGGACAGCGTTCGAGCTACGGAACTTCTCCGTGAGCTCGGCGACTGAAGCTTCCTTGTTCGCCATGGCACTCCTTTGATTGATTGTTTGCGCCGCGACCGGGGCAGTGAATCAACAGGCTCGGCTCATGAAAAAAGCTCCGGCGCAAGCGCACGGAGCTGAAACCCTGGGGGAGACTTCTACACACACCTGCGCTGGCATTCGCTGAACGAATCTTCGATCGGGCACCCGGTGATGGGAACGCCGACAACCTGCGGTCTTTGGCTTCGCTAAGACTAGGGGATGCGGGTCCGATCGGCAAACCGGGCTCGCCCCCACGTCAGACGTGGTTGCGCCAGGAGTGATTCGGCTCGTAGCCCAGTACCCGGCGGGCCTTCTCGATCGAGAGCATCGTCTCGTTCTCGACGAGCTCCTTTGTAACCGGCACGCCGGGGAAGACCTCGGCCGCGAGTTCGGCGCTCGACCGGGTCATGACCGTGTCGGCGTTGGCGATGATGTAGGCAGCGAAACCCGGAATGTTCTTCTCGAGCGCCTTGAGCACGGCCTGCGCTCCGTCGCGGGCGTCGATGTACCCCCACAGGTTCCACTTGCGGGCGAGCGCGTCCGCGTCGTAGGAACCGAACGCGGCGTAGTCCTCGACGTGCATCACGTTGGAGAACCGCAGCGCGGTGATACTCAACTCGGGATCCCAGCGCACGAGCTTCTGGGCGAGCTCCTCCTCGAGGTGCTTGGTGACCGCGTAGGTGCTCTCGGGTCGCGACTCGTACTCCTCGTCGACCGGGATGTACGGCGGCGGCGCGTCGAAGGGGATGCCCAGCAGCGTCTCGCTCGAGGCGTAGACGATCGTCGTCACGCCCGCTCGACGGGCCGCCTGGAAGACGTTGTAGGTCGCGAGCATGTTGTTGTGGAAGGTCGCGGAATCGGGCAGGATGCCGCCGGCCGGCGCCGCCGCGAGGTGCACGACCGCGTCCAGGCCCGAGTGCCTGCTGTCGATGCCGAAGAAGGCGTCGACGGTCTGTCCGTAGTCGGTGAAGTCGACGCGCGTGAACGTCTCGCTACGCGGGCCGGCGAGGTCGAGCTCGCACACGGCGTGTCCCGCGGCACGCAGCTCCGAGACGACAACGCTCCCCAGTTTTCCGGCCGATCCGGTGACGGCGATCCTCATTCGGGCTCCTTTGGTGGCTGACTGCAAGGTTCCATCCTCCCACCCGTGCGGGTACCGGGCGACTACGGCTGCAGGCGCTCGCGCGTCCAGCCTCGTGCGCCGGCACCCGGCTCGCTCGTCGCCGTGAACCGGATGCGGTCATGCAGCCGCGACGTGCGGCCCTGCCAGAACTCGATCTCGCGCGGCACCACGCGTACTCCGCCCCAGTGCTCCGGCCGGGGAATCTCTGTCCCCTCGGGAAAGCGCTCCTCGAGCTCCCGCACCCGGCGCTCGAGCTCGTCGCGCGAGGCGATCGGGCGGGACTGCTCGCTCGCGAGGGCGGCGATCCGCGCGCCGCGGGGGCGCCGGGCGAAATAGGCGTCGCTCACCGCGGCCGAGGTGGGTGCGGCGGTGCCGAGCACGCAGACCTGCCGGTTGAGCGAGTACCAGGGAAACAGAAGCGAGACCGCGGCATTCGCGGCGAGCGAGCGTCCCTTGCGGGACTCGTAGTTGGTGACGAATTCGAAGCCCTCGGCATCCAGCCCCTTGAGCAGCACCGTGCGGCTGCTCGGCCGCCCGTCGGCGTCGACGGTGCCGACCACCATCGCATTGGGCTCGTAGACGCCGGCCCCCTCGGCCCGCGCCAGCCAGGCGGCGAACTCGACGAGCGGATCCGGGTCGACGTCCGCTTCGGTCAGGCTCGTCGATCCGTAGTCGGTGTGCCGGGTGAGTGAGTCCATCGCCGTGCCCGCTTCCTGACGACCCGTGCCGCCGGTGTCATTCTGCCCCGTCCTGCCGAGTGCGAGCCGGGACCGGCCGAAACGCGAGGGGCAGCTCGACCGTGAAGACGGTGCGGCCGGGAACGGAGTCGACCGACACCGTTCCGCTGTGGCCCTCAATCACGGCCCTCACGATCGCAAGGCCGAGACCCGTGCTTCCGGCCGCCCGCGACCGCGATTCGTCGCCCCTCGTGAAGCGTTCGAACAGTGATGCCTGCCGCTCCGCGGGTATTCCCGGGCCGTTGTCGGCGACCGTCAGGATGGCCCTGTCGCGCACCTCGAGGCCGATCGTGATCGCGGTGCCGGCCGGGGTGTGCACGCGCGCATTGGCGAGCAGGTTCGCGACGACCTGGCGCAGGCGCGAATCGTCGCCGTTGACAATCACGGGCACCTCGGGCAGGTCGAGCGCGAAAGCATGGTCCGGGGCGGCGGCGTGCGCGTCACTCACGGTATCGAGCAGGATGCCCGACAGGTCGACCGACCCGGTCTCGAGGTCGCGACCCTCATCGAGTCGGGCAAGCAGCAGGAGGTCCTCGACGAGGGAGGTCATGCGGATCGCCTCGGATTCGATGCGCTCCATCGACTTCGCGACGTCGGGGGGCAGCTCGTGGCCGCCCCGCCGGGTGAGCTCGGCGTAGCCGCGGATCGAGGTCAGCGGGGTGCGCAGCTCGTGGCTCGCGTCGGCGACGAACCGGCGCACCTTCCCCTCGCTCTCCTGCCGGGCGAGCAGGGCGGATGCCACATGGTCGAGCATCCGGTTGATCGCGGCCCCCAGCCGCCCCACCTCCGTTCTCGTGTCGGTATCGGCATCCGGCACCCGCTCCACGAGCGCGACCTCGCCTTTCGCGAGAGGAAGTTCCGACACCCGGGCCGCCGTGCCGGCCACACGGCCGAGGGGGCGCAGCGCCAGTCTGACTACCGCGGAGCCGATCACGGCCGTTGCGGCGAGCGCTGCCGCCGTGACGAGCACGATGATGAGCAGCAGCTGCAGGGTCGTCGCCCGGGATTCCGCAAGCGGCAGGCCGACCACGAGGCGCTCGTCGGCACGCGTAGTCTCGGCGAGCACCCGGTATTCGCCGAGCTCGCCGAGCTCGACGCTCGACGCTCGACGCCCGCCATCGACGCCGAGCAGCGCGTCCCGCTGGGCAGTGGTCAGCGGCATGGCGGTGCCGTCATCCGCCACGTAGCCGGCGACGACGACACTCCCCCGCGACTCGACGAGCACGACGGCGCCCGGCCGGAGGGCATCCCGCGGCGACGGCGTGTACTCGCCGCGTCCCGGACCCGTCGGTCCGAGCAGAATGTCCGCGGCGGACCGCAGCTGCTCGTCGACCCTCGCGGTGAGGGCCTGACCGAGCGCGGCGGTGCTGACGGCGCCGACGACGATGCTGACGAGGGCGAGGAGCAGCATGATGCCGACCACGAGCCGGCGTTGGAGCGACCAGGGCGCCCCGGAGTGTCCCCTCATCGCGCCGGCTTGATGAGGTAGCCGACGCCGCGGACCGTGTGGATCATCGGCTCCCGATCGCCGTCGACCTTCTTGCGCAGGTAGGAGATGTAGAGCTCGACGATGCTCGACCGCCCGCCGAAGTCGTAGCTCCAGACACGGTCGAGGATCTGTGTCTTGCTCATCACCCGGCGGGGGTTCCGCATGAGAAAGCGCAACAGTTCGAACTCGGTCGCGGTGAGCTCGATCGCCTCGCCGCCCCGCTGCACCTCGTAGCTCTCCTCGTCGAGGGAAAGGTCGCCCACCCGCAGAATCGGGTCGGTCAGGTCGGGCGCGAGCACGGTGGACCGGCGGATGAGTCCGCGCAGCCTCGCGACGAGTTCCTCGAGGCTGAAGGGCTTGGTGACGTAGTCGTCACCACCGGCGGTGAGCCCCTGGATGCGGTCGTCGAGCGAGTCCTTCGCGGTGAGGAACAGGATCGGCATGTCGCGGCCGTCGGCCCGGAGCCTGCGCAGCACGTTGAGGCCGTCGATGTCCGGCATCATGACGTCGAGCACAACGACATCCGGCGCGAACTCACGAATGAGGGCAATGGCGGCGGCGCCGCCGGATGCCGCGCGAACATCCCAGCCCTCGTAGCGCAGCGCCATCGCAAGCAGGTCGGTGAGGGATGCCTCATCGTCGACGACCACCGCGCGCACGGGCGAGCCGTCGGCGCGGCGCAGGGGGACTCTGGCGGGAGCAGTGTCGGTCACGCCTCCTACTATCCCGTGTGTGCTAGGAGAAACCTATGAGTGCGCCCGGTGCACGCTGTGCGGCAGCACGGCCGAATGTCGGGGTGCCGCGAGCCAGTCCAGCGCCGCCCGCAGGTCGGACTCGCCGATGCCGTGGCCGCCGGCGCGCACCACGTGGTCCACTTCGGCGCCGCGCTCGGCGAGGACGGCGACGACACGCTTCGCGCTGTCAAGGGGCGCCATCGGATCGGAGTCGCCGCTCACCACGAGCACGCTGCGCCCCGAGAGGTCGGTGTGGACCTCTCGGCCGGGGAGCGGATTCATGCCCGAGAAGGCGATGGCCCGGTCGATGGACTCCGGATGGAGCAGGGTCGTGGCGAGTGCCATGTTCGCGCCGTTCGAGAAGCCGACGGCGATGAGCCGGCGGCTGGCGAGCCCATACGAGGCTCGAGCCTCGGCAATGAACCCGGCGAGCTCGCCCGACCGGCGCACGACGTCGTCGACGTCGAACTGGCCTTCGGCGAACCGGCGGAACCAGCGCAGCATCCCGTTCTCCTGCACCGGCCCGCGCGGCGCGAGCACCGCGGCCGAGGGGTCGAGTGAGTCCGCGAACGCGGCGAAGTCATGCTCGTTCCCTCCCGTGCCATGAAGCATCAGCAGCACCGGCGAATCGGGTGACCCCTCGCGGTACAGGTGCGGCCATGCCGGCGCCGGGGCGGTCATCGGGTGCGCCCCTCGAGCTGCGGATTGTTCTCGGCGGGCAACTCGATTCTCGCGACGGCATTCTCGATCGCGTCGCGGCTCGGCTCGAGCCACGGCGGAAGCTTGAGCGAGCGGCCGAGCTCAAGCAACGGTTCGTCGATGTCGAACCCGGGGGTGTCCGTCGCGATCTCGAAGAGCACACCGCCCGGCTCGCGAAAGTAGATGGAAGTGAAGTACTGGCGGTCGAGAATCGCCGTGACCTGGTGGCCGCGGTCGACGAGCTCGCGCCGCCACAACTCCTGCGTCGCCTGGTCGGGGACCCGGAACGCGATGTGGTGCACGGTGCCTCCCGCCGACAGCCCCTGCGGACCGGTCGGGTCGGCGATGACGTCGACAATGTTGCCGGCTCCGCCGTCACCGGCCTCGAGCCTCGTGCGGTTTCCGCGCTCGCTCACGATGCGCAGCCCGAGATCGTCGGTCATAAGGCCCACGGTTTTCACGGGGTCGGCGACGGTGAGCACCGAGGAGTGCTGCCCGCGCACCGCGTAGTCGGCGGGTACCGAGGCGGAATCCCAGGGGTCGCGCGGGTCGGCGACCGAGGAGGCGACAAGGTCAATCTGCAGGCCGTCCGGGTCCCGCAGTGACAGACGCTCCTCGTCGCCTGATTCGGAGGTCACGGACGACTCGACGCCGAGGGCCGAGAAGTGCTCCTTCCACCAGCCGAGGGTTCCCGCCGGAACCGAGAACGCCGTCGAGGTCGACTGGCCGCGGCCGACCCGGCCGTCGGGCACTCCGACCCACGGGAAAAACGTGATGAGCGATCCCGGGCGCCCCGCGGTGTCACCGTAGTAGAGGTGATATGTCCCCGGGTCGTCGAAGTTCACGGTCTTCTTCACGAGTCGAAGCCCGAGCCCGGTCACGTAGAAGTCGATATTGCGCTGCGGCTCGCCGGCGATCGCCGTCACGTGATGCAGCCCCGATGTGTTCACACTCATTGTCTGTGCCTCCGTACTTGATTGTATCCATGCAAACGCATAGTTCTGCGCACATATTCCCGGTAGTGTCCGCACCGGCTCGGGGTCGTCGTCGGGGAGAATGGCGAGGTGACGTTCGTGCAGCCCATGCTCTCCCTCTGGGACGAGCCGCCCCCCGACCATCGGGACCGGCTCGTGGCCAGGTCGAGCGACCGCGTCGCGTGGCTGCGGGCGAGGAGCAAGGGGATCACGGCGACGGATGCCGCCCGGCTGTCCGGCATCCGCTCCGTGCAGGCGATCGCCCTCGAGAAGGTGCACGGGTCGGGTTTCGGCGGCAACGCCTACACTGACCACGGCCGGGCCCGCGAGCCCGAGATCGCCCGCTGGGTGAACGGCGAGTTCGGCATCTCACCGAGCGACGGGCTGTTCCACGCCAACGGCGAGAGACAGCACCTGGCGACGCCGGACGGACTCGGCCGTTCCTCCGCGGGCGACCTCGTGCTCGCCGAGATCAAGACCACGAAGTCGGCCTGGCAGTCGATCCCGCGGTCGTACCTGCGCCAGATCTGGTGGCAGCAGTACGTGCTGGGCGCCGAGCGCACCCTGCTCGTCTGGGAGCAGCACCTCGACTTCGTCCCGGTGAACATCACGCCGGAGTGCCGCTGGATCGAACGGGACGAGAACGAGATCCACTCGCTCGTGCAGTTGGCGAACCAGGTGCTCGACGTGCTCGCGTGTCAGCGCTGACCGCGACCAGCCGGCGCGAGCGGCGTGAGGACCCGCACCCGGCTGAGCGCCCAGACGAGCGCACCGACGAGCGCGAAGGCGATCGCGATGACGATGGCGTAGATCGCGACCGAGCCGTAGCCTGTCGCGGGGCTGAGGAACGGGTACGGCACCCAGCCGTCGGTGGCGCCCCGGATCAGCACGACGGTAAGCCACACCACGGGGTAGGCGAGCACTGCGGGAAAGTACTTCCATGCCAGAGGGGACCTGTCTCCGAACAGGATCCAGTCGGCAGCGAGGTAGAGGGGGATCCAGATGTGCAGGATGTCGTTGGCCCAGGGCAGCAACACACCGCCGTCGAGGCCGGTCAGAAGGGTATTGTAGACCACGCCGACGATGATCATGTACGTCGCGACGCACCCGCGGGCCACCTCGAGCGCCCTCGACTGCACGTGGCCGGCGAGGCCGACGATCGCCGCGGTACCGAGCACGAGAACGGAGAAGATGTTGCTCTGCAGGGTGAAGAACCCGAAGAAGTTGAACGGGTTGATCGGGCCCTTCTCCGCCGTGTAGGCAAAGGTCGCGATCACGGCGGTTGCCCCGGCGATTGCGGCAGCGAGCCGGAAGGCGGCGAACAGGTAGGTCACGGTGCTCCAATGCTGTCGGGGAGCACTCTCGGCTCTGCCTCGGATACTAGCGAAGTGCGCAGAGTTTGCATCCAATTGACACCGCTGTAACAGCCTCGACTCACGGGCCGGGTTGACTGGTGTTCCCCAGGCGAGGAGGCCATTCGAATGACCACGATGCGAGCCATGGTGATCCACAGGACCGGCACACCGCTGGAGTTGGTCGGATCGGAGGTGCCGATCCCGCTGCGGGTTAACTCCGAGGTGCTCATTCGCGTGCTGGCCGCCGGCATCAATCCGATCGACGCGAAGACCCGCTCCGGCGGCGGGGTCGCCCAGGCGATCGGCGCATACCCCGCGGTGCTCGGCCGCGACTTCAGTGGCGTGGTCGTCGAGAGCCCGTTCGAGGCCCACGCCCTCCAGCCCGGCATGGAGGTGTTCGGCATGACGAGCTTTCCGCGGTCCGCCGGGAGCTACGCCGAGTACGTGGCCGTCTCGTCGCTCAGCGTGACGCGCAAGCCGGCGAGCCTGTCCCATGTCGAGGCGGCTGGGGTCCCCCTCGCCGCCCTCACCGCGTGGGGCATGGTCGTCGATGTTGCGAAGGCGCACGAGGGCCAGCGGATGCTCATCCACGCCGGCGCCGGCGGGGTCGGCCACTTCGCCGTGCAGTTTGCTCGGTACTTCGGCGCCCACGTCATTGCGACGGGTTCGACGCGCAACCTCGGCTGGCTCGGCGAGCTCGGCGCGAGCCAGGTCGTCGACTACACGGCCTCGCGGTTCGAGGAGGGGCTCGACAAGGTCGACACCGTTATCGACCTCATCGGCAACGTGCACGACGACACCGGCACCCGGTCGCTGGCGACGCTGCGCCGCGGCGGCCTGCTCGTGAACGCCCCGTCCGGCAGCTGGCCGACGATGCGGGCGGATGCTGCCGCCGCGGGCATCCGGGCGACGGACTACAAGGTTGCGCCCGACGGGGCGACCCTCGCGATCATCGCGCGTCTCCTCGAATCCGGCGACATCCGGGTGCACCTCGACGACGTCTTCGATCTCGGCGAGGCGGCCGCGGCCCACACCAAACTCGAGTCCGGCCGCACTCGCGGCAAGATCGTGCTCAGGGTCGGCGAGGCGTAGGCCAGGACTCGAATCGGAGCTCGCGCACGAAGTCGTCCTCCCAGCGAGTGCCGACGAGGAAGCGCTTGGTTCCCACAAGAGCGAATCCGCTCTTGTCATAGAACGCGTTCGCCCGCTCGTTGAGCTGGTTGACGCCGAGCCAGATGCCGCGCGCCCCGCGCCGAAGGGCGCGCCGGAGCGAGGCCTCGACCAATCGCGCGGCGATGCCGCTGCCGTGGTGCCCGGTGTGCACGTAGAGCTTGCTGAGTTCGACCGTCGGGCGAACCGTGATCACCGCCGACACGTCGGGGTCCGCCGGCTCGCCGAAGATCAGCATCGTGTACCCGGCGGCGATGCCGTCGACCTCGGCGAGCAGCAGCTCGCGGTGCGGGTCGGCGAGGTAGCCCGTCATCTTCTCGCGGGAGAGGTGGGTGGCCACGAAGGCGTCCATGTCGCGCCGCAGCGTTCCGGGCGGGCAGGCGAGGGGGAACGTGGCCGCGGCGAGCTCGTGCAGTGCCACGGCATCCGCTGGCCTGGCCTGGCGCACCACCACGCCCTCGTTGGCTGGGGCGGTCGTGGGCATAGTCGATTCTGTCGCACCGGGGGCTCTCGCCCCTAATGTCTGCGGCAGGAAAACGAAGAAGGGGCCCACGCGCGTGGGCCCCTTCTCGTGTCGCTCGTGCTGAGCGAATGCTTCCAGCTACAGAACGTTGACATCCAGCGGGATGCCGGGGCCGAACGTGGTCGACACCGTGCCCTTCTGGATGTAACGGCCCTTCGAGCTTGAGGGCTTGGCCCGCGAGATCTCGTCGAGCGCGGCCTTGATGTTCTCTTCGAGCTGCACCTGGTCGAAACCGGACTTGCCGACGATGAAGTGCACGTTGCTGTGCTTGTCGACGCGGAACTCGATCTTTCCACCCTTGATC
Source organism: Marisediminicola sp. UYEF4 (assembly GCF_040546025.1). Taxonomy (NCBI): domain Bacteria; kingdom Bacillati; phylum Actinomycetota; class Actinomycetes; order Micrococcales; family Microbacteriaceae; genus Marisediminicola; species Marisediminicola sp. UYEF4. The sequence continues at coordinate 10,881 of NZ_JBEPNA010000009.1, read as the reverse complement.
TCGGTCACGGCCCTGGCCGGATCCGGGGTCACGGTGCCGGTCTTCGGGTTCGGCATGAGGCCGCGGGGCCCCAGGACCTTACCGAGACGACCGACCTTGCCCATGAGCTCCGGCGTCGAGACGGCGGAGTCGAAGGAGGTGTACCCGGCGGCGACCTTCTCGATGAGCTCGTCGCCACCGACCTCGTCGGCGCCGGCGGCGAGAGCTGCCTCAGCGGCCGGTCCAGTCGCGAACACGATGACGCGGGCGGTCTTGCCGGTTCCGTGGGGAAGGTTGACGGTTCCGCGAACCATCTGGTCGGCCTTGCGCGGGTCGACCCCGAGCTTGAGCGCGACCTCGACGGTCGAGTTGAACTTGGCGGAGCCAGTTTCGCGGGCGACCGCGACGGCCTCAGAAGGCGTGTAGAAACGTCCTTCTTCGATCTTCTCTGCTGCGGCGCGGTAGGCCTTGGATTTCGTAGCCATTATGCGTCCACCGTGATCCCCATCGAGCGGGCGGTGCCGGCGATGATCTTCGAAGCTGCTTCAATGTCGTTTGCGTTGAGGTCGGCCATCTTGACCTCGGCGATCTCGCGAACCTGATCCTTGGTGAGCTTCGCAACCTTGACGGTGTGCGGGGTGCCGGATCCCTTGGCCACTCCGGCGGCCTTCTTGATGAGCTCGGCTGCCGGCGGGGTCTTCAGGATGAACGTGAACGAGCGGTCCTCGTAGACCGTGATCTCGACGGGGATGACATTGCCGCGCTGGGCCTCGGTCGCCGCGTTGTACGCCTTGCAGAACTCCATGATGTTGACGCCGTGCTGTCCCAGCGCCGGCCCGATGGGCGGTGCGGGGTTGGCGGCGCCAGCCTTGATCTGAAGCTTGATCAGACCGGTGACTTTCTTTCTCGATGCCATTGTTTCTCTCTTTCGTTTTCGAGCATCCGTGTCCCGGATGCTCTCCCGCTGCCCGGTAGGTCCGGTTGCGGTGGTCTGTGTATCGCGTTAGAGCTTAGTCACCTGCTCGAAGCTGAGCTCAACCGGGGTCTCGCGCTCGAAGAGCGACACGAGCACGGTGAGCTTGCCGCTCTCCGGCTTGATCTCGCTGATCGAACCGGGAAGACCCGCGAACGAGCCCTCCTTGATCGTGATGGTCTCGCCGACCTCGAAGTCGACTTCCTGCGGGATCGAGCGCGCGGTGGTCTTGCCACCCTTCGCTCCGGCCTTCGCGGGCGCTTCGATAATCTGCACGAGGCTCTTGAGCATCGAGAACGCCTCTTCGAAGCGAAGCGGGGTGGGGTTGTGCGAGTTGCCGACGAAGCCGGTGACCCCGGGCGTGTGGCGCACGACCGACCAGGAGTCCTCGTTGAGGTCCATGCGGACGAGCACATAGCCGGGGATCCGCACGCGGTTGACGAGCTTGCGCTGGCCGTTCTTGATCTCGACGACGTCCTCCATCGGCACCTCGACCTGGAAGACATAGTCCTCCATCGACATGCTCACCTTGCGGTTCTCGATGTTCTGCTTGACGCGCTTCTCGAACCCGGCGTAGGAGTGGATGACGTACCACTTGCCCGGCGCGAACTTCAACTCGGCGCGGAAGGCCTCGTAGGGGTCGACCTCGGCCTCCTCCTCCAGCTCGGCTTCGACCTCGGCCTCGTCGTCGACAGCGGCGACGGATGCGTCGGCCTCCTCGATCGAGTCGATGTCGAGGGCGTCGTCGACAACCTCGTCCGCCTCGGGGTCGACAGCTGTCTCGATCGCGTCGAGTGCCGCGTTGAGGTCGGACTCGACGTCGTTCTCGACGTGCATCGCGGTGTGCTCGGCGGGCTCCACCGACGACTCGGCCTCGTCGAGGGAGTTGCCCTCTTGAGCCTCTTCCACCTCGGAAGACTGCTCGGCGGCAGTCGCGAGGTCGATATCGTCGCGTTCTGTGTCAGACACTGGATTCCATTTCCGTTGTTGTTGCGGGTCTGCGCGCGAGCCTTGCGGTTCCGCGCGCCGTCACGATTTCCGGGGCATCCCGGGGAGTCGGCCACTCGCGCGGCCGGGGGAACTACTGGGCGGGCCCGTCACCGAAGACATATGCCACACCGAGCGCGAACAGGAAGTCGAATCCGGCCACGAGCGACATCATGATGACGACGAACGCCAGCACGACGCCCGTGTAGCTGAACAGTTCCTTGCGGGTCGGGGTGACGACCTTCTTGAGTTCGTTGATGACCTGTCGGATGAACAGGGCGATGCGACCAAATGGACCGCGCCTTCCGGCGCGCTCCTTCCTGGCGTTGGCGACGACGTCCTCACTGGACTCGTCGGTCACGTTCTTCGCCACTGTTACTACCTTCCGGATACCGGTCGCCCGACCCGCTAAGGATCAGGCAACTCGCTGGTTCGTGCGGTCCCGCACGAATCGAGCTGCAGGGCGGACAGGACTTGAACCTGCAACCTGCGGTTTTGGAGACCGCTGCTCTACCAATTGAGCCACCGCCCTTCGGAGGAGAAATCCCATACTCACGACCTGTCGATCGGCATCCGAATTGTTGGCTACAAACGGGCACGCAAAAGCATGGCAGATTTCCACTACCTCTCCCAGTCTAGGTCAGGTGTCCGGGGGTGTAAAGCCAGCCCACGCTGCGCGGCACTGCACACCACAGGCTTGGTTCGTTAAGCTGGGGATCGTGGCCACTCCTCTCCCTCGTATCTCGTTGCGCATTTCCTCGATCGCGGAATCCGCGACCCTCAAAGTCGACTCGAAAGCGAAGGCGCTGCAAGCGGCCGGGCGCCCGGTCATCAGCTACGCCGCGGGCGAGCCGGACTTCCCGACGCCGGCGAACATCGTCGAGGCAGCATCCGCCGCCGTCCTCGATCCGAAGAACCACCGCTACACCCCGGCGGCCGGCCTGCCGGAGCTGCGCGAGGCAATCGCGGCGAAGACCGCGCGCGACAGCGGCTGGACGGTGACCGCCAACCAGGTGGTCGTCACGAACGGCGGCAAGCAGGCCGTCTACCAGGCCTTCGCCACACTCATCGACCCGGGCGACGAGGTCATCCTGCCCTCCCCGTATTGGACGACCTACCCCGAGGCGATCCGCCTGGCCGGCGGAGTGCCGGTCGAGGTCTTCGCCGGCGTGGAGCAGAACTACCTCGCCACGGTCGAGCAGCTCGAGGCCGCCCGCACCCCGCGCAGCAAGGTTCTCCTCTTCGTCTCGCCGTCCAACCCGACCGGGTCGGTCTACTCGGCCGAGCAGACCCGCGCCATTGGCGAGTGGGCGCTCGAGCACGGCATCTGGGTCATCAGCGACGAGATCTACCAGAACCTCGTCTACGACGGCATCCGTGCGGTCGGTGTCGTCGAGGCCGTTCCTGCCCTCGCCGACACCACGATCCTCGTGAACGGCGTCGCCAAGACCTATGCGATGACCGGCTGGCGACTCGGCTGGATGGTCGGCCCCGTCGACGCAATCAAGGCCGCAGCGAACCTGCAGTCGCACCTCTCCTCGAACGTGTCGAACATCTCGCAGCGTGCGGCGATCGCCGCGCTGACCGGTCCGCAGGATGCGGTGGAGGACATGCGGCAGGCGTTCGACCGGCGCCGCGCGACCATCGTCGCGGAGCTCAACAAGATCGACGGGGTCAACTGCCCGATGCCGCAGGGCGCGTTCTACGTCTACCCCGACGTGACGGGTCTGCTGGGGCGCGAGTGGGGCGGGGTGACGCCCACGAGCTCGCTCGAGCTCGCGGACCTGATCCTCGAGCAGGCCGAGGTGGCCGTCGTTCCCGGCGAGGCGTTCGGGCCGAGCGGCTACCTGCGCCTGTCGTACGCCCTGGGCGACGAGGCCCTGCTCGAAGGTGTGCAGCGCCTGCAGCGGCTGTTCGCGTAGGAGCCGCCTCTGCGCTGGCAGTCTCCAGCTACTCCGCTTGGGCTGGCAACTCGTGGACCCACACCCCGCGAACCGCCCACATACGTCCCCTCCGCGGCCACAAAGGCCGCGAACCCGACAGAAGTGGGCGACTCGCTCCAGTAGAGAGGCGGGCGGGCGGGCCGCGCCAGCGGACATGGTTTGTTGCCGCCAACACCATATACTGCAAGCCGGACAGCCAATGGAGGACCCATGTCACTCGTCGCCGGCATCGATTCGTCGACACAAAGCTGCAAGGTCGTGGTGCGCGACCTCGAGACGGGGCGGCTCGTTCGCGAGGGCCGCGCGAGCCACCCGGCGGGTACCGAGGTCGATCCGGCCGAGTGGTGGGATGCGTTGCTTGCCGCGATACAGGATGCCGGCGGGCTCGAGGGCGTCGTCGCCCTCTCGATCGGCGGCCAGCAACACGGCTGTGTCTGCCTCAATGCCGCCGGCGAGGTCGTGCGGCCGGCGCTGCTCTGGAACGACACCCGGTCTGCCCCCTCCGCCGACGACCTCGTGGCTGAGCTGGGCGCCGATGCCTGGGCGACCGGCACGGGAAGTCTGCCCGTGGCCTCATTCACGGTGGCCAAGCTGCGCTGGCTGCGCGATCACGAGCCGGTGAACGCCGACGCGACGGTCGCCGTGGCCCTGCCCCACGACTACCTGACCTGGCGCCTATTGGGCTATGGCCCCGGCAATGCCGATTTCTCGGCCCTCGTCACCGACCGCTCCGACGCGAGCGGTACCGGGTACTGGTCACCGGCGACCGGCAAATACCGCGTCGACCTGCTCGAGCATGCCTTCGGACGAGAGGTGATCGTGCCTCGCGTGCTCGGACCGGTGGATGCCGCGGGCGAGACCGCGACGTTTGCGGGCGTTCGGGCCGGGATCCTCGTCGGTCCCGGCGCGGGCGACAACGCGGGAGCCGCCCTGGGGCTCGCGGCCGGGCGCGGCGACGTCGTAGTCTCGATCGGCACATCCGGCACGGTCTTCGCGGTGACCGACACGGCGGTAGCGGACCCCTCGGGCACGGTCGCCGGATTCGCCGACGCGACCGGGCTCTTCCTGCCCCTCGTCGCGACCCTCAACGCGGCCAGGGTGCTCGCGGCCGCGGGCACCCTGCTCGGCGCCGATCACGACCGGGTCGCGGAGCTGGCGATGGAGGCCGCCCCGGGCAGCGGCGGGCTGGTGCTACTGCCGTACCTCGAGGGGGAGCGCACACCGAACCTCCCGACCGCGCGAGGATCGATCCACGGGCTGACGCTCGCGAACGCGACGCCTCCGAACCTCGCGAGGGCGATGGTCGAGGGGATGCTGTGCGGGCTCGCCGACGGGCTCGACGCGATCGCGAGCCGCGGCGTCGCGGTCGAGCGGGTTCTGCTCATCGGGGGCGGGGCACGGAACGCGGCTGTGCAGCGGATCGCCCCCGAGGTGTTCGCTCTGCCGGTCACCGTGCCGCCAACCAGCGAGTACGTCGCCGACGGCGCAGCGCGCCAGGCGGCCTGGGTGCATACTGGCGAGCCGCCCGCATGGGCCCTCGGCCAGACGACACGCTTCGACGCGAGCGCCCAGCCGGTGACCCGCGAGCAGTACGCCGCAGCCACGCGCGCCCTCGGCTATTGACCGCTCAGTCCTCGGCCGGCATGCCGATGTAGCCCGGCTCCGGCTGAAGTGCCACGCCGAACTCGTTGCGCACGCGCTCCTGCACGAATCGGGCCAGCTCGAGGATGTCGGATGCCGTCGCCGCCCCGGTGTTCACGATCGCCAGGGTGTGCTTGCTCGAGATCGCCGCCCCGGACCCGGGGAGCGAGAACCCCCGGCCGATGCCGGCCCGCTCGATCAGCCAGGCCGCCGACAGCTTCACCCGGTCGGGTTCGATCGGCCACTGGGCGGCATCCGGCGGCAGGGTCCTGGCGAAGGATGCCGCGACGAGCGGATTCGTGAAGAACGAACCGGCGCTCGTGGTGTCGGGGTCGGACGCATCGAGCACCATCCCCTTCACCCGGCGCAGCGCCAGCACGGCGTCGCGGATGACGCCGACCGGGATCCGGTCGCCGAAGGCAGCGCCGATCGCGGTCGCGAGCTGCTGTGATGCGACCGGGCGGCTGAGCCCCTCGGTATCCGTCAGCTCGAGCTCGATCGAGAGCACGACGCCGCGGCGTCCCGACTTGAATACCGAGCTGCGGTAGCCGAGCTCGAGCCGGTCTGCCGGGATGACCTCGAGGCGCCCGCTCTCGTGGTCGAGGAATTCGACCGCGACGAGCGTGTCGGAGAGCTCCTGCCCATAGGCGCCGATGTTCTGGATGGGGCCGGCACCGCTCGACCCGGGGATGCCCGCCATCGCCTCGATCCCCGCGAGTCCGCGGTCGACGGTGTAGCTGACCAGCTCATCCCACGGCTCGCCGGCCTGCACGCGGAGCCGTGCCGTGCCGGGTGCCGACGGCAGCGACTCGATGCCGCGGGTGAGCACGCGGATGACGCTGCCGTCGAATCCGTCATCGCCGACGACGATGTTGGATCCGCCGCCGAGGGCCATCCACTCTTCGCCGCTCGCCCACACGCCCAGGCTCGCGCTTACGAGTTCGTCGGGTGTTTCCGGGCTCAGCAGCTCGCGGGGCGCCCCGCCCACGCGCAGGGTTGTCAGTTCTCGAAGATCCATCTGTGGCAGGCAAGTCAGCTCAGGCTGACGCGAACCTGCGCCTTCCCGAGTACCGTGCCGCCGTGCGCGGTGACGGTGAGGTCGATCCTCGCCTCCCCTGCATCCGGGTCGAGCGCACCGACCTTGGCGACGACCGCGATGCCAGCCCCCTCGAGCGCATCCACGACCACCGGTCGGGTGAAGCGAACACCGTAGTCGACGATGCGCCCGGGGTCGCCGAGCCAGTCGACGACGGACTGCACCGCAATGCCCATGGTGAGCATGCCGTGCGCGAGGACGCCGGGAAGCCCAACGGCCTCGGCGACGTCGTCGCGGTAGTGGATGGCGTTGAAGTCCCCGGATGCCCCCGCGTAGCGAACGAGGCTGTCGCGGCTGATGCGGTAGTCGGCGTCGGCTACGACCTGCCCGACCTCGAGCGTCTCGAGGCGAGGTGCAGCCGGGGCGCTCACGCGTCACCCCGAACGACGAGAGTGGACGAGGCGGTGACGACGTGGCTGCCCGTCGCGTCGACGATGGACGATTCGGCGGTCACCATGGCGTTGCCTCCCAGCGTCTTGATGCTCGTCACCGAGAGAGTCGCGGTGAGTTCGTCTCCCGCCACGATTGGCCGTGAGTAGCTGAACCGTTGTTCCCCGTGCACGACGCGGCTGAAGTCGATGCCGGCGTCCGGCTCGGCGAGCAGCTGTGCGAGGGTCGACTCCTGCACGACGACAGCGAAGGTCGGTGGCGCGACGATGTCGCGGTAGCCTGCCGCCACTGCCGCAGCAGGATCGTGGTTAATCGGGTTGGTCGCGAAGACGGCGCGGGCGAATTCGCGCACCTTCTCGCGGCCGACGAGGTACGGATCGGTGGGGGCGAAGACGCGGCCCTGCAGTTCTGGGTTCACTGGCACGCTTGCCAGCCTAACGAATGGCACTCGCCACCAGCCGAGCCGGGGAATGCGGAAGGCCCGGCCATCATCATGATGGCCGGGCCTTCCGGGTGGACTTAGTCGCCTACTGGCAGCTGTCGCACTGCAGGAGGTCCATCGGGTCGACGGGGATTTCGTAGCCGCCTACGTTGTTGTCGTTGTCCATGTTGGCCTCCTTCTAAGTTCTGTTACCGATCGCCCCGATCGGCTCCAGCAGGTGCGGAGGTTGAATCCCTCGCGTGCTGGATCTCCACTATATAACGCTAATGACACCCGTGTCATTCCACTACATGTAGTGTTTCAGGATTTTTTTGGAGATTCCTTGGAGACTCGGCCAGTGAAGTCGTCCATCGAGCGATAGACGCCGAAGAGACGGCCGGCAACAAAGTCGAAGGCGCGCTGCGGGAGCAGCCCGTTGAGCGCCCGCCCCAAGCTCACTGTCCAGGGCAACATGAGGAACGGACGGGCTGCGAGCATCGCTGACCAGGCGCGATCGACGACGTATTCCGGTGCCATGATCGGCGTCAGAAGCGGCCCCCGGGCGCCATCGAACATGCCCGTGCTGATATAGCTGGGGGCGAGGGTCGTGACGCCGACGTGAGCGTGACCGGCTCGCACCAGCTCAAGACGAAGCGAGTCGCTCCAGCCGATCACCGCCCATTTCGACGCCGCATAGACGCTCATTTTCGGATTCGAGACGGTTCCGGCAGCCGAGGCGACATTGAGAATGCGGCGAGGGCCCTCCCCCTCGATCATCCCCGGCAGGAACTCGGCCGCGATCTGCATGGGCGCGATCGCGTTGACCCGCATGGTGAGCTCGGTGTCGCGCTCGGGATGGTGGTCCCAGAAGTAGCCCGACCGCACGATCCCGGCGTTGTTGATGAGCACCTCGGGGTGGCCGACCTCCGCTCGCACACGCCCGGCAGCATCCGCGATGGACCCCAGCGAGGAGATGTCGACGACATATGGAACGACATTCACCCCCGGGGTGGCGAGTTCTGCGGTCGTCGCGGCGAGGGCATCCACATCGATGTCCCAGAGGACAACCGCTTTCGCCCCCTCCAGCACCGCCCGCTGAGCGTAGAGGCGACCCATTCCCATGGCGGCCCCGGTGACGAGCACGACCCTTCCCGCGACTGATTTCATTTCTCGACACTACGCCGGGATTGCCGGCGTGTCGCGGAGGCTCGATGGCCCCAGCTTGAGGGACTGTCGGAGTAGAACCGGCGTGCCTACGCTGGTGCCAACCGAGCTGGAGGAGTCATGTCGAACATCACCGTCGCGGGGCAGTCGACCACGGCCACGACCCCCGCCGCCGTCGCTTCCGCGCCGGCCGGCTGGTACGACATCGGCTCGGGCCGCAGGCGCTGGTTCGACGGGCGCGGATGGACCGACCACTACGCCCCGATGCCCCCCGAGACAACTGCAGCTTCGTCGCGACGGCATCCGGCTGACCACGGATTCCACCTGATCATGACCGTCATGACCCTGTGCGCGTGGCTTCCGGTGTGGGCCATTGCCGCCGGGTGGAGTGCCGCGCGTCGGACACCACACCGCATGATCCGCTCGTAGCGCGAGACGGGCTCAGCGACCCCCGTGCGCCGCCGCGTTCGCTCCGGGCTCGTCTGAGAAGTGCAGCCCGCCGGGGCTGTTGGCGGAGATAGTGAGCGCCTCGATCCACTCGCGGTTGATGGCCGGGATGCGGCTGCCGAAGTAGCGGAAGTAGAGGGGGATGCTCGAGTGCATCCAGATGCTGCTACGCCCATCACCGACATCGAAAGCGTCGCGCCAGGAGAACACGAAGCATTCCTGCCGCCGGAGTTTCGCGGAAATGACAATCTGCAGGTGCATGAGCGCGCGGTCGTCGAACTCGACCTCCATGCTCGAACTGCCGTACAGCAATTTACCCATCGCCTTTGTCTTCTCCTCAGTCCTGTTCCACGGTAACCGCTTGCAGCCCGCGCCGCTCACTTTTCCCGATCTCACCCGGGTTTGTCGCCAAACCAGCTGAAATCAACCCCTTGAGGTTCTCGAGAATCACCGGCTTGACTCTGGAAATGCTGAAAGCTGAACTTGGTGAACCGACGTGGAGCGAACCCACCGCCGGCCGCTGGGACGCAACACTCGACAACATGCCCCTCGGCTCGATCGAGGAGACCCGCGCGTACGGATTCGTCGTCAAGAATTCGCGCGGCGACTGGCTGGCCAGCTTCTCGGTTCTCGAGAATGCGATGTGGTTCCTGCACGTCGCCGAACGGACGAGGCCTTCTAACCGGTGATGCGCTGACCCCTGGGCTTGGGCTGAGCTGTCTCACGGTCGGGCTCTGAGGTGAACTGCAGGCCAGAGACGCTGTTGGCCGACTCCATCAGGGCGTCGATCCAGGCGCGGTTGATCGCGGATGCCCCGGAGTGGAAGTATCGAAAGTAGAGGGGGATGCCCGGGTCCATCCACACGCTGCTCCGGCCGCTGCCGACGGTGAGCGAATTGGTCCAGCTGAAGAGGAACCGCTCGTTGCGCCGCAGCTTCGACGTGATCACGATCTGCAGATGGGCCAGCGCGCGATCGTCGATGTCGATCTCCATGCCGTGGCTGCCGTACAGCAATACGCCCATGTTGTGCTCCCGGTGAGACTGCTCGCGTCTAGGTGCTTTTTAAGCTACCCGGTGCGGCGCTCTGGCGCTGAAGATTCTCGGGGTTCGAGAGGGCCGCGGTCAGCCCAACCAGCCGACGGCGCAGTCGCGGCACCAGTGATAGGGCCGCTCCTCGGTGGCAATCTCGAGGTGGGCGCGGCAGGTCGGGCAATTCTCTCGCGGCATCTTATTCACATGCATAGACTATTGCCCCGTTCGGGGAGTGTCCACGGATGACCTCAACACACTCCCAGATCGCATCGGTGCTCCGAGGGGCGGATGCCGGACCTGCTGGTGCTTCTTGTGTAGCGAGGGCGGGACTCGAACTCCGGCCACCGTTGCAACATCGAGCCACGCCGAACCGCCCCGATCCCAGCAACGGCGGGCGATTCTCGCCTGAACGCGTGCCGGTTGCTGCATCCAGATACACCGCGATGCAACACCGGTGTTGCATAAGTCGTTGCATGGAGGCCGTTCGCCTGGCGTGCGCGGCGGCACGGGAGAGCACACCGCTAGAGTTCCCCGAAACAACCGTCACAACCGTCACACGCGCACCGAGCGCCCGCGCATCCCAATGAATACGTGGCCTCTGAGCCGTGACGGTTGCCGTGACGGTCCTCGATCAACCGTCACGCCGAGCGGACAACCGTCACTCGCTCCCACCTCCGATCCGCGGGCACCCATCGAGCAAGGACGGCAGCGACAGCACGAGCACGCCGGCCGCGGACAGCTCCAGCCGTGGGCCCCGCCGCGCTGCGCGAGCCCGCTCCCCGCGAGCCCACGACCACCCCGGATCCGC
>NZ_JBEPNA010000008.1:0-121237 GCF_040546025.1 Marisediminicola sp. UYEF4 | reverse complement strand
GGACGTGAGCGGCGCACGGACAAGTTGGGTGGCAAAAGACACGACCGGAGTCTCAACTTGAGTGAGACAAGTCTCAAGTTGCTTGAGAACTGACAACCGGTGTCAGATCTCGCCCCAGATGAGACTTCACGGCCCACATGAGACCAACAAGGGCTTGAGATCGCTCTCGGCCAGACGAAAGAATCTTCTCAACCAAGATGAGACTTATTGAGAGTGCCGTGTCTCCCGCCCCGGCGGGGTGCAACAGCATGGGTTATGAGATGCCTGGGTTATGAGACAGTTGCCTGGCCAAGATCACCCGTAAGCCGAACGGCTTACGGCGCGACCGCTATCGTGCAGTGAAGCGAGCGACGTATCGCCGCTGCCAGGGAGTCTCGACCGCCCGCGGGTCGTAGTGCTTGCGGACGAACGCCACGGCTTCACCAGCGGGCACGCCGTCGATCACCGCCATGCAGGCGAGTGCGGTGCCGGTCCTTCCGCGTCCGCCACCACATGCAACTTCCACCCGCTCTGCGGCAGCACGGCGCCACGCTTCGTACAGCGCATCTTGGGCGTCGTCGCCGTCGGCGGGCAATCGAAAGTCCGGCCATCGAACCCACCGTACGTTCCACGGCATGGGTTGCGGCTGCTCTTTGAGCAGGCAGATGCCGAAGTCGGGAACGATGCCATCGGGCATCGGATGGCGCAGGCTGCGGCCACGGACCAGCCGGCCTGACGGTAAGGCAAGGACTCGAGGGTCCGAGGCGCTCCAGACAGTCACGATCAGAAGGCTATCGGTGAGACACAAAATGCATGTGTCTCAAGAGGAACCTTCAGCGGGTCAAAACCTTAAGACCATCGTGTCCGAATTGCCGGCCCGTCCCGCGACCACGAATCCGTTGCTCACATACAGAGCGCGGGCCCGTTCGTTTTCATCCTCGACACTCAAACTCAGCCCCCGGAGGCCACGATCCGCTGAGGCTTGTATGGTCCGCTCAAGAAGAACGCGGCCCACGCCCTGGCCTCGATGAGTGCTCACTACGCCCATGCCCAGCTCGGGGATGTCCTCGTCAACGAACCCGTATCCGGGATCCTCGGCGGTCATGAACCTCGCCCACGCGGCACCGACCGGCTCGTCCGCCTCGTCCGCCTCGTGTGCGAGGAAACCGAAATCTGAGCTCCGTTTCCAGCCGGAGATGTAGTGCCACAGGTCGGGGGTATTCATGATCGATTGCAGAGTCGCAGTCTGCCGGTCCTGGCACCAGTTGACTGCTTCTAGCAGCATCGCAGCGAGAAAATCGATGTCCTCAGTTGAAGCATCGCGGATATGCAAGGTCATGACAGTGTTCCTCAATTCAGACAAGTGGCTAGGTCGATTTGTCGACATGGATTTGCACGCTTATCGAAGGAACATGTACCGAGTGTTGCAGTCATTGCGCGTGACGTCCAGCCTCAAACACTGCGGTTCCACCTAGGCAATGGACGAACGATCATCGAGGCGGGTGGGAAACTCGATACATGGAAAATCCGTCGGGGGAGAACGATTTCGTATTCCGAAGTGGCACCGCAGAGGATGCGGCGGCTTGCGTTTCGCTTTGGGTCGCGGCGTGCGTTGCTCGGGATGGTGAAGCGGTCGATGGAGTGGCCGAGCGAGCTCGACTCAAATTCGACAATTCAGAATGCTGGATCGTGGCCGAGGATGCAGTCGCGGGGCTCGTCGGGTTTGTACTCGCAACGAAACCGGGCTCGGGTCTGGCCAGTGATCCACCCGACTCGCCTGTCATCGGTCTGCTCGCTGTCGCTCCCGCCGTTCAGGGGCGCGGCCTTGGCAGCGCACTTCTAACTGGAGCAACAGCCGCGCTTGCTCGGCATGGCCATCAGAGGTCTGTTCTTCACGTTCTTGCCGATCATCACGGTGCCGTGCACCTCTACGATAAGAACGGTTGGCGACCGCTGGGGGCGCCATTTCAGCATTCGCTTTTGGGACGTCCGTCGCAGACATATGTGCTGGACCTAGATCTAAGGCCGGGTGCCCGATAGAGGGACGTCCTGCGGACGCATCCCCACACTGCGTGGGGTCGAGCTCGCTGCTGCTCGGAGGATTGCCGTTTAGGTGTCCCGACATTAAGCCCGATGAATGGGTGACATACGGACCAGCGCGTGGTCGGCACTTTGCAATCTGAGTGTCTCGCAACCCCACCCTTACGATTCCGGTGATGCGTCCACAGTCTGAGCGAGTGATGGTCAGCTGCCCGAATCCATAGGACAGCCGGCCCCTCGTTGCGACGGTCCTATTCGGGTTCCCGGATTGCCACGTTTTCGTCCAGTCGCACCCATCCGTCTTCCAGCCTTGCGCCGGCCGCGTGGACTCGGATCTCGGCGATGTCTTGCAGGGTGGAGAAGGCCTCCATTCCGGAGCAGCTTGACCCCCATGCGTCGTCACTGCGGTAGAGCAATGAGCAGTATGAGTCCGCAGTGTTTGACCTCATCAAGTAGACATCCACCCCTGACCAGGTCCCAATGAGCCGAGAGGTGTCGACATCGGCGACGACCTCTTGTCCTGTTCGGAGTGGCTCGACCATGCTTGACGGGAGGCTGTCGTCGGGAGTGGCGGGTCGGTCCAGAGCAGACGGTGCGGGGACGGCGGGCGAGCAGCCAGTGAGGGCGACCAAGAGCGCCGATGCGAGCACGAGTGCGGCCCCAATGCGGTTCATCATGACAAATCCCCTACTTTCGGTCTGTTCACGACTCTAATGCGAGAGTGCGACTGGCCGACAACGGCCCGAAATAGGGGCATTTCGAGGTCGCGGTCGGGGCAGGGTCGATTTCGGCCCTCTCCGCGTAAGCATTTGCCTCGGACTCCCCCATCGCATTGGCCTCGAATTCGAACGTCGTCGACAGCGTGGATAACGCTCGGCCGGTTCGTTGACTCCACCCTGGGCATAATTGAGTGCATGGGCGAACATGCTGGGATTCTGCTCCTCGGCGGTCGATCTGGGGTCGGAAAGACGAGCGTAGGGCACGAGATTCACGCTCAGCTGATGCGCCGCGGGGTGCGGCACGCTCTCATCGACGGCGATTACCTTGCAATGGCGCACCCCGCCCCTGATGCGTTCGGAATCGCTGAGTCAAACCTCGGACTGGTCTGGGCCAACTATGAGCAACATGGCTACAGGAACCTCGTCTATTCCCAGACCGTTAGTGTGATCTATTCGTCCGAGCTACTCGAAGCGATGGGCGGGACTGCTCAAACGGTCGGTGTTCTACTTACCTCCAGTGACGAGACGGCCCACGCTCGACTGAGCCGGCGAGAGACGGGTAGTGAATTGGCCATTCACATCGAACGCAGCACTTTGATGGCGCGCCGGCTCGAAGCTGAGTCTCCAAGCTGGGTCCATCGGATCAGTACCGACGATCGGAGTGTTCAGTCGATCGCTTCCGAAGTCATCGACCTGACGAATTGGTCATAGGCCCCTACTGGGCGCACGCGCGTCGAAGAGCAGCTTGGTTAATCTCTACCTCACACGCAGGCAGTTCGACCCCAGTCGGTCTCATGTTGGTTGAGACAAGTCTCATCTGGGTTGAGATCTGACAACCGGTACCCGTCGATTTAGTGATTCCCACCGGGTGCGATACTCTCGTATCTGCCCTCATGGGGCTATAGCTCAGGCGGTTAGAGCGCTTCGCTGATAACGAAGAGGTCCCTGGTTCGAGTCCAGGTAGCCCCACTCGGGAATCCCGCACCAGTTGCGGGTCCCTCGGGGACGTAGCTCAATTGGCAGAGCACCGCCTTTGCAAGGCGGGGGTTAGGGGTTCGATTCCCCTCGTCTCCACACTCATTTCCTGTCTCGCTCCGGCACAATCACGGCGATACGCTGGGTCCGTGACGAGGATTCTCGCGGCCGGAGCCGTGATCCGGGATTTCGACGGACGATTCCTGCTCGTGTTGAGGGACAGGCCCCCGCAGGCCGGGTTCTGGAGTCTGCCCGGTGGCCGGGTGGAGCCGGGCGAGTCGCCCCAGCAGGCCATGGAGCGCGAGGTGCTCGAGGAGACGGGGCTTGTGGTCCGCGCGCAGCGCGAGTGGGGGCGGATCGAGATCCCCGGCGAGGGGACGGATGTCTTCGACGTTCACGACTTCGCGGCTGAATACCTCTCCGGCACCCTGCTCGCGGGAGATGACGCACGCGACGCACGCTGGTTCACCGCCGACGAGCTGCTCGACCTGACGACGAGCGTGGGTCTCGTCGACCATCTGCGGCGGTGGGGCGCTTACCCGTGAGCCCGTCCCAGCGCAAGCGAGGCGCCCGGGAGGCGCCCGGGAGGCGCCCGGGAGACAGCGAAGGCGCCGCCGGTCGAGAATCTCGACTGGGGCGGCGCCTTGGCGCGGTCTATCGCGGGGCGCTACTTGGGCGGCTCTGTGTCGTCAGCTTCGTCGAGCACCCACAGTTCGTCGTCCGCGCGCAGGGTCTGCCAGGCGGCGTAGGCGACGCCCGCGACGGCGATGAGACCGAGCGCGATGAGGATGTATCCACCGGGACCCATCGACTTCTTTGGCGGTGCGACGAAGCCCACTCGCTTGCCGACGTTCTTGTAGGCCTTGCTGGCCTGCTTCGACGCTTCGGCGTAGGCGTGCTCTGCATTCTTGCTGACACGCTTTGTTGTCTTCTGCACCTGGTCGATGACGTCGCGCACGCGAGGGTCCTTCGAGACCTCGAGTGTTGCGAGTGCTGAGGCGAGAGCCCCGGACACACTCGGCAGCACATCGTGCATGATCTTGTAGCGCGTGCCGTCGACCGCGCTCTTCGTGGCCAGGAAGCCTGTTTCGACCGCGGGGACGATGCGCTCATCGACCGCGGTGCGGATACGGGGAGCGACCTCCTCACGGGATACGTTCCCGAGTTGACGGCCGGCCTCGCGCACGACCTTCGAGGCGTGGTCGAGAACCTCTCTCTGCTCGTCCCAGAGGTCCGTGGCGGTGTGCTTCAGCCGCTTGAGTTCTTTCCCGCGCTTACGTGATAGTCCCATGAGATCACCCTCCGGTTGTGGTGTAGCGAACCTAGTAAGTCTTTCATGTTGCAGGCTGGGCGCCAACACCGCTAAAGCTGGGCGAATCCTGAGTGGGGAGAACCGCTGTGGGAGGATAGGGGCATGTCTATTCACACCCATGTCGCCACACTCACGACCAATCTCGGGCCCATCCGCGTCAACCTCCTCGGCAATCACGCCCCGAAGACCGTTGCCAACTTCGTTGGCCTCGCGACCGGCGAGATCGAGTGGACCCATCCCGGCACCGGCAAGGTCTCTCACGACAAGCTGTACGACGGTGTCGTCTTCCACCGCATCATCGACAACTTCATGATCCAGGGCGGCGACCCGCTCGGCCAGGGAACCGGCGGACCCGGCTACCAGTTCGACGACGAGATCCACCCCGAGCTCGACTTCACCAAGCCGTACCTCCTCGCCATGGCGAACGCCGGCAAGCAGGGCGGCCGCGGGACGAACGGATCGCAGTTCTTCATCACGACCGTGCCGACCACGTGGCTGCAGGGGAAGCACACCATTTTCGGGGAGGTCGCCGACGAGGAATCCCGCGAGGTTGTCAAGAAGATCGAGGCCGTGAAGAAGGATGCCCGTGACCGCCCTGTCGAGGATGTCGTCCTCGAAAGCGTCACCGTCGACGCTGTCTGAGCCGTCGTAACCCCCGGATGAGCGGCGCCCAGCCCGACCCGCAGAACCACTGCTACCGGCATCCCGACCGCGAGAGCTACATTCTCTGCCAGCGGTGCGGGCGCACGATCTGCCCCGCGTGCCAGACGCAGGCTCCGGTCGGCTTCCACTGCCCGGAGTGTATCCGCGAGGGTCGGGCCCGGGTGCCGCGCACCAAGTCGAGGCTTGCCACGTCAGTGGGGCGCATTGCGGCGCCCGGCTCACCTGCCGTCACCTACTCGATCATCAGTGTGACGGCACTGGTCTTCGTGCTGCAACTCGTCAGCGGCGGGCTCGTCTCGAGGTACCTGACCTATTTTCCGGTGTTCACGGCGCGCGAGCCGTGGACGATGATCACGTCATTGTTCGTCCACTCCACGAGTTCGTTCCTGCACATCCTGTTCAACATGTTTTCGCTCTTCATCTTCGGGCGGATCCTCGAGCCGATGATCGGCAGATGGCGCTTCCTCGCCCTCTACTTGCTGAGCGGCCTCGGCGGCTCGCTCGCCGTTCTGCTGCTCAATCCCGCCGGCGGTGTGCTCGGCGCGTCGGGCGCGATCTTCGGGCTCTTCGGCGCCTTCTTCGTGATCCAGCGCGGTCTCGGCGGCAACAGCGGTCAACTCGTCGTGCTGATCGTGATCAACCTGTCGATCGGCTTTCTTGTGCCGGGCATCTCCTGGCAGGCGCACGTCGGCGGTCTCGTCGTCGGGGCGCTCGTTGCCTTCGTCTACATGCGCACGCGCCTCGCGCGGCAGAAGAACCGTCAACTGCTGTTTCTGGCGGCGATCGCAGCGGGCCTCACTGTGCTCAGCTATGTGGGATTCACGACGGCATTCCTCGCCTGACCGGGCAACTTTCGCCTGAGTTATCCACAGGCTTATCCACAATGGGGATAATTACAGGGATGTAATTGTCGGCCTAACGGGGGACCGGCCCCCGGAAGATCAACGCCAGCGCGTCGTCATGAGGAATCCCAAGAACAGGATTCCGAAGCCGACGAGGATGTTCCCGTCGCCGAGCGCCTGGATCGGCAGGGTCGTACCGCTGACGTAGAACACGATGATCCACGCGAGCCCGATGAGCATCAGGCCGAACATGATCGGCTTGAACCACACCGGGTTGGGTGCGTCGTCGCCGCCACGTTTTTCGGAGTCGGGGCCGCGGCCGCCGTTCTTGTCGTTCGTCGCAACAACGGGCTTCGCGCGTTCGTTCGATCGGGCCATTTCGGAATTCTAGCGCGAATGGCCGGGAGAGCACTCCTTCCGCGCCGATGACCGAACTCCCCGGGATAGACGCCGCGGCCGTCGCTTAGAGTTGTGTTCATGACACGGCGCCCTGATTTGCCCTCAGGGCGCGCCCGAATCAGCATCGTTGGGGTGATCGGGGAGATCCTCATCACGGCAGGTGTGTTTGTCTTCCTCTTCCTCGGCTGGCAGCTCTGGCTCAACGACATCGTTGTCGGCAACGAGCAGCGGGACGACGCGATCGCGTTTAGCCGTGAGCTCGGGTCGGCGGCGCCTCCGGCCGCCCCCCTCGACCCCGACTCCAACTTCGGGGAGCCCGTCGTAAGCCCGGCATCCGCCGAGACGGTGGCCTTCGCGAACATCTACATTCCGCGGTTCGGTGACGATTACGTGCGGACTGTCGCCGAGGGAGTGAGTGCGAGCAATGTTCTCCGCACTGGCGTCGGCCACTACCCTGGCACGCAGATGCCGGGCGAGGTGGGCAACTTCGCGGTCGCGGCCCACCGCACGACCTACGGTGCGCCGTTCAACCGTATTGCGGAGCTCACCGTCGGCGATCGCATCTACGTGCAGACTTCGGATGGCTGGTACACCTACGTCTTCCGGTCTCTGGAGTATGTGCTGCCGTCGGCGATCGAGGTGCTCGAGCCGGTTCCCCATGCTCCCGGGATGGCCGCCAACGACCGCATCATCACCCTCACGAGCTGCAACCCGATGCTCTCGGCCGCTGAGCGCATCATCGCTTACGGCGTCTTCGAGGAGTGGCAGCCAGGATCCGCCGGACCTCCCGAGGAGCTCGCGAACCTGAATCTGGCGGGTGCGTGATGTACGCCGCCTTGTGGTCCGTGCTGCCGGGGCCCGTGTGGGTGCGGGTGCTGCTTCTCGTTGTCCTCGTTGCGCTCGTGCTGGCCGTCTGTGTCTTCGCCGTCTTTCCTTGGCTGAATACGTTCATCAATGTGACAGACGTTACGGTTGAGCAATGACAAAAGTGCTCGTGATCGACAACTACGACAGCTTCGTCTACACGCTCAACGGGTACTTGCTACAGCTGGGCGCGGAGACGACAGTGGTGCGCAACGACGCGTTCGCGGTCGCGGACGTGGCGTCGGTCATTCGCGACTACGACGCGGTGCTGCTCTCGCCCGGGCCTGGGACCCCTGCCGCCGCGGGCGTTTCGGTGCCGGTCGTGACCGCGGCGCTTGAGTCCGGGCAGCCGCTGCTCGGAGTGTGCCTCGGGCACCAGGCGATCGCCGAGGCGGTCGGCGCTACCGTCACCCATGCCGACGAGCTCATGCATGGCAAGACGTCGCTGATCACCCATGACGGCAGCGACTTCTACGCGGGGGTGCCGCAGCCGTTTCGCGCCACGCGCTACCACTCGCTCGCGGTCGTCGACTCGACGGTGCCGAGCGAGATCGTCGTGACCTCGCGCACCGACGGCGGCGTAATAATGGGCCTGCGCCACGAGAGAGCGCCGATCTTCGGCGTACAGTTTCACCCGGAGTCCGTGCTTACCGAGGGCGGCTACCTCATGCTCGCCAACTGGCTCGCCGTCGCCGGCCTCACGTCGGCCCAGCAGGCCGCGGTCGGGCTCACACCCCTCGTCACCCTGGACTGAATGCCCCCACCGGACTGTCTGTCCGGCGGCGGGGATGGTCTAGCCGGCGCAGTACAGAATCATGATCGGCGACCCCTGCGGGTGGTCGCCGGAGGGCAGATCCTGTGCGGTCACAGCCCCGCCGGAGCACGAGTAGTCGGGCCTCGCCTCGATGGATAGCCCAAGCGCACTGAGAGTCGTATTGGCGGTGTTGATCGGTTGCCCGACCACCATGGGAACCTCGACAAGCCCGTTGCTCACGACGAGGTCCACGGTGTCGCCCTCGCGCACATCCGCCCCGGACGCAGGGGTGCTCGAGATGACGGTGCCGGCCGGAACTGAGACGGAGTACTCGGGGGTGGTGATGCCGTAGGTGAGGTTGCGTGCGTCGATCGCCGCCTTTGCTGCCTCTTCTGACAGCTGTTCGAGCCGCGGGACGGTCGTCGGGTTTTTGCCCAGCGACACGTAGACCCGAACCACGAACTTCAGCTCGACCTTCTGGCCGGCTGGCGGGTCGGTGCTGATGATCGTGCCCTCAGGAACGGAGTCGCTCGCCTGTCCGATCGGCGTGGCGACGAGGTCGACGCTCGTGAGTGTCTCTGCGCCGTCCTCGTAGGTCGCGCCGACGATGTTCGGCACCGAGACGGAGAGATTGGTGCCGAGATCCCTCGGGCTGTCGGGCAGGTTGGCCACCCAGAGCACGACCGCAATGAGGATTGCCGCCATGAGGGTGACGCCCGCCCAGATCCAAGCGACGGGCGGACGCGACTGGGTGCGCACCACCCGTTCGTCGTCGTGCGCCGAGAGGTGCCGGAGAGTTGCCTCGGGCCCCGTGACGGGGCTCGCGCCAAAGAGCGTGGCGTTCACGTCGGAGACCGCGGGCAGCCTGCGGTGCGGAACCTGGCCCGCGCCGGCAGCCTCGACATCCGCACGGAACTCCGACGCGGTCTGGTACCGGTTGAACTTGTCCTTGTTGAGCGCGTGCAGCACGACGGAGTCGAGCGCCGGCGACACCTTCGGGTTGAGACTGGACGGCGCCGCGGCAGGTTCGCTGATGTGCTGGTAGGCGACCGCGGCCGCCCGATCGCCGCGGAACGGCGCGCGTCCCGTGAGCAGTTCGAAGAGGATGACGCCGGTTGAGTACAGGTCGGTGCGGGCGTCGACGGTTTCGCCGCGCGCCTGCTCTGGCGAGAAGTACTGCGCCGTGCCGAGCACGGCCCCGGTCTCGGCGACCGTGGCGGAGTTGTCGGAGACGGCCCGGGCGATGCCGAAGTCCATCACCTTCACCTGGCCGTTCTGGGTGATCATGATGTTGCCCGGCTTGATGTCGCGGTGCACGAGGAGCGCGCGGTGGCTGTACTCGAGCGCCGTGAGTACCTGGGAGATGATCCGCACGGCCTCGCTCGGCTCGAGGGGCCCCTCTGCGATGATGTCCTTCAGCAGGCGCCCGTCGACGTACTCCATGACGATGTACGGCACCTGGTGCTCGGTGCCGCTCGAGTCGGTCGAGGTCTCCTCGCCCGCGTCGAAGACCCGCACGATCGTCGGATGCGCCATTCGCGCGGCCTTCTGCGCCTCTTCACGGAACAGCAGCCGGAACTTGGGGTCGGTCGCGAGGTCGGGCTTGAGCAGCTTGATCGCCACACGCCGACCGAGCCGGTTGTCGATGCCGACGTGCACGTCCGCCATGCCCCCACGCCCAATGAGATTCCCGACCTGGTAGCGCCCGGCGAGCACGCGGGGCGCGTCGTCCGCCGATTCGTCGCCGGTGCGCGGGGATCCGGGGCCGCTGGTGCTGCCGGGGTAGGTGTTCACCATGGTTACCCCGCGGCCGTCTCGTGTTCCAGGACCAGTGGGTCTGAGGGCGCCGACTGGATCCCGGAGCACTCGGCCAGATAGCTGACGCTCGTTGAGCCGGACTCGTTGTCGGTGAGGGTGACGGTGATCGACGTTGTGGAGGGGGGAAGTGGGTTGGCCGGAGTGAAGCTCCCGCCCTCCACGTTTGCACGGAAGGCGGTGAGTTGGGTGCCGGAGGCGCACCCGGCGTATGACGGAATGGTGACCGTGATCTCGTCGCCCGGGGCGTAGGGGCCAGCTGGTGCGGTCGGCGTCGCCGGCTTGGCGGGCGCCGCGACATCGCCGTAGACGTCGAGGGTGACAAGCGTTCCCTTGCGCACATTGCCGCGCGGG
The DNA here is from genome assembly GCF_040546025.1 of Marisediminicola sp. UYEF4. Lineage (NCBI taxonomy): Bacteria > Bacillati > Actinomycetota > Actinomycetes > Micrococcales > Microbacteriaceae > Marisediminicola > Marisediminicola sp. UYEF4. The sequence continues at coordinate 110,521 of NZ_JBEPNA010000008.1, read as the reverse complement.
CTGATCGCGTAGACCGTCGACACCTGCTCGGGCGAGTTCGCGGCGTTGCCGGTGACGACGGTGACCTCGAGACCGAGCTCGCGAAGACGGGCGGTCGCGTCCGCCTCGCTCGCCCCGATGAATTCGGCCGGGTCGATGTTGACGGTGTCGCTTTCGGTGGGCGACGGCGTCGGTGAGGGCGTGGGTGACGGTGACGGTGACGGTGATGGGCTCGCGCTCGGCGAGGGGCTTGCGGATGCTACGGGCGTGGAGTCGTCGGACAGCAGGAGGGCGATGAGTATCCCGACGATCGCCAGCGCGACCACTCCGAGCAGCGCGATGAGCGGCCAGGTCCACGGATTGCGGGCCTTCGACTCGATCGGGCCGGTGGGAGGGGAGGCCGTCACCGGGGCAGCGAGGATCTGGGTCGACTGGGTGCCGTCCGCGTTGCGCCCGGCGGGAGCCATCGCCGCGGCAGCCACCCCGCCGGCGATGATCGCCGGAACGGCGGCAGCCGCTTGGTTCACATCGCCTCGCCGGAGAGATCGCGCAGCCCTGGCGAGGTGTTCGGCCGAGGTTGGACGGTCGCTCGGCTTTTTCGCGATACAGGAGTAGACGAGGTTGCGTACCGGCTCGGACACCGTGACCGGAAGATCGGGCGGTGTCTCATTGATCTGGGCCATCGCGATCGCGACCTGCGACTCGCCGGTGAACGGTCGGCGGCCGGCGAGGGACTCGTAGGCCACGATGCCGAGCGAGTAGATGTCGGTGGTCGGCGATGCGGAGTGCCCGCTCGCCTGTTCGGGCGACAGGTACTGCACCGTGCCCATGACCTGCCCGGTGGCGGTGAGCGGCACCTGGTCGGCGATCCTGGCAATGCCGAAGTCGGTGATCTTGACCCGGCCGTCGGGCGTGATGAGCAGGTTTCCCGGCTTGATGTCTCGGTGAACGAGGCCGGCGGCGTGGGCGGCATGGAGCGCCGAGGCGGTCTGGGCGACGATGTCGAGAACGCGATCGGTCGACAGCACCCTCTCGCGCTCGAGAATCGTGGAGAGAGCCTCACCGGGAACGAGTTCCATGACGAGGTACGCGCTGCCCTCTTCCTCGCCGTAGTCGAACACGTTCGCGATGCCCTCATGGTTCACGAGGGCGGCGTGCCTGGCCTCGGCGCGGAACCGCTCCAGGAAGCCCGGATCGCCCAGGTACTCATCCTTGAGGATCTTGATCGCCACCGTGCGTCCGATTACGAGGTCCGTTGCCTGCCAGACCTCGCCCATGCCGCCGATGGCGACACGGCTCGACAACTGGTATCGACCACCGAAGGTGAGGCCACTTGTTGGTCTCATTTGCTCAGCACCGCCTCTATGACCTTCCTTGCAATTGGGGCTGCCACCGCGTTGCCGAACCCCTGGCCGTTTTCGACAACGACAGCCACTGCAATCTCCGGGTCTTCGGCGGGGGCGAATCCGGTGAACCACAGGGTGTTTTCGGCCCCGTCGTTCTCTGCTGTTCCGGTTTTACCAGCCACATCGACTCCGTTTATTCTTGCATTGCTCGCCGCCCCGTTGTTCACGTTGGCGACCATCAGCTGGGTGAGCGTGGCTGCGGTGGCCTCGGAGATGGGCGTGTTGAGCACGACCTCCTGCGGCGGCTGGAGGACCGTGAGGTCCGGGGCCTTGATTGATTCGACGAGCGTCGGTTCCATGAGCCGGCCCCCGTTGGCAATGGCAGCGGAGACCATCGCGATCTGAAGCGGCGTCACCCTCACGCTGGCCTGGCCGAAGGAGGCGAGCATCAGCTCTGCCTCGCTCTCGGTCTTCGGGAACACGCTCGGCGTGACGTCCTGCGGGATTGTGAGGGGCTGCTCGAAGCCGAAGGCTTCGGCATACTGCGAGATCGTGTCCTCGCCGAGGGCGGCACCGAGCTGCGCAAACGGAATATTGCAGCTCAGCCTGAGCGCGGTCGCGAGGTCGACGTTCTCGGCGCCGCCGCAATTGCCGTCGGCAGCGTTGCTAATGGTGTTCGATGACTGTGGCAGCTGGAGGGTGGGCGGGTTCGGGAATTCGCTTTCGGGGGTGAATTGCCCGCTGTCGATCGCGGCGGCGGCGGTGACGAGCTTGAAGACGGAGCCCGGAGCATAGAGGTCGCCGGCGATCGCACGGTTGAGCAGTGGTCGCTCCGGGGCGTTCAGCAGCGCGTTGTAGTTGTCGATCACGGCGGTTGTGTCGTGAATGGCCATCAGGTTCGGGTCGAAGGCGGGCTTCGACACCATTGCGATGATCGCTCCGGTCTTCGGGTTCACCGCGACGACCGACCCGGAGTTGTCGCCGAGGGCATCCCAAGCCGCCTGCTGGGCGACGGGGTCGATGCTCAGCTCGACAGATGCGCCCTTCGGGTTCTGGCCGGTGATGATCGAATTGAGCTGATCGATGAACTGGGCGTTGGCGGTGCCGCTCAGATAGTCGTTGAGAGCGCCTTCGACGCCGGAGTTGCCCTGGTTGAGGGTGAAGTAGCCGGTGACGGCGGAGTAGAGATCGGGGTTGCTGTAGGTGCGCAGGAACTTGTACTGGTCATCGACCGGGGTCGACTCCGCAACGGCGCCGCCGTCGACGAGAATGGGCCCGCGTTCGGCCGAGTAGCTCGCGTAGAGCGTGCGGGTGTTGCGGGGGTCAACCCGGAGGTTGTCGGTCTGGAAGACCGCAATGACGGTGGTGGAGGCAAACAGGGTCAGGAACATGATGAGCACGATCGCGCTCACTCGCTTGAGTTCTTTATTCACGCGTCCACCACCAATCTGGGTTGGTTGCGCACGGTGTCGGACAGTCGCAGCAGAAGCGCGGCAATGATCCAGTTGGCGACGAGCGAGGATCCGCCCGCGGCCATGAACGGGGTGGTGAGGCCGGTGAGAGGGATGACCCGCGTGATGCCACCGATCACGATGAATACCTGCAGCGCGAGCACGAAGGCGAGGCCGATGCCGAGCAGTCGTCCGAAATCATCCTGTCCGGCGAAGCCGATCCGGAAGCCCCGCGAGACGAAGAGGAGGAACAGCGCGAGCAGGGCGAACAGCCCGGCGAGGCCGAGTTCCTCGCCGAGGCTCGCAATGATGAAGTCGCTCTCGGCGAACGGGATGATGTCTGGGCTGCCCTGCCCGAGCCCGGTGCCGACGAGCCCGCCATCCGCGATCCCGAACAGGCCCTGAACAAGCTGGTAACTGCCGCCGACCTGCTCGTAGATGTCGTTGTTGAAGGCGTCGAGCCAGCCATTGAAGCGGCTGTTCACGTACCCGAGGAGCTGGCTTGCGGCGACGGCCCCGCCGATGAACAGGGTCATGCCGAGAATGACCCAGCTGACACGACCGGTCGCGACGTAGATCATGATGAGGAACAGGCCGAAATAGAGCAGCGAGGTGCCGAGGTCGCGTTGCAGCACGAGGACGCCCATCGCGGCGACCCAGATAATGAGGATCGGGCCGAGGTCGCGCACGCGGGGAAAGCGCATGCCGAGGAACTTCTTGCCCACGAGGGAGAGGCTGTCCCGTGCCGTGACGAGGTACCCGGCGAAGAACACCGCGAGTGCGATTTTCGCGAGTTCGCCCGGCTGGAAGGAGAGCGGTACGCTGCCGTCCTCGCGCTGCGGTCCGATGCCGATCCACACCTGCGAGCCGTTGATCTCACGGCCGAGGCCGGGCACGAGGGGAAGCAGGAGCAGCGCAACGCCGACGAACATTGCGATGTAGCGGTAGCGCTGCAGCACTCGGTGATTGCGGATGACGACGAGCACCACGAACGCGGCGAGCATCGCGATCGCGGTCCAGGCCATCTGCCGGATGCCGGATGCCGCCCAGCCCTCACGGCCGCCGGCGAGGTCGAGCCGATAGATCATCGCGATCCCGACGCCGTTGAGAATGGTCGCGATAGGGAGGATGAACGGGTCGGCCTGGGAGGCGACGATGCGCAGTGTCACGTGCATCGCAAGGGCGAGAACAGCCAGTGCGGCCGAGTAGGTGAACACCTCTTTGCGCACCTCGCCGAGGGCGCCGAGCTGCACGAGCAGGATCGCGGCGGCGTTGATGGAGAGCGCGAACACGAGCATCAGCAACTCGAGGTTGCGCAGCCTCGCAGGCTCGCGCAGCCGGATGCGGATCGTGTCGGTCAGGGTGGTCCTCTGGCCGGCCTCCGCGACGCGTCCGCCCGTCGGCCCCTGGTTAGTCGCTGACATTGACCAGCCGTTCGATGATGTCCCGCGCGTCGCCGAGGGAGTCGGCGTTGATGGTCTGCCGGACGGTCTTCTGGGTATAGTTCGGCAGGTTGCCGAGCCTGATGTCGGTCTCCTCGTAGACAGTTGAGAGTGAGATCGGGCCGACGTCGGCCTGGACGCCTTGGAAGATCGCGACCCGGTCGCCGTCCGCGCCGACAAAGAAGCGCGTCTGGGTCCACTGGTAGGCGAGCACGAGTGCCACGATAATGGCGATGGCCGCGAGGCTGATCGTGACGAGCCAGCCGATTCGGCGGTTGCGGGCGCGTCGTCGGTCTTCGAGGATGAGCTCGTCGAGGTACTCCTCCGACTCCGGCTCGAAGTGCTCGTCCGCGGGCGGGGTCGCCCGCAGCGGGTGCAGCAGGAGGGTCGGGAGCCGCATCGGCCGACGCGCCGGCTCGGGCTCGAACGACAGCGGCGCCGCCGCGGACCCAACGGTCATCGGCGGGTTGCTGCCGGAGTCGCCCGACTCGTCGATGTCGACGAGCACCACGGTGACGTTGTCGGGCGCGCCCTGGTCGAGGCTCTCCTTGACGAGCCGATGGGCGGCCTCGTCGGCATCCGGCATCGAGGTCAGCACCGCGAGCATCTTGTCGTCGGTGACATAGCCGCTGAGGCCGTCGGAGCAGAGCAGCCAGCGGTCGCCCGCACGGAGGTCATGCACGGTCGTGTCAATCTCCGGCGATGCATCGACGTCGCCGAGTACCCGCATGAGAACCGAGCGGCGCGGGTGCACTGCCGCCTCCTCGGGCGTGATGCGGCCCGAGTCGACGAGGCGCTGCACGAAGGTGTGGTCAGCGGTGATCTGGGTCAGCTGGCCGTCGCGGAGCAGGTAGATGCGGGAATCGCCGATGTGGGCAATCGCGATGTCGTTGCCGACCCGCAGCATGGCGCTGACGGTGGTGCCCATGCCGGTGAGCTCCTGGTGCTCGAACACGGTGTCGGCCAGCAGGGAGTTGGCGGCGAGCAGCGCGGACTGCAGGGCGAATTGGGCGTCCGTCGCCGAGGCATATGGCTTGTCCGTCTCGGTGATGCGCTTGATGGCCATCGCCGAGGCGACGTCGCCGCCCGCGTGGCCGCCCATGCCGTCGGCAACCACGAACAGGTGGGCCCCGGCGTACCCGGAGTCCTGGTTGTTCGCCCGGATCTTTCCGACATGGGAAACCGCCGTGCTCTTGCCACCAGACGCCACGGGGCTACCGCCGGAGTTCGAAGCTGGTTGTGCCGATCTTGACCGGGGTGTTCAAGGGAATTTGGGTGGGGACGACGACCCGCGACCCGGCGAGGAAGGTTCCGTTCGTCGAATCGAGGTCCTGGATGACCCAGGAGTCGTTGAGAAGCATGAGCCTGGCGTGGTGGGTCGAGGTGTAGTCGTCCCTGATCACGAGGCCGCTCTCGCTCGACCGCCCGATCGTGAGCGGCTGGTTGCTGAGCGGCATCTCGACTCCGGAGCGCGGGCCGGACGTGATGACGAGGCGGTTCGCGGAGGTCGAGGTTGCCGGTGGTGCCGTGCTGTGGGGAAGCGAGTTCGCGGGCGTCGGCGGCCTCTGCACGGGGGCGACTGATGGCGGCGCGGACGGGGCGACAGCGACGGCATCCGGCACACTCTGGCGACGCACTCGCTGGCCAAACAGGTCGGTCCGCAGGGCGTAGACGACCGCGAAGACGAAGCCCCAGAGCACAAGCAGGAAGGCAAGCCTCAGAATGAGGAGTGTCAGATCACTCACTTCTGGGTGCCTCGATCGCGGTCGCCGCGCTGGTCGACGTCGGAGGATTGGGCAAGCACTCGGAAAACAATACGGGTTCGACCGATCTGGATCACTGATTCGGGTGCCAGCGGTGCCTTCGAGACAGGTTCGCCGTTGAGTTGGGAGCCGTTTGTCGAGCCGAGGTCATTGACCTGTGCCCGCTTGCCATCCCACAGGACCTCCACGTGCTTGCGGGAGATTCCGGTGTCGTCGACCGTGATGTCGGCGTCGTGTCCGCGGCCGATGATGGTGCGCGACTTCACGATTGGATATCGCTTGCCCGCAACATCGAGCACCGGGGTCCAGGAGACCTCGCCCTTGGCATTCTGGGAGTCCACACGGATCATCCCCTCGCTCAGGCCGGTGTCTTCGGTGAGGCGGATGGAGATGCCGCCGGCGAACTGGTACCCCTGCGCCGTCGCGTGATTCTGCACGAGTTGGGTGAGCTCGTCGATGAGCGTCGGGCCGATCGCGGTCATTCGCTGGTAATCGGTGCGCCCGAGGCGGACGACGAACTTGTTGGGCACGAGAATGCGCTCACGCGAGACGACGGCGGCCTTCGTGTCGAGCTCCCGGCGCAGTGCGCTCGTGATCTCGATCGGAGCGAGACCACTCTTGAACGTCTTCGCGAACACGCCGTTGACGGCGCGCTCGAGTCCTCGCTCGAAGTTGTCTAACAGGCCCACGGGATCCTCGTTCCAGTCAATTCGTGACTTCTCGTATGTTAGCCGGTACCTCTGCAGTGGTGATTGCGGCACGATGACGCAGCGGAACGGTGGGACGGGCCGCCCAGCGCCGCGGACGGGCTTCGCGCTGTGATAATCTCGCTGAGTCTGCGCGAGTGGCGAAATTGGCAGACGCGCACGGTTCAGGTCCGTGTGCCCGAGAGGGCATGGGGGTTCAAGTCCCCCCTCGCGCACCACTACGAACAGTGAAGGCCGATTCGGAGAAGATCCGGGTCGGCCTTCGTCGTTTCGCGGTCGTCGTCCACAGCGGCCGTTACGGTCGCGCCGTTCGTTGACCAGAATTATGCTCGCTGCGTGCAAGGGTGAGGCCATGAAACTGTACTCAGACTTCGGGCCGCGCAGAGCGCGGCAGGTCTTCGCCGACGTTATCTCTCTCGCGTTCATCACGGGATGGGTTTGGCTCGGAGTAACGATCCACAGGCTCATCACCGAGTTGGCCACCTACGGCAAGCAGATGGAAGACGCGGGAGCGGGCTTTCGCGTGGCCATGACCGAGGTGGGGGACAACCTCGAGGGCGTCCCGTTCATCGGGTCGACGGTCGGCGTGCCCTTCGACAGTGCGAGTGGTGCGGGTGGTGCGCTCGAGGAAGCCGGCCAGAGTCAGCAGGAGCTGATTCAGCAGCTCGCGCTCACGCTCGGCGTGGGGATTGCCGCGCTGCCGATCGTCATGATCCTGGTGCTCTGGCTCGTACCTCGAGCCCGTTTCGTTCGCCGGGCCGGCCGTGCGAAAGCCCTTGTCCGCGCCGGTGCCGGCATCGATCTACTGGCCCTGCGCGCTCTCACCAATCAAAAGGTCACGACTATCGCGAAGGTCAACGTCGACGCGATGGGCGCGTGGCGTCGCGGGGACGGCGCCGTCATGCGAAAGCTCGCCGCGCTCGAATTGGAGTCGTCGGGGATCCGCCTGCGCGTCTGAACCACGCGACCAGGTCCATCCGCTTGCGCGCCGTGCTTGCTTCGGCAGCCCGCCCGTCGCCGTGGAGCCCCCTCCCGCCTACACTGGCTCGCATGTCCAGCTCTCCGCGTCGCGCGGCCACCGGTCGTCCGGCATGAGGGCCGTCGTCTACGACCGGTACGGCCCGCCCGACGTGCTGAGGGTCGAAGAGATTCCCGTGCCGGCGCCGGGCCCGACGCAGGTGCTGGTCGAGGTCGCCGCGACATCCGTCAACCTCTCGGACTGGGAGGGACTGCGCGGGTCGCCGCTGTACGCCCGGATCGGCGGACTGCGCGCGCCGGCGCGCCGCGTTCTCGGCTCCGACATCGCCGGACGTGTCGCGGCGGTCGGCGCGGGCGTCACCCGGTTCCGCGTCGGTGACGACGTCTATGGCGACAATCTGGGCCTCCTGGGCGGATTCGCCGAGTTCGCCGTCGCGCCGGAGGCGATGCTTGCGCTCAAGCCCGAGGGATTGACGTTCGCCGAGGCCTCCACGGTGCCTCAGGCGGGTTCGATCGCACTCCAGGGCACCGCCAGCGCACGCCCCGGGCAGCGGGTGCTGATCAACGGCGCCGGCGGCGGGGCGGGCACCTTCGCGATCCAGCTCGCCGCGCTCGCCGCGGCGCACGTGACCGGCGTCGACAACGCCGGCAAGCTCGACTACCTGCGTTCCCTGGGCGCCGACGAAGTGGTCGACTATCGAGTCTCGGACTTCACCCGGCTCGGACCATTCGACCTCGTGCTCGATCTCGTTGCCAGCCGGTCGGTGTTCGCTTACCGGCGCGCGCTCGCTCCCGGCGGCCGCTACCGGTGCGTCGGCGGCGCCGTGCCGACCCTGCTGGGGGTCGCGGCGGTCGGCGCCGCGCTCGGACTGCTCACCGGGCGCCGGATGGGCGTCCTCGCGGTCCGCCAGGGTCCTTCGCAGTTCGAGCCTGTTGCGACGCGGTGCCTCGCGGGCGACCTCCGCATCCACATCGACCGCACCTTCACGCTCGATCAGGTGCCGGAGGCGCTCGCTCACGTCGGCGAGGGGCGCGCGCTCGGCAAGGTCGTCGTCATGCCGTGAGGCCAGGCCGTCATTGCCAGTCGGCTCGCCTGCGCTGACATCCGGCGAGAACACCTATGCCGACCGCCGCACTCCGCACCGACAAGGAGCTGCGTGCTCCCCGCATCCGCATCCGCATCCGCATCCGTATCACGATCCGCGCGGCGAGCCGTCGCTGTGCTGGCGCTCGTGGCCGCCGCTGCGATGGCTGCATCCGGCTGCGCCGCTGACCTTGGGGCGACGCCGGGCGTCCCGCAGCGGTCGATCCGACCGGCGGCATCGGGCACGTTCACGGGCTCGGGGTCGACTCCGTCACCGGCACGATCTACCTCGCCGCCCACGGCGGCGTCTATGAGGTGCCGGTCTCGGGCTCCGACGAGACAATCGGTTGGGAGCAGTTCGCGGGCCCGATCGCCGGTCGCGACCTTGATCCCATGGCCTTCGCCATGCTCGATGGCCAGATATCCTTCTCGGGGCACCCCGATCCTCGCGACCTCGACACCTCGCCGGCGAACCTCGGCCTGATCACCAGCACCGACACCGCGCAGACCTGGCAGAACGTCTCGCTGAGTGGAGAGGTCGACTTCCATGACATCGCTGTTGCGCCTGCGGCGGACGGCGAGCTGAACTTCTATGGCTACCGCGCTGCAGACGGCGTCGTCATGGCGAGCGGCGATTCGGGCACGACCTGGAGTCTCGGAGCGACCCTGATTGCCCGGGATCTGACGGTGGATGCCGGTTCCGCGGACACCGTCTACGCGACGACCGAGGACGGCCTCATGGTCAGCGGCGATCGTGGCGCCACGTTCGCTTTCGTCGAGGGCGCGCCGCCGGTATACCTTTTCGAGGCTGTGTATGGGGCCGATGCCGGGCTCGTCGGTATCGATCTGACCGGAAACGTGTGGGTGCGCAGCGGGGGGACGTGGCGGCAGAGCGGATCGACGGCGGGTGAGGTCGAGGCAATGACCTTCGCCGCGGCGCCGACATCGGTGCTCGTCGTCGCCGACGATCGGGGCGTCAGCGTGAGCAGCGACTTCGGAGCCACCTGGCGAACACTGGTCGCCCGGTAATACGGGCACGCTCCCGATTCGAGAGTAGTGTCAACGCTCGTGACCGAATCAGTGGCAGGCAGCATGGTCCCCGAGCGGATAGTTTTCGACACCAGGGACCCCAACTCCGGGAATCGACTTTCTCGATGGCTATTGGCGAAGCGTGTTGCCCCCGCCGGCCCCGAGTCGGTCGGCGGGAAGGGGGAGAGCCATGCCTGGTGGAAGGTGACCGCGCTGACTGGCGTCGACTATTTCTCCACCCTCTCCTACCTGCCGGCGATCGCGGTGCTCGCAGCAGGGGCGCTCTCGCCTATCGCGACACTGCTCATCGTCATCCTGACCCTCGGCGGCATGCTTCCGATGTACCGCCGGGTGGCCAAGGAGAGCCCGCACGGGCAGGGGTCGGTGGCGATGCTCGAGAAGCTGCTGCCCTTCTGGCGCGGCAAGATCTTCGTGCTCGTGCTGCTCGGGTTCGTGGTGACGTCGTGGATCATCACCATCACCCTGTCGAGCGCCGACGCGACGGTTCACGTGATCGAGAACCCGCGCGCCCCCGCGTTCCTCGAGGGTCAGGCGGTCACCGTGACGATCGTGCTGCTGCTCATCCTCGGCGGGGTGTTCCTGCTCGGATTCAACGAGGCCGTGAACGTGGCGATCCCACTGGTCGTCATCTTCCTCGTCCTCAACGCCGTCGTGGTGGCCGTCGCGGTCGCGGCCATCGTCGCCGACCCGGGCACCTTCGACGACTGGCTGAGCCGTGTCGCCGCCAGTGGCAGCGCCAGTGACGTCGCGAGGACCGCGGTGCTCGCCTTCCCCCTGCTCGTGCTCGGACTCTCGGGATTCGAGACGGGCGTCAGCATGATGCCGCTGGTCAAGTCGGAGGGCTTCACGGAGTTTCAGGTGCTCGCCTCGAGGGTGCGCAACACGCGAAAGCTGTTGACCACGGCGGCGCTGATCATGAGTGTGTACCTGATCGCGACAACCTTCGTCACGACCGTCCTCATCCCCGCCGAGGAGTTCGAGGAGGGCGGCGAGGCCAACGGCCGCGCGCTCGCCTACCTCGCCCACGAGTACCTCGGCGAGACATTCGGAACCGTCTACGACATCAGCAGCGTGCTCATCCTCTGGTTCGCCGGCGCATCCGCAATGGCGGGACTCATCAACATCGTGCCCCGCTACCTCCCCTCCTACGGCATGGCGCCTGAGTGGAGCAGAGCGGTCAGGCCGGTCGTACTCGTCTACACCGGTTTGAGTGTCATCATCACGATCGCCTTCGCGGCAGACGTGAACGCCCAGGCGGGTGCTTACGCAACAGGGATCCTCGCAATGATGGTGTCCGCATCGGTCGCCGTGACAATCTCCGCAATCCGCAAGAGGCAGCGCGCGGCTCGGATCGGCTTCGGCATCCTTACCCTCGTCCTGCTCTATGCCCTCATTGAGAACATCATTGAGAAACCGGACGGGATCGCGATCTCGGGGTTGTTCATCGGCGGGATCGTCGCGGTGTCCGTCATCTCCCGCGTCTACCGCGCCACCGAGCTCCGGGTCGACACGGTGACATTCGATGCCGGTGCACGCCGCATCATTGCCGAGGTGCTCGCACAGGATGGCGAGCTCAATGTCATCGCTAATCGTCGTGACAAGGGGGACCAGGCCGAATATACGGAGAAGGATGCGACGCAGCGGGCGATGAATCCCGTGCCTGCCAGCGCAACGATCCTGTTCCTCGAGGTCGACATCGTCGATCCATCCTCGTTCAGCGAGACCCTTAACGTGCGGGGCCACACCAACTACGGCTACCATATCCTCCAGGTCCAAAGCTCTGCAGTCCCGAACGCGATTGCGGGGATCCTTCTGGCTCTCCGCGATGCGACCGGAGTGCGCCCGCAGTGCCACTTCGAGTGGGCAGAGGGCCACCCCATCGCCTATATGTTCCGCTACCTGCTGTTGGGTCGGGGCGACACCGCACCGCTCGTGCGGGAGATCCTTCGAGAGGCCGAGAAGGATCCTGCCCGGCGCCCCGGGATCCACGTTGGTGGCTGAAACGTTGCCTCAGCCCGGGTGGATGTAATCCCTCCAGTTCTCGGGAACCTTGTCGGCCGGCGCCGGCACGGGCTGGTCGGAAGGCCGAGACTGGGGGTCGGCGAGGGTGGGGCCGACGAAGTACTTCTCGGTCAGCACGTTGTAGAACCAGCTCTCGCCAGGCTCGAATGACCTGAGCACCGGATGCCCCGCGATCGCCGCGTGGCTGCTGGCGTGCCGGGAGGGCGACGTGTCGCAGCATCCGATGTGCCCACAGGTCGCGCACCGCCGCAGGTGAACCCACCAGCCGGGAATCGAGCCGGCCAGGCACTCGGCGCACCCGGCCCCGCTCGGTTCGGCGGCGGGGTCGATAGCCGGATCGATGGCCGGATCGGTCGGGCTCACGGTGGCTCCTCACGGGTGGATCCGCACCGATTTTCTCATGTGCGCCGTCCCAGGCCCAGCCTCTGGCGCCAGCGTCCCTGAGCAGTACAGCTAAAGCTCGGGGTGTGACCCGAACGCTCTCTGGCGAGCAACTCCGCTGAGCTCCCCGCCCACGAACGGCGACCACTGACGAGCCCGTAGAGGCTCGTGACGATGCCGGTGACCCCGGCCAGGTCGGCCGAAACCACCCGCGGGAGTCCGGCTCGGGGCCCTTCTGCTTCGGCATGACGATTACGCGCCCGCTACCCCTGGATGCTCGGAGGGCAGGGCGTGTCTGGCTCCCTCCCGCAGCAGCTGGAGGTTCTTGGCCTCCCAGGTGCGCAGTTCCTGGCGCTCGCCGTCGATCGCGCGGCTCTCCGGGCAGCTCGCGACCGGACGTCCGCAGACGCACAGGCCCGGCGCGTCGGCATCGTGGTGAAGAACGTCGATGTGCCAGATCGCGGCCATCAGGCGGTCGAGCCTGCGGTAGAGCAGCTCGGTGCGGCGTTCGGACCGCGTGAGAACCTCGCTGCCGAGCGCATCGCGGATGCCGGCGGCGGGGGCGCTCTCGAAATCGGTCGCGATCGCCTCCGTCAGCTGTGCGACCTCGGCGCGCAGCTCCGAGAGCGTAGCCTCGACCTGGGCGCCAGTAACCTGCGCCGACGAGACGGCGTTCACGTGGGCATCCTGCAGCTCGGTGTAGAGGTCGAGCCAGAGCTCGACGTGGTCCCGGTCGCGCCGCTCCGCCTTGTCCGAGCCGAGGTGCTTCGCGCAGAACGGGCAGACGACCTGGTCGGTCGGCGAGGCGAACCGGAACGGCTGCATCGATCGGCAGCACAGGCACTGCGCTTCAACATCGACGTGCAGGGGATGTGAGTGGGTCACGGTGGCTCCGGTTGGCGGGCGTTGGGCGGTCGGTTGCAGCCTATCCAGCGCGGCCGCGCACGGCTGGCACACTTATGGGGTGACTCTTCTCTCTCCCCACGGCATCCTCGGCACCGCCTTCGACGGTGTTCTCTTCGATATGGACGGCACCCTCATCGACTCGACCCCGGCGGTGGAGCGCTCGTGGCTGAAGTGGGCCAGCGAGTACGGCGTCGAGCAGTCGTTCCGGGACGGCGGTCACGGGCAGCCCGCGCGCGATCTCGTCGCCTCTCTTGTGAGCGAGCAGCAGTTCGCGGCGGCGTACGCCCGCATCCAGCAGATCGAAACCGACGACACCGACGGGATCACGGTGTTGCCGGGCGTCGAGGCCACCCTCCTCGCGATCGACGCCCACCGCCAGGCGATTGTCACCTCCTGCACGCGGGAGCTCGCCGCGGCGCGGATCGGGGCGGCCGGAATCATCGCGCCCGACCTCGTCGTCACGGTCGATGACGTCGAGTTCGGAAAGCCCCACCCGCATCCGTTCCTCGCGGGCGCCGCGGGACTCGGCTTCGATCCCGCCCGCTGCCTCGTGATCGAGGATGCCCCGGCCGGGCTCGCGTCCGGGCGTGCGGCAGGGTGCGCCACCATCGGCGTGGTCGGCACGCATTCGCGGGACGAGCTCGACGCCGACCTCGTCGTCGACAGCCTCGCGGAACTGGTGTTCACGAGCACCGGTGCGGGTGTCACCGTGACCCGCGCGGGCTCAGCCATACCCCCGGGGCGCCCCGCGCCCTAACCTCGAGGAATGATGCCTTCCGGTCCTGCTCGCCGTTCGCGTTCGTCTGGCGGTCGGCTGGCTGCGCGAGGCGCGCGAGAGGGCCGGCTGACGGACCCGTGCAGAGGGCTTACGGGGCGGTTCCCGGTAGAATTACCCGTGCCCGCCCGATGCCCGATGACGGCCGATTGATCCACGACGAAGGGACCACGGTCGCATGAGTGTGCCCATCATCCGCGGAACAATCCAGGAGTTCACCGGAGAGGGCGGCGACCCGCAGACGATCGTCCTCGGATCGTCGCTCGGAACCACAGGCGCGCTCTGGGACGGGGTCGTCCCCGCGCTCGCCGAGTACTACCGGGTGCTGCGGTTCGACCTGCCCGGGCATGCCCTGAGCCCGGCAGCGGGCGACCGGTTCAGCATCGCGGAGCTCGCCGACGGGGTGATTGCCTTCGTAGACGATGCGGGCGGTGGCCCGTTCCACTACGCGGGGATCTCGATTGCGGGCGCGGTCGGCCTTGAGCTTGCGCTCCGGCACCCGGAGCGGCTGCTGAACCTTGCTGTCATCTGCTCCGGTGCGAAGATCGGCGCGGCGGAGGGATGGCTGGAGCGTGCCGCCCATATCCGCGCGAATGGCACGGACGATGTCATCGCCGGGAGCGCCGAGCGATGGTTCGCTCCCGGCTTCGTCGAGCGCAGCCCCGAGGTCGCCGCGGCGACTCTTGCCCGCCTCGGACAGGTGGATGATGAGTCGTATGCTCTGTGCTGCGACGCGCTCGCCGCCTTCGATGTGACGGGCGAGGTGCACGGCATCCGCTCGAGGACCCTGTGCGTGTCGGGCGAGTACGACCTCCCGACTCCAACGGCGCAACTCCAGCACCTCGCGTCGCGGATTCCGGAGGCCCGGCACGTCACGATCGCGGGCGTCGCCCACCTCCCGGCGCTCGAGCGGCCGGAGACCGTCGCGGCCCTGCTGCTGCAGTTCCTGAGGTCCCATTTGAGCGAGCGGGACATGTCCGCGCTTCGCTGACCACGACCGCGGCGCCGGCGAGCTGGATTCCGCGTCACGCGAGCGTGCGTTGGAGGGCAGCCTCGTGGTGCCGACGGCCAACCCCCTCGAAGCCGACGACGCGGGCGGCGGGGGCAAGAGTCACGATCATCAGGCAGACCCCGATCGAAGCTCCTACAGCGGCGAGGATGATCGCGAGGGCGAGCAGCGCGACCGTGACGACAAATAGGAGAACGTGGAATGCGTCCGCCTCGCGCGGGAGGCAGGTGTAGAGCAAGAACCGCACGGAAGTGGAGATCAGCACGGGCACGGCAACCCAGAGGATCGCGCCGAGCGTGCCAATGCCGGTCGTTCCGTCGATCACGTAGGCAACCACGTGCAAGCCTGCACCCGTCGCCCCGATAGGTGCGTAGATCACACGGGGATTCCGTTCGCGGGTTGGACTAAATTCGTGAACATAATGCCATGGGCAGGGACATGTGTTTTCTTGGTGCGGGCGAAGCGCCTTCCGCCGGTTGCGTTAGTGGTGTGGCGACCGTCGGGAGACCGGGACCGTGTCGCCCGGGTCAGGGCAGCACGGGGGTGGGCAGTCTTCCGCCGCGGCGCGGGGTGCGGGTCGGGTCGATTCTGGCGGGTGGGATGAACCAGGGCACGTTGTCGATGACCTGCACCGTCCAGCCGTTGTGGATCACATGGTGGTGGCCGGTGCACAGCAGGATCCCGTTGGTGAGGTCCGTTTTCCCGCCGTTCGACCACCAGTGGATGTGGTGCGCCTCCGTATAGGACGGCGGTTTTCCGCAGCCGGTGATGGCGCAGCCGCCGTCGCGTTCGGCGAAGGCGATCCGCTGTGCGCGGGTGAACAGTCGTTTGCCGATGCCGAGGTCGAGGACCTGGCTGTTCCCGCCGAGGACCGCTGGGATCAGTTCTGCGTCCGCGGCGAGGATCCGGGCGGCACCGGCGGTGATGGGTTCCTCGACGCCGTCCAACTGCGCCGCGCCGAGTCCTGACTCGAGCTGCTCCAACGTCATCCGGATCACCAGGGTGGTGTGCGGGAGGGTTCCGGGTGCGGTGGTGCAGCCCATCATGTGCCGGGCGACATCGATCAGGGCGTCGGCGGCGATCCGCGGGATGGTGCGCAGGTCGGCAAGCTCGACATGATCGGCCGAGCACGCGTCCCGGTCCAGAGAATCGTCGCCGCCGGTGCTGGGGCTGTGGTTGTGGCCGCCGTCGGTTCCTGCCGCTCCTGCTGGCTCGGCCTCGAAGCGCACCGTGCGCAGGGCGTCGCCGACCATCGCGTCGATCATGGTGCGTACATATCCGCACCGAGGGGGTCGAGGTCGATGGTGCACCGCTCCAACCCGTTGCCCTGCTTGGACCAGCGCAACGACCTCAGCGCGATCAGCGCCTCCTCCCGTGGTGCGACCCCGTCAGTGTCGAGCGCATCGCGCCAGTGGATCGCGAGCTTGCGCACCGTGTCCGCCGGATGGGACGCCGCGAAGTCGACGAGCTCCTCCTCTGCCGCGACCAGATGCTCGGGCAGGGCGCGTGGGGCGGCCTGGGTCAGGTTGGTGATGATCGCCTGCGCCGCATCCACCTGCACCGCACCGGTGTTGACGGCGTCGGCGACGAGAGGGAACGGTGCGGGGAGTCGTTCCCCGAGCAGGGACACGGGGGCGGTGGTGGATTCGCCCAGCCGGACTGTCTTACCCGCCTCGGCCATGGTGATCCGACCGAGCTCGGTGAGCAGCGCCGCCGGGGAGGTGTGCCCGGACGACTTCGCCAACCCGCCCTGCCCGAGCGACGGACGAGACCGTACGCTGAGTTCCCCGGCCGCACGGACCAGGAGGGCATCGACCTGTCGTTTCAGGTCGTAGCCGGACCGGATCGCCCGCAGCAGGCCGGCATCGGACATGGTCTCCACATCAAGTTGGGCTGGGGCAACGGTGATCGCCCCGAATGATGCGCCGGGTGTCGCACCAGAGAGGGAATGCTCGCCGACGTGATCGCCGAACCCGGTCAGCGCGCCGGCCCACACCGACGCGAGCGCAACAGCGCTGTCGATGAGGGGATCGGTTGCTGTGGACATACCCACACAATGACAGAGGCCACCGACATTCCTGCGAACGGCAAACTGCAGCCTGATCTGGGATAATACCTGTGGACAACGCTCTCCGACGTTGGCCTGTGGAGGAGGAGTTGCGGCTGCCGGCGGGGTGTCGACCGGCAGTAACGGGCAGTCGCGTCCGCAGCAGCATCCGCATCACGCCGCCTGTCACGGCCGCCATGCCCACCGCCATCAGCACTCCGGCGAGCACTCCGATTGCGACGACTAGCGCCATGCTCTGACCCGCGCGCCAGAGCGGCGAGGCAACAGCAAAGAAGATAGCGAGGCCCACCAGCCACGCCACCGCGCTGCCGACAATCCACCGGCCGGCTCGCTCGACGTGGTGACGAAGCTCGATCCACTGTGCAAAGCCGATCGACACCAGCAGCACGGGCGGACCGAGGCCGGCGAGCACGACCAGAAGCGGGAGCGAGAACTCCGCGAGATCCGGTGCCGTCTCGCCGACCCACTGCCCGATCAGCCACGCCACTGCCGCGGCGATCGCAGTGCCCCCGATAAAGCGCCCCGACCGGAGCCCGGGGAGCACGCCGCGCAGCATGGCGGCCTGGGCCGTCCCGAGCACGGCGCCCTCAATCGCTCCGCCAATGACGAGCAGTGGGAGTGCGGGAAGGGTGAACCGAATCGAGATCACGAACGCGAGGGTGGGCGCGAGGAAGCCGACTGCCTCCCCCGCGCTCACCCAGACGATCCAGCGCCGCATAACGTGGTCGGCCCTGATGCGACCACGTTCCGCCACAGGCATGGCAGCCGACAGGGGGTTGACACCCGCTGTGTACCCGGGAAATTCTGAGTCATCCAGGGGACCAATCGGCGCCTGACGAGAAGAGCCTCCCATGAAATTTGTGTACGCCGCGATGCTCGTGATCGGCGTTCTGTTCGTCACCATCGGCCTCGCACTCACATCCATCGGCCTCGCCGCCGGCGTGGTGGCGCTGCAACAGCAGGATGGCAGCTAACTCGCCACCGGCACGGCGCCGTACTCGTCAGACGGGCACGCCGTCGTCTCTGAAGACTTCAGGATCTACATGGATCGCGGCGTCGGCGACGCCGTGCTGCCGTCGGATGTGCTCGGCCTCGCACTGCAAGGCACCGCCGGCCCCGACAGCGACGTCTTTCTCGGCATCGGACCGGCCGACGAGGTCGCAGACTATCTCGACGGCGTCGAGCACTCGGTCGTGACGGCCGTGGGAACCACTCCATTCCAGCCCCGCTACCGTGAAGTCCCGGGAACAGGCTCGCCAGAGCCTCCGGGTGAGCAGGACTTCTGGGTCGAGTCGGTCGAGGGTTCCGGAGCCCGGGAGCTCGAGTGGGAACTCGCCTCGGGCGACAGGACGATCGTCGTCATGAACGCGGATGCATCGGCGCCGGTCGACGTCGGCCTGCGCGCCGGCGTGCGGTCGAGCCTGATCGGGCCCGCCGCGGTCGCCCTGCTGTTCATCGGGCTGCCGCTGCTCCTGCTCGGCATCCCGCTCATCGTGCTGGGGGCCTCGGGGCTGGGCGGCGGGAAATCGCTGGGGGCGCCCCACGATGACCGCCACCTGGTCTACCCCGCGCGGCTTCGCGGAGAACTCGACCCTCAGCTCTCGCGCTGGCTGTGGCTCGTGAAGTGGTTGCTCTCGATCCCGCACTTCGTGGTGCTCATCGTGCTCTGGGTCGCGTTCCTCGTGACGACCAGCGTCGCCGGATTCGCGATCCTCTTCACTGGCCGATACTCGCGCGGCCTGTTCAACTTCAATGTCGGCGTGCTGCGGTGGAGCTGGCGCGTGGGCTTCTACGCCTACTCCGCGCTCGGCACCGACCGGTATCCGCCGTTCTCGCTCAGCCGCACCGATTACCCCGCCGACTTCGACGTCGAGTACCCGGAGAAGCTCTCCCATGGCCTCGTGCTCGTCAAGTGGTGGCTGCTCGTGCTGCCGCACCTGCTCATCCTGGGCGTTCTCACGGGCACCGCCGGCCAGGTCTGGGACTGGAATGACCGGAGGCCGGGGGTCGAGGCCACCGGCGACATCTCACTCATCGGGATCCTCGTGCTGATCGCGGCGCTCATCCTGCTGTTCACCGGCCGGTACCGAAGGGGCATGTTCGACTTCATCATGGGCATCAACCGCTGGGTGTACCGGGTGATCGCCTACGCCGCGCTCATGCGCGACGAGTACCCGCCGTTCCGGCTCGATCAGGGCCAGGAGGAGCCCGCCGGGCTCCCGCCCGTCGAGCCTGCCCCGGAGCCCGCAGTCGAGCCAGCCGGCGAACCGGCCCCTGCGCCGCCTGGTGATCCTGCCCCGAACATCCGCCCGTGACCGATTCGCCGACCGAGAGCGTTGCTCGCCACGTCACCACGGGCCGCCGTCGCAATGGGAGTGCCGTTCGCTGTGCTGTTCGCGACGAGTCTCGCGCTGATAGGCGTATCTTCCCTCGGCGGGATCGGGGGAAGCGCAGCGGAGGCGGGGGTGACGCGCCGGGTCAGCTCGCGAGCGCGGGGTAGTCGGTGTAGCCACGCTCGTCGGGGCCGTAGAAGGTGCTCGCGTCGATCTCGTTGAGTTCGGTCTCGTCGCTCCACCGGCGCACCAGGTCGGGGTTCGCGATGATCATGCGGCCGACCGCGATCACGTCGGCCGAGTCGTCCGCGATGAGCCGCGCCGCCTCATCGCGCGTGGTCACGACACCGAAGCCGCTGTTGGCCATCAGCGGGCCGCCAAAGCGCGCGCGCAGGCGCTGCACCAGATCGCCGGCCGGCTCCGCGTGCAGCACGCTCAGGTAGGCCAGTCCGAGGGGCGCGATGCCGTCGACGAGGGCCTCATAGGTTGCGCGCGTCTCGTCCGCATCCGTCTCGGCGACGTCCTGGATGTTGTGCGCCGGAGAGATGCGCACGCCGACGCGGTCGGCCCCGATCTCGCCGGCGACGGCGGTGATGACCTCGATGCCGAAGCGGGCACGGTTCGCGGGCGAGCCGCCGTAGGAGTCGTCGCGCACGTTGGAGACCGGCGAGAGGAACTCGTGCAGCAGGTAGCCGTTCGCGGAGTGTACCTCGACCCCGTCGAATCCGGCATTGATGGCGTTGCGGGCAGCGAGCACATGTTCGGCGATGAGCCCGCTGATCTCGGTCTCGGACGGCGAGTGCGGAACGGGGTAGGGGAGCTTTCCGTCGGGGGTGCGAACATCGCCCGCGATGGCAATGGCGCTCGGCGCGATCGGCTCGTGGCCGCCGTTGATCGACGGGTGTGTAACGCGGCCGCCGTGCATGAGCTGCATCACGATCAGCCCGCCCTTCGCGTGCACGGCGTCGGCGACCCGGCGCCAGCCTTCGACCTGCTCCGGGCTGACGATTCCGGGCTGGCCGGGGTAGGCCTGGCTCTCGGCGCTCGTGTAGGTGCCCTCGGAGACGATCAGGCCGGTGCTCGTGCGCTGGGCGTAGTACTCCACCACGAGATCGTTCGGCACGCCGGTGTGTCCGGAGCGCACGCGGGTGAGCGGCGCCATCACGACCCGGTTGCTGAGCGAGAGGGAGCCGAGGGTGGTCGGGGAGAAGAGCGGCACAGTGCTTCTTTCGTTGGGAGCTGTCGTCATCCTCCGAGAGAGGATCCGGCGCCCGCCAATCGCGCGCCACACTCGTGCCAACGAGGCGTTCCAATGAGGTATTCCGCCACTCGGGCGAATGTCAGGTTCGCGGGGTCAGGAGATGTGGGACTTGCGTGCACTCGACGCGAGAACAGCGACGACGAAGACGAGCGCGAGAATCGCGCCGGCGACGAAGGCGATCAGGGCGAAATAGGTCATTGTCGAAGTCTCTGGGAAGCGTTGAGGCGGGCTGTCGGCACTGGGTCTGGGCCCCGACTCGGGTGGTGATTTCGAACCTAGGGCGCGCAGCTGCACCGACGAAAGGCGACATGCCGCGCTTCACCCCGAAGTGGGGGAAGCGTTTGTACCCCGCTGGGGAGGGGTGTCGTATTTTTGGGGGACCAGACTCCGTTGGGCGAGCACACCCTCGCGTGTTACCGTCTGCAATGGTTCGAATCGCGGCGGTCGCGCCCGCCCTCCCCGCTTTCGTCTACTCCCAATCCGAGATCACCGCGATGATCGGTCCGCTGGTCACCCGGGACCCGTCGAAGCGCGCCGTTCTGGCCCGGCTGCACGGTGCTAGCAGCGTCGACACCCGCCACCTCGTGATGCCGATCGAGAAGTACCTCGACCCGCAGACCTTCTCCGAGTCGAACGGCATGTTCATCGAGGTCGCCGCGGACCTGGCCGAGGAGTCCCTGCGCGCGGCGCTCGACGCATCCGGCCTCGAACCCGCCGACATCGACTACCTCATGTTCACCTCCGTCACCGGAATCTCCGCCCCCTCGATCGACGGCCTGCTCGTGGCCCGGCTCGGCCTGCGCCCCGACGTGAAGCGCGTGCCGATGTACGGGCTCGGCTGCGTGGCGGGCGCGGCGGGGATCGCGCGGGTCAACGACTACCTCACGGGTCACCCGGAGGGCGTCGCGGCGCTGATCGCCGTCGAGCTCTGCTCGCTGACCTTCCAGCGCGACGACGACTCGATGGCCAACCTGGTCGCGACCGGGCTGTTCGGCGATGGGGCTGCGGCCGTCATCATGGTCGGCGACGAGCGGGCGAAGCGGATGCCGGTGACCGGGCCCGACGTCGTCGACACCCGCAGCCAGCTCTACCCCGACACCGAGGATGTCATCGGCTTCAACGCGAGCGAGACCGGCTTCCGCATCGTGCTCACGGCCAGGGTGGGCGAGATCGTCGAGCGGCACTTCGGCGACGACGTTGATTCGTTCCTCGAGGCGAACGAGTGCTCCATCGCCTCGATCGACCGCTGGGTCGCGCATCCGGGCGGTCCACGGGTGCTCGAGGCCTTCGCGCAGAGCCTCGAGCTGGACGACGGCGAACTCGACATCAGTTGGGCGTCGCTCGCCCGGGTCGGCAACCTGTCCTCTGTGTCGGTGCTGCACATCCTGGCCGACTCGCTCGCCGCCGGCCACGACGCCGGCGACCGCACCCTGCTGTTCGCCCTCGGCCCCGGTATCTCGGGCGAGCTCGTGCTGCTGCGGTGGCCGTCGTGATCGGCTATCTCGCGTTGATCCTCGCGACGGGGGTCGAGCGGCTCGTCGAGCTCGTCATCTCGAAGCGGAACGCCCGCTGGGCCTTCGATCGCGGCGGAATCGAGTACGGCCGGGGGCACTTTCCCGCGATGGTGGCCCTGCACACGGGGCTTCTCATCGCCTGCGTCGCCGAGGTGTATCTCCTCGACCGGCCGTTCATCCCGTGGCTCGGCTGGCCGATGCTGGCGCTCGTCGTGCTCTGCCAGGCCGGCCGGTACTGGATCATCTCTTCCCTGGGCCACCAGTGGAACACCCGGGTGATCGTCGTGCCCGGACTCGGCCGGGTCGAGCGCGGCCCGTACCGCTTCTCGTGGATGCGGCACCCGAACTATATAGTCGTCGCGATCGAGGGGATCGCGCTGCCGCTCGTGTACTCCGCCTGGGGCACCGCGATCGTGTTCACCGTTCTCAACGCCGTGCTGCTTCTCGCGTTCCGCATCCCGACCGAGAACCGGGCACTCGCGGCCCTCGACGCGCGAGCCGCTCCCGCGTCATGATGGCGGCTCCCGATGTCGATGTCCTCATCGTGGGCGGCGGACCGGTCGGTCTGGCCGCCGCGATCGAAGCGCGTCTGGTCGGGCTCAGCGCCACGATCATCGAGCCGCGCGGGCAGGGTGGGCCGGACTCGACCGGCGGCGGATCGGGCTCGATCGACAAGGCGTGCGGCGAGGGCATCATGCCCGGTGCCGTCCCGGCGCTCGCGCGTCTCGGGGTGGCACCGCACGGGCATCCGCTCCGGGGGGTCAGCTACCAGTCCGCTGGGCACCGCGTCGACCACCGGTTTCGCTCCGGCAGCGGACTGGGAGTGCGGCGCACCGAGCTGAGCCGGGCGCTGGCCCAGCGCGCGGACGAGCTCGGCGTCGGCCGGGTCAGCGGTCGCGTCGACGCGATCGAGCAGGACGGCACCGGTGTTACCGCCGCGGGCGTCACCGCCCGCTACCTGCTCGGCGCCGACGGTCTGCACTCGACCGTGCGGCGCCTCTGCGGCCTCGAGATCACGGTGCCCCAGCAGGGGCGGCGCTTCGGCCTGCGCCGGCACTACGCGATTGCTCCGTGGAGCGACCTCATCGAGGTGCACTGGACCCCGCGCGCCGAGGCCTACGTCACCCCGGTCTCGCACGACCTCGTCGGTATCGCCCTGCTGGGCCCCGCCCGCACCGACTTCGACGAGGCCATCGCATCCGTCCCCGCGCTCGCATCGCGCCTCGCGGGCGTCCCACCGGCGAGCTCACTTCGCGGTGCCGGCCCGTTCGACCAACGCGCGACGCGGCGGTCGTTCGGCCGCGTGATGCTCGTCGGCGACGCGTCCGGCTACGTCGACGCGATCACCGGCGAGGGCATCAGGGTGGGTCTCGCCCAGGCGCGCGCGGCGATCGAATGCATCGCGGCCGGGCGCCCTGGCTACTACGAGAGGGAGTGGATGCTGCGCACACGCGACTTCCGGGTACTCACGGCCGGCCTCGTCGCCGCGGCCACGTCGCCATTCCGCGGCGCGATCGTGCCGACCGCGGTGGCGCTGCCGCGGGTGTTCGGCGTCGTCGTGGAGCGCCTAGCGCGCTGAGAGTACGTGTTGCGGTTCTTCGACGGTGCGCGGAAGCACCATTTCGCGTACTTTCGGCGAACTTCGGGCCTGGCCTGAGCCCGGTGGCGGGCCCAGGCGGAGGGGTTGCCTGTAGTTCAGCGCCGAGAGTACGCGTTTCGGTTGTTGGACGGCGCGCGGAGGCACCATTTCGCGTACTCTCGGCAAACTCGGGCCGCCGTGACCGAGCAGGGGCGGGCGGAGCGGGGCCGGGCTGGTCAGGCCGTGAGGCCCTGCAGGTCGACCCCGCCGAGCAGCAGCCCCGGCAGCTCGCCCGGATGCTTCGCGCTGGAGTGCGATCCGACCCGCTCGGCGACCGAGCCGTAGCCCCACTCGACGAAGATCGTCGGAATGCCGTGCGCCGCGGCTCCCTCGATGTCGTGCTCGCGGTCGCCCACCATGATCGGGTTCGAGACGTCGGCGCCCGCCGCCGCGAGGCGCTCGAGGGCGACCGCGACGACATCCGCCTTGGAGCTGCGAACCTCGTCGTCGGATGCCCCGGCGATGATGTCGAAGTGCCGCGCGAGCTCGAAGTGGTTGAGGATCAGATTGGCCGGCGTCTCGGGCTTCGAGGTCGCCAGGGAGAGCGGGACGTCACTCGCGCCGATCGCCGCGAGGACCTCGGGAATGCCGTGGTAGACCGAGCTGTCGTAGAGGCCCTGTACGAGGTAGTGGCTGCGGTACACCTCGAGCGCGTGCGCGGACTGCGCGGGGCTGAAGCCGGCGAAGTCCCGGAACGAGTCGAGCAGCGGCGGTCCGACATAGCGGAGCAGTTCGGCCGGCGTCGGGATCGGGCGGCCGAGCTGCTCGAACATCCACGCGAGGCTCGACGTGATTCCGGGCGCGGAATCGGTGATCGTCCCATCGAGGTCGATGAGGATGCAGGTCCAGTCGGGCTTCACCGTCACAGCCTAAGCCGCGCGCATCCTTTCATTATTCAGGAGTGGACGGCGGGTGGAGTTGCAGGCGTAACGCCCACCCGCCATAGACGGCCGCATTTGCGGCGATTCTGGCGGATTCGCGCCGTATGTCGGCGGCGCGAGTGAGTGTGCCCGCCCACCAGTCCTGAATAATGAAAGCGAATGTGCCTAGAAGAGGCGGGAGTCGCTGTCGTCCAGCCCGCGCATCGCGTCGTAGTCGAGCGTGACGCAGCGGATGCCGCGGTCCAGCGCGAGTGTGCGTGCCTGCGGCTTGATCTCTTGGGCGGCGAAGACGCCGGCCACCGGGGCCAGCCGCGGGTCGCGGTTCATGAGCTCGAGGTATCGGGTGAGCTGCTCGACGCCGTCGATGTCGCCGCGGCGCTTGATCTCGATCGCGACGGATGCCCCGGCATGGTCGGTCGCGAGGATGTCGACAGGGCCGATCGCGGTCATGTACTCGCGCCGAACAAGCCGGTAGCCCTCGCCGAGCAGGTCGATCTGCTCGGCGAGCAGCTTCTGCAGGTGGGCCTCGACGCCGTCCTTCTGCAGGCCGGGGTCGATGCCGAGCTCGTGAGCCGAGTCGTGGACGATCTCGTGGATCGAGATCACGAGCAGGTCTGATGTCTTCGCCTGCGTGACCTTCCAGGTCTCGGTGACGCCGACCTCCCGTGCGTCGTCTGCGACCTCGGGAAAGCTGATGCTGCAGGGCGGGCTCATCCAGTTGAGCGGCTTGTAGCTGAGGGAGTCGCTGTGCACGAGCACGCTCCCGTCGGCCTTGAGCAGGAGGAGGCGGGTCGCGAGCGGCAGGTGCGCACTGAGACGTCCTGCGTAGTCGACGGAGCAACGGGCAATGACAAGACGCACGCCTAGAACCCTATCCAGCCTGCGCGGCTCACTTCGCCAATGGGGTCAGTTCGCGGGCTTTGTGGGAGAACACCCCCGCGAGGGCGACGAGCACGAGCACGAGCAGAAGCCCGTTCAGGATGCCGACCTGCTCGCCCAGGAATCCGATCACGGGCGGGCCGACGAGGAACGCGACGTAGCCGATCGTCGCAACCGCGCTCACGCTCGCGGCGGCCGTTCGCGGGTCGTCCGCCGCCGCCGACATGCCGACCGGGAAACCGAGCGAGGCGCCGAGGCCCCAGAGTACGACCCCGATGACGGCGATCCAGACGACCGGAACGAAGATGAGCATGAGCAGGCCGATCGCGGCAAGCACGGCCGAGACACGGAGCACCGGCACGCGGCCGAAGCGGTCGAGCAGCTTCACGCCGCCGAGGCGTCCGACGGTCATGGCCGTGACGAAGACGCCGAAGACGAGCGCGCCGGTCGGCTTGTCGGTGCCGTGCCCCTCGACCATCGCATACGCGAGCCAGTCGTTCGCCGAGCCCTCGGTGAACGCCATCCCGAGCACGATGAGGCCGATGAAGATCGTGCGCGGGTTGCGCCAGATGCTGAGCCGGCCACGCCAGCCGTCGCCGGGCGCGCTCTCGGCATCCGTCCCCGCCTCGGGCTCCGAGACCGGCTCGGGGAGCAGAAAGCGCACGCTCGCCAGCATGGCGATGATCGACACGACGGCGATCCCGCCGATGTGCACCTCGAGCGGCACGCGGAGGCGCTCGGCGAGTGCCGCGACCAGGGCGCCGGCGATCGTGCCGATGCTGAAGAAGGCGTGGTAGATCGGCATGATGTTGCGGCCGATAGCCCGCTCGTTCGCGGCACCGGAAACGTTGATCGAGACGTCGCAGGCACCCAGCGCGGCGCCGAACACAGCGAGGCCGGCGATCGCGACAGGGAAGCTGACCAGCACGGTCGCTCCTACGGCGGCGAGAGTGAGGCCAAGCGGGCCGACGATGAGCGCCCAGGTGATGACGGTGCGAGTGCCGAAGGCGGCGATGAGGTGGCTCGAGACGAGCAGTCCGCCGATCGAGCCGGCGGCGATGCCGAAGAGGAGCACCCCGACGTCGCCCGTGGTGAGGCCGAGCGACGCGCTCACGGTGGGGATGCGCGCAGCCCAGCTCGCGAGCCCGATCCCGCAGAGCGCGAAGAGCACGAACAGCGAATTGCGCCACGCTGTCAACTCGGGGCGCGCGAGCGCGACGGGGGAGGTTTTCGACATGGTGAACAGGCTATCCGAGCGGTGGCGCGGCTCACACGGTGGGCCTGCCCCGCGAGTTGCCGACTTGTGTCCCCTCGGGGGCCCAGTCCCCTTCGGGCGCAGTCCCCTGAGGCCCTTGGAGGCGACAATTTTAGGCGCCTCGCGGTTCTGGCGAAACTAGCACGGGTGGGTGCGACGCCGAAGTGCTCGGCGCTCAGCCAGCCCCCGTAACCATCCAGCGCTCGCCGCGGGCGCGCAGGCCGAGGGTGAGCGCCCTCGCCCCGATGTATCCGAGGCCGAACGACGCCCAGATCCAGACGACGCCGCCCGTTCCGGCCGCGAGCCAGAGCAGCGGCGCGTAGACGGCGAGGTTGGCGATACCGGTCACCGCGAGGTAGCGCGCGTCGCCGGCGCCGATCAGCACCCCGTCGAGCACGAAGACGTAGCCGGCCAGCGGCACTCCCACCGCCATCACGAGGGCGACGCTCGCGAGCGCCGCGTGGATCGCCGGATCGCCGGTGAAGACCGGGCCGAGTAGCGGCGCGAGCAGGGCCACGAGCATCCCCAGCCCGACGCCCGCGAGAATCCCGAGGGTGATCAGCCGCCGCGTGATCGCCGCGACCCGGGCGCGGTCGGATGCCCCGAGTCCGCGTCCGATCATCGCCTGCCCCGCGATCGCGAGGGAGTCGAGCGCGAAAGCCAGCGTCGAGAAGATCGTGAGGGCGATCTGCATCGTGGCGAGCTCGGTGACCCCCTGCCGGGTCGCCACGACGACCGTCGCGAGCAGTGCGATCCGCAACGACAGCGTGCGCAGCAGCAGCCACCCCCCGGATGCTGCCGCTCCCGACACCCCGGAGAGCCCCGGCCGCAGGGTCGACCCCGTCCGCCGCGCCGCGCGCACCGCGATGACGAGGTAGACGGCGGCCATGCCCCACTGGGCAATCACGGTTCCGATGGCGGAGCCGGCGATCCCCCAGCCGAAGCCGTAGATGAACACGGCGTTGAGCACGGCGTTCGCGAGAAAGCCGAGGCCGGCGACGACGAGGGGGGTTGTGGTGTCCTGCAGGCCGCGCAGCAGGCCCGTCGCGGCGAGCACGAGCAGCATCGCGGGGAGGCCCCAGAGCGAGATGAGCAGGTAGGTCGTGGCCGCGTCCGACACGGCATCCGGCGCGCCGAAAAGGCGCACGAGCCCCTCGCCGCCGAGCAGCCCGCCGGCGAGGAGCAGCGCGCCCGCCGCGACGGCGAGCCAGAGCCCATCGATGCCCGCGCGGATCGCGCCGGGCCGGTCTCCGGCTCCGAGCCGCCTGGCGACCGTCGGGGTCGTCGCGTAGGCGAGGAACACCAGCAGGCCGACCGCGGTCTGCAGGATCGCGCTCGCGATGCTCAGCCCGCCGAGCGGAATCTCGCCGAGATGGCCGACGAGCGCGGTGTCGGTGAGCAGGAAGAGCGGTTCCGCGACGAGAGCGCCAAGCGCCGGGACCGCGAGCCGGAAGATCTCCCGGTCGAGGGGGCGGGGAGTCGGGGCGCGCACCCCTCCACGCTACCGGCGGCGGGCATCCGCTCGGGTGCGGGGTCTTCGCCGTCGACAGTGCCTGTTCGCGCCGAGAGTGCCTGCAGGAGCGAGCACACTGGGGGCGACCGGGCACGCTCGGCGCTCGGTGCGGGCGGGCGGATGCCGGGCCGTCACCCCTGCTCCGCCCGAGCGAGGAACGTGTGCACGGCCGAGACGACCACCGAGCCCTCGCCGACAGCGGAGGCCACGCGCTTGATCGAGCCGCGACGCACGTCGCCGACGGCGAAGAAACCGGGCACGGACGATTCGAGCGCCCCAGGCGGGTCCTCCCGGTTGGCCTCGTTCGACCCGGTCGCGGCGACCACGGCGGCTCCGGTGAACACGAACCCCCAGTTGTCCCGGAGCACCGCGGCGGGCAGCCAGCCGGTGTGCGGGGCCGCGCCGATCGTGATGAACAGCGCGTCGCTGCGCACGGTCGTCTCCTCGCCGGTCTCGCGCTGCCGCAGCACGATGTGGTCGAGCCGGTCGCCGTCCCCGCCCGGGATCCCGCCCCCGCCGACGACCCGGAAGCCGGTCAGCACGGCCACCCCCGCCGTGTCCAGCTGATCGATCAGATACTGCGACATGCTGTCGGCCAGCCTGCCGCGCACGATGAGCGACACCGACATCGCATAGCGGGCGAGGTGCAGCGCGGCCTGCCCGGCGGAGTTGCCGCCTCCGACGACATGCACGATGCGCCCGGCCTGTGCCCTCGCCTCGGCCGTGGATGCTCCGTAGAACACGGCCGCGCCGACGTAGGCCTTGAGGTCGCCGAGCTCGAGCCGACGGTAGGACACCCCCGACGCGAGGATGACGGAGCGGGCGAGCACGTGCTCGTCCGGGGCGACCGCGAGCCGGAAGCCGTCGTGGTCGATCGACCTGCCGACCACTTCCCTGGCATGGGCGAACTCGGCGCCGAACGCCCAGGCCTGCTGGTACGCGCGCTGGGCGAGTTCCGCGCCGGAGACGCCGCGGGAGAAGCCGAGGTAGTTGCGGATGAGCGAGCTCGATCCGGCCTGCCCGCCCACCGCCTCCCGCTCGACGACAAGCACCCGCAGCCCCTCGGACGCCGCATACACGGCGGCCGCGAGACCTCCCGGCCCTGCGCCGACGATGGCGAGGTCGACGGGCTCGGTCGGCACGTGGGTCGCGAGCCCATAGGCGCGCGCGAGCTGGGCGTTGTCGGGGTCCTCCAGCATCCGTCCGTCGAGCAGGCGCACGAGCGGCCGACCGTCGTACTCGACCCCGGCGGTGCGGATCAGCTCGTGGCCCTCGGGCGACTCGGCCGGCACGAGCCGCGGCGACACCCCGCGCCGGGCGAGCAGGCCGCGCAGCTCGTGCGTGCGCGGGAGCGAGGGGTCGCCGATGACCGTCACGTCGCTCGGGCGCTCGCCGATGGCGCGCCGCCAGTCGAGCAGGAACTCGGTCACGATGCGGTGGAAGCGCTCGTCGGGCGAGCGCCAGGGCCGGATCACGTAGTAGTCGATCTCCAGCCGCGCCATGAGGTCGATCACGGCATCCGTCGTCGAGCGCTCCGCCCACGAGCCCCACTCGATCACGAGGCAGCGCCGCACGTCGGGGAACAGCCGCTTCGCCTCGGCGAATACGCTCTCGGCGCTGGCCGGCGAGGGGTCCTCGGCGAGCACGAGCGCCACCTGGATACCGCGGTCGAAGGCGAGACGCAGCTGTTCCCGCGCGTTCTCGGGCACGGACGCCTCGAGCAGCCGGTAGTCGCTTGAGTACCGCCGCTCGAGCTCGCGCGACACGTCGCGCCGCGAATCGGGCGAACTCATCGCCACGAGGATGATTGGGCGTTGCGCGAGCCTCACGACGGTGTCCATTGCGTCCTCCTGCCCGGGGCGGGGCGGCCGCCTCGCGGCGATGGTACTCGGGGGCGGGGCCCGATGCCACGGTCGAAATGCCCTCGCGCCCGGGCTGTCGCGCCGACATCCGGTTATACCCCGTAGGGTATAACCAGACCTTGTTTCGAGGTGCCCCAGCGTGAGGAGTCCCGTGCAGCCGTTGCGTCGCCTGACCGCCGGGTTGCGCCGCTGGCCGGCCGCGCGCTGGGGCACCGCGTTGGTCGGCGCCGTGCTCTCTGCCGGGCTGCTCGTGCTGGCCTCCGCCCTCCCCCTGGCGGGAGCGGATGCCGCAACCCTCTGGTCGATCGCCGCGGTGGCCGCGGGATCCGCGCTCATCGGGCTCGTCATCGCGAGCTACCTCCGCACCCCGATCGGCGCCGACGCGACCCTCTGCGACCTCCGCTGGCCCGTGCTCGGGCTCCTGGCGCTGCACGCTGCGACCGACCTCCGCTCTGCCGAGCCGTTCCTCGTGGGAGCAGTCCGCCCCGTTGTCGCCATCGCCACGATCGCCCTGCTGCTCTGGGCGCTCCGTGAGCGCCTCGAGAGCGAACGGCGGGTGACGGATGCCGATGCGGAGGCGTCCGGCGAGGCCTGCACGACCTGCCGTCCGTTGTTCACGCGCGCCTCGGCGAGGAACTCCCACGACCACACTGCGGCGCCGACGCCGGCCCCCAGCGGGAGTGTCGGCGGCAAGGCTTAAGCTTAATCTCCATGAGCGCCGAAAATCCCCTCTCGTCCGGAATCGACACCTCAGAACTCGACCCGCTGGTGCGCCCGCAAGATGACCTGTTCCGCCATGTGAACGGTAAGTGGATCGCCCGCACCGAGATCCCCTCCGACAAGGCGCGCTACGGCTCGTTCTACGTGCTCGCCGAGGCGGCCGAGAAGGCGGTGCAGGACATCATCATCGAGGCGCAGTCGGCCGAGCCCGGAACCGAGGAGCGCAAGTTCGGCGACCTCTACGCGAGCTTCATGGATGAAGCGCGCGTCAACGAGCTCGGCGCGGAGCCGCTGCGCCCGCTGCTCGCCGAGGTCGCGGCGGTGACCGACATCGACTCCCTGCTCGGCACTCTCGGGCGCCTCGAGCGCAAGGGCACCTCGGGCTTCCTCCAGCTGTTCGTCGACAACGATCCCGGCCGCCCCGACCGCTACCTCGTGTTCGTCGAGCAGGGCGGGCTCGGCCTGCCCGACGAGTCGTACTACCGCGAGGAGTCGTTCGCGGCGGTGCGCGCCAAGTACCGCCAGTTCGTCGAGACGATGTTCGCCCTCGCCTCACCCGCCGACGAGCGGACGGGGACGGATGCCGCCGAGCGCGCCGCCCGCGTGGTGGACCTCGAGACCGCGATCGCCGCCGCCCACTGGGACAACGTGCGAACGCGCGACAGCGAGGCCACCTACAACCCCATGCAGTGGAGCGCGGCGGCGGCGCTCGCGGCGGGCATCGACCTCAACACGTGGCTCGACGGCGTCGATGCCCCATCCGGCGCGCTCGCCGAGGTCGTCGTGCGCGAGCCGAGCTTCGTTGAGGGCGTCGCCGCCCTGCTCACCCCCGACCGGCTCGAGGCGTGGACCGACTGGCTCGCCTGGCAGGTCATCCGCTCCAATGCCGCCTACCTCTCCGACCCCTTCGTCGCGGCGAACTTCGACTTCTACGGCCGCACGCTCACCGGAACCCCGGAGATGCGCGCGCGCTGGAAGCGCGGAGTCTCGCTCGTCGAGGGCTCGCTCGGCGAGGCCGTCGGACGCACCTACGTCGCCCGGCACTTCCCCCAGGCCGCGAAGGCGAGCATGGACGTGCTCGTCCAGCACCTCATCGAGGCCTACCGCCAAAGCATCGCCTCGCTCGCCTGGATGACGGAGGAGACGCGGGGCCGGGCCCTCGAGAAGCTCGAGAAATTCACCCCCAAGATCGGCTTCCCCTCCAAGTGGCGCGACTATTCCGCGCTCGCGATCGCCCCGCGTGACCTGCTCGGCAATGTGCGTGCGACGAACGAGTTCGAGTTCCAGCGTGAACTCGGCAAGATCGGCAAGCCCCTCGACCGCGACGAGTGGTTCATGACCCCGCAGACGATCAACGCGTACTACAACCCCGGCTTCAACGAAATCGTGTTCCCTGCCGCGATCCTGCAGTACCCGTTCTTCGACGAGACCCGCGACGCCGCGGCCAACTTCGGTGCGATCGGCGCGGTCATCGGTCACGAGATCGGGCACGGCTTCGACGACCAGGGCTCGAGGTACGACGGCGACGGGCTGCTGACCGACTGGTGGACCGCGGCCGACCGTGTTGCCTTCGAAGAGCTCACAGCCTCGCTCATCGGCCAGTACAACGCGCTCGCCCCGGCGCAGGTGCCCGACAACCGCGTCAATGGCGCGCTGACCATCGGTGAGAACATCGGCGACCTTGGGGGGCTCGGCATCGCCTGGAAGGCCTACGTGCTCTCGCTCGACGGCGAGACTCCGCCCGTGATCGACGGGATCTCCGGCGCCCAGCGCTTCTTCATCTCCTGGGCCCAGGCCTGGCAGATGAAGGCCCGTGACGAGGAGGTCGTGCGCCTGCTCACGATCGACCCGCACTCCCCGAACGAGTTCCGCTGCAACCAGATCGTGCGCAACATCGACGAGTTCTACGAGAGCTTCGGGCTCGGCGAATCCGACGAGCTCTGGCTCGCCCCGGACGAGCGCGTGACGATTTGGTGATGCCGACGAAGGACCGCCGCGAACGCATCCGCACGCCCAGGGTCGGTCGCCACCGCGGAGACGAGGCCGCCGGCAATTTCGTGGCCGGATTCGAGGCGCTCGGCGAGCTCGCGTACGCGGGCGCCAAGGTGTCGGTCAATGTCATCGACTTGCAAAACGGCCAGTCGCTGCTCTCGGTCGATGACCGCATCGTGCTGCCGACGGCGAGCGTCGGCAAGATCCTGCTCCTCATCGAGGTGTCGGCAAGAATGACCGCGAAGGATGCTGCCGGATTCGGCATCGTCGACAAGTCGCCGGACGACCGCGTCGCCGGCTCCGGCCTCTGGCAGCACATGCAGGCGCCGGTGCTCCCCGTGATCGACCTGGCCGCGCTGGTCGGCGCGGTGAGCGACAATCTCGCCACGAACGCGCTCCTGCGCCAGGTCGGGCTCGATTCGGTGCGGGCGCGCGCCGAGTCGCTCGGTCTCAGCAAGACGGCGCTGCTCGACGTGGTGCGCGACTCGAGGGGGCCGGACGACGCCCCGCACCTGTCGGTCGGGTCGACCTCCGAACTCACCTGGCTCGTCACCGCGCTGTGCCGCGGGCAGATCATCGACCACGTCACGAGCCAGCGCGTGCTCGACTGGATGAGCAACAACACCGACCTGTCGATGGTCGCCGCCGGGTTCGGCCTCGACCCGCTCGCACACCGGGCTGCCGACCACGGCATCCGGCTCATCAACAAGACCGGGAGCGACCAGGGGGTGCGCAGCGAGGTTGGCCTGCTCAACGGTCCCCGCGCGGGCATCGCCTACGCGCTGACGGTGCAGTTCGCCGACACCTCGCTCGCGACCCGCCTCGCGGTGCACGACGCGATGCGCGTGTTCGGTCTCGACCTGCTCGAGTACGTGGCCTGAGCCCGAGGGACGGATGCCGTCAGCGGCGGTCCTCCGCGGCTCTCGCGCACTCGATGCAGAGCTCGGCCGCGGGCCGCGCCTCGAGTCGCGCGGCGCCGATCGGGCCGCCGCAACTCCGGCACCGGCCGTAGCCTGCGGTGTCGATCCGCCCGAGCGCACGGTCAATCGCGGCGAGGGCTGCCGTGAAGTCGGCGTCGAGGCCCGATACCCTCGACCACTCCCCGGACAGGGTCGAGCCGTCGGGATCGTGTTCGTCGTCGGCCGTGCCATCGCTGCGGGCCGCGCGCAACTCGACGAGCGAGGAGCCGAGCTCCGCGATCGCCGCCAGGGTTCCGGTGCGCTGGAGCTGCAGCATCCCGCGGAACCGGGCCAGGTCCTCCGGCGTCATCGCACGATTCTCAGCCCGCGATCGCGGATCGCGCCGCCCACTCGACGTCGAGAATCGCATAGATCCCGGTGTCGGCCCAGTCGCCCCTGAACATGAGATCCTTCACGAAGTAGGCCTCCTCACGCATGCCCAGCCGGCGGCAGAGCGCGATCGACGCGTCGTTGCGCGGGTCGAGCTCGGCGATCACGCGGTGCAGGCCGAGCTCGGCGAAGGCGCGACGGAGCACCGCGGATGCCGCCTCGGTCGCGTAGCCCCGGCCCCGGAAGTCGGGGTGGAAGGTCCAGCCGATCTCCCCGGCCAGGTTCTCGCGGCTCTTGAGCGTGAAGTAGATGTCGCCGATGACCCGCTCGGTACCCTCACTGCCCGCTGGCAGGACCACAGCGATCTGCCAGTAGTCGCCGTCGGCGGCCAGCACGGTCGAAGCCGCGTGGCGGGCGACCTGCTCGGCGACCTGCTCCCGCGTCCGCGCCTCGAATAAGAGGTAGCGGCACACATCGTCGCGCCCCTGGTAGGCGTAGACGTCGTCGATGTCGGCCGCCGACATCATCCGCAGCAGCACGCGACCAGCTCGGACCGGGGGACCGAACGGGGCGGGGATCATGCGAGCCCTTGGCGCTCCCCGGCGATCGCGTCGAGGGAGACGACGGTCGCGGTCGTGCCGGCGTCGATGCCGAAGAGCGCGGCGAGGCCGTCGGTGAAGGCCTGCGCCTCGCCGACGCGGGCGTGCTCGCGGGCCCTCACCGACGGGGTGTGCAGCAGCACGCTCGCGAGGTGACGCAGCGCCGCCTCGGTCTGCGGGGACGAGTCACCGCGGCCGCGGGCACGGTCGATCTCGGCGTCGAGCAGGTCGAAGATATGCCGGCGCAGGGCGACGACGGCGGGGGCGAGGGACTGCTCGGCCTCGGCGGCGGCGAAGGCGGCGGCGGCCTGCCCGACGACGCTGCGGGCCTCGGTCGTCGCGTTGAGCTCCTCGAGCGGGGCGTGCAGGCTGATCGTCTCGAGGTCGAGGAGCTCGATCCCCTCGAGCTCGGCGACGGCGGGGTCGACGTTGCGGGGGAGTCCGAGGTCGATCACGAGCGTGCGCTGCGAGCCGGCGAGCAGCTCGGCGGTGAGGATGTGGCCCTCGACGATCGTGCAGCTCACGATGACATCGGCGGCGGCGATCGCGGCGGCGAGGTCGGTGGTCGGGCGGATGCCGCGGGAGAGGGCGAATTTCGCCGCGCGCCCGGACGGGGAGTAGACGGTGATGTCGTCGGCGCCGCGGTCTCGCAGGGCGGCGTGGGATGCGCCGGCGTAGGAGCCGGTGCCGATCATGAGCACGCGGGCCTGGCTCCAGTCCGTCACCCGGCTCGAGGCGAGCTCGAGGGCGAGCCGGACGAGCGAGCGTCCGGCGGTGCCCACGGCGGTGGTGGTCTTGACGGTGCGCGAGGTGGTGGACGCGCGCTGGAAGAGCTGCTCGAGCCCCGACGACGTCGTTCCGGCGGCGCGGGCCTGTTCGAGTGCCCGGCGAACCTGGCCGGAGATCTCGTCCTCGCCGATGACGACCGACTCGAGCCCGGCCGACACCGAGAAGAGGTGCTCGACGACGGCGTCACCGGTGATCACGGTGACCGAGTCGCGCAGCTCGGCGGCGCTCACGCCGCTCGCCGCGCTCATCGCGTCGACGGTCGCGTCGACAGCGGAGGAATCGGCGGAGGCCTCTGGCTCGTCGACCTCGAGGTAGGCCTCGAAGCGGTTGCAGGTCGCGAGCACGACGGCGCCGGAGACGGCCGTGGTTCCCGCGACGAGGTCGCCCGCTGCCGACGGTGCGCCAACGGAGAGCTTCTCGAGGATGTCGAAGCTCGCATTCCGGTGGTTGGCGGTCAGACAGAGAAGCACCCGTCCATCGTAACGCTCGCCGCTGGGAGCAGGGGACGGAGCCTGATGGCAGACTGATCGCTGTGAACCTGCCAGCTGATCACCCCCTCGTCGACGGTCGCACCGCCGCATCCGCCGTCATCCGCGCCTACCGGGGGGACCGGCCCGAGACGACCCCCGTCTGGTTCATGCGCCAGGCCGGGCGGTCGCTGCCCGAGTACCGGGCGCTGCGCGTCGGCACCGCGATGCTCGACGCGTGCCTCGACCCCGAGCTGTCGAGCGAGATCACCTTGCAACCGTGGCGCCGGCACGGGGTCGACGCCGCCATCTTCTTCAGTGACATCGTCGTGCCGCTCAAGCTCGCGGGCGTCGACGTCGACATCGTGCCGGGGCGCGGCCCGGTGCTCGGTGCTCCCATCCGCACGGCGGCGGATGTCGCCGCCCTCGCGCCGCTCGATCCCGCGTCCCTCTCCCCGATCACCGCGGGGGTCGCCCGCACGGTCGAGCAGCTCGGCTCGACCCCGCTCATCGGCTTCGCCGGGGCGCCGTTCACCCTCGCCGCCTACCTCGTCGAGGGAGGGCCGTCGAAGGACCACCTCCGGGCCCGCACGCTCATGCACGCCGACCCCGACACGTGGGCGGCGCTCATGACCTGGGCGGCGGACGTGACCGGCGCGTTCCTGCGCGCGCAGATCCTCGCCGGCGCGAGCGCGGCGCAGCTGTTCGACTCGTGGGCCGGGTCGCTCTCGCTCGCCGATTACACCGCGCACGTCGCGCCGTACTCGCGCCGCGCGATCTCCCACGTTCAGGATCTCGGCATGCCGATCGTGCACTTCGGCGTCGGGACCGGAGAGCTCCTCGGCGCCATGCGCGACATCGGCGCGGATGTCGTGGGCATCGACGACCGGATCCCGCTCGACGAGGGCATCCGTCGCCTCGGCGGCACGGTCCCGGTTCAGGGCAACATCAACCCGGCCCTGCTCGCGGCCCCCTGGCCCGTTCTCGAGGCCCACGTGCTCGACGTTATCGAGCGAGGCAAGGCCGCGCCTGCCCACGTGGTGAACCTCGGCCACGGGGTCCCGCCGGAGACCGACCCCGACGTGCTGACCCGCATCGTGCGGCTCGTGCATTCGGCCCCGTAGCCCCCTGTACCGCCCCTAGCCCCAGAACCCCAAGTAACCCGGCTTCCGCTTTCATTATTCAGGAGTGGGGGGCCGGCGGCGGCGCCGGCTGGGCGCGGAAGGCTGGGCTCCCCGCACCGTAACGCAGGAGATCCTGCGACACGCCGCCTCCCGGCGCCGCAGAATGCGGTGTGTCGCCCGAATCTCCTCGGCTGGGCCAACTGATCACGTTCCGTCGCGGTGAGGCCGGCGACGCCCCCGCCCGCCAGACTCCTGAATAATGAGAGGGTGACCGCCGTGACCGACTCTCGTATCATCGTCGTCGGTGGCGGCATCGCGGGACTCGTCGTCGCCCGCGACCTCGTCGACGCAGGCGCGCGCGTCACGGTCGTCGAGGCGAGCGCCCGCCTCGGCGGCAAGGTGGCGCCCCATACCCTGGGCGGCATCGAGACGGATGCCGGAGCGGAGAGCTTCGCGACCCGGCGTGGCACCGTCGCCGATCTCGTCACCGAGCTGGGCCTCGCCGCCGCGCTCGTGCTTCCGAACACCGGCGGGGCGTGGCTCCAGCCGCGTACCGGCGCCGCCGTGCCGCTTCCGAAGGCCGGTCTGCTCGGCATTCCGTCCGTGCCGCTCGCGAGCGACGTCATCCGGATCGTGGGCCTCGGCGGCGCGCTGCGCGCTCAGCTCGACGCCCTGCTGTCGGGCTTCGTCGGCTCCCGGGAGCGCAGCCTCGGCGCCGTGGTCCGCAAACGGATGGGCCGCGCGGTGCTCGACCGGCTCGTCACCCCCGTCGCCGGCGCCATCCACTCGGCCCACCCCGACGACCTCGATGTCGACGTCGTCGCACCGCGCCTGCGCACCGCGATGCTGAGCGAGGGCTCCCTCGCGAAGGCTGTGCTGACCCTGCGCGAGGCCGCGCCGGCCGGCTCTGCGGTGCAGGGCCTCGCCGGTGGGCTTTTCCAGATCGTCGACGCCCTCGCCCGCCACCTCGACGGGCGCGCCCAGATCCTTCTGTCCGCCCCTGTCGCGGAAGTGGATGCCGGGAGCGTCAGCCTCGCCGACGGCCGACGCCTCACCGCCGACCGGGTCGTCGTCGCCGCCGAACTGGGAGCCCAGAGTGGCACCCCCATCACCCTCGCGACGCTCGTCCTTCGCGCCCCCGGGCTCGACGCCGCTCCGCGCGGCACCGGCGTGCTCGTCGCCGCCGGCGCCCCCGGGGTCGGCGCGAAGGCCCTCACTCACGCCACCGCCAAGTGGGCCTGGCTCGAGGACCGCGCTGGCGGCGCCCACGTGGTGCGGCTCTCCTACGAGGGAATGCCGGCAGGACGCGACCTGCGCGAACAGGCGAGGGCGGATGCCGCGCGACTTCTCGGCGTCGACATCGCCGCCGAGGAGGTGCTCGCCTACGACCGGGTGGACTGGACCGGACCTGGCGCTGCCGAGGAGGCTTCCGAGGGTGTCGTGCGGGTGGGCGAGCGTGTCTCGGGGGCGGGACTCGCGGCCGTCATCGGCCAGGCGCGACAAGCCGCAGCCGATCTTCTCTCCGACCTCGCCCGGGAACCCGGGCTAGGGTTGATCGATCACTGAATATTTGACAGCCTCGAAAACGGGCAACGACGGAAGTGGAGTCAACATGCGCGGAAAGCTGATGCTCGTTTCGGGACTGGCCGTTGGGTACGTGCTCGGCAGCCGGGCTGGCCGCGAGCGGTATAACCAGATCGCCAGGGCCGCGGACAGCTTCTGGCACTCCCGCCCCGTGCAGCGTCAGATGCACCAGGCCGGCGACCTGGCCAGGGACAAGGCGCCGGATGTCGTCGACTTCGTGAGCGACAACGTCAAGCGGGCGATGCGCAAGTCGCAGGCCAAGAAGCGTGCGGCGCGGTCGCGCCGGGCTCCGTCAAACGGCGTCTCGCCCCAGTCGGCGACAAACTAACCATTCGTGCGCGGAGAGGACAGGTCATGAGTGTTCCCATCGGCCAGGAAACGAAGAAGAAGCGGTCGCTGTTCGAGTTGATCGCCGACGTGCCGACGCTCGTCCGCGAGCTCGTCACGGGCGAGATCCAGCAGCTCAAGGCCGAGATGATCGGCAAGTTCAAGGCGTGGGGAATCGGCGGCGCACTCATCGCCGTGGCCCTTGTCTTTGTGCTGTACATGCTCGGCGTGCTGCTGACTGCCGCCGTGCTGGGGCTGTCCTACCTGATGCCCGGCTGGCTCGCCGCCCTCGTCGTCGCCTTCGTGCTGCTCGTGATCGCGGCGATCTTCGCGCTGGTCGGCTACCGCAAGCTCAAGGAGGGCCTGCCGCCGCAGCCCACCGCAACCATCGAGAGCGTCAAGCGCGACATCGAGACCATCAAGGGGATGGCAAAGTGACAGATTCCAGGAGCACCGCCGACATCCAGAGCAAGGTCGCTCAGACCCGCGCCCAGCTCGAGAGCACACTCGACGAGATCGAGGACAAGCTCAACGTTCCCAAGCAGGTCGGGATCTTCGCGCACAAGGCTCAGGCCAGCTACGAGGACAACCCGGTGCCGTGGGTCGCGGGAGTGACCGCGGCCGTCGCGATCGTCGGCGGGCTCGTCGCCTGGGCGGTGCTATCGCGCG
Source organism: Marisediminicola sp. UYEF4 (assembly GCF_040546025.1). NCBI lineage: Bacteria > Bacillati > Actinomycetota > Actinomycetes > Micrococcales > Microbacteriaceae > Marisediminicola > Marisediminicola sp. UYEF4. The sequence goes on along the minus strand of NZ_JBEPNA010000008.1, from coordinate 70,863 downwards.
ACTGATTCGCGACTCTCCTGTGCGCGCTCGGCTGATTCCCAGCCCGTTTTTGAGCATGCAGGTCGGCGGGGGACAATGGAGTCATGACAAGCAGCGCTGATGCGCCCCAACCAGACACCACTCTCGGTTACACCCTCTGGGCGGTGTTTCGCCGCGCCGATACGGCGACGAGGCTCCCGGAGGCGGACGAGGACGCCCTCGTCGGCAAGCTCGACACCGCCGTGGCCAAGGTCGAGGCGACCGGCGTCACCGTTCGGGGCTTCTACGATGTGTCGTCGATCCGCGCCGACGCCGACTTGATGATCTGGCTGCACGGTCCGACCCCCGAAGACATCCAGGCCGCGCTGCGCATCCTCCGCCGCACCTCGCTTCTCTACCACCTGCGCCCGGTCTGGAACGCGATGGGCGTGCACCGCGACGCGGAGTTCACCGCCAGCCACCTTCCCGCTTTCATGAAGGGCAAGGAGCCGGAGACCTGGCTCACCGTGTACCCGTTCGTGCGCTCCTACGAGTGGTACCTGCTCCCGGAGGACGAGCGTCGGGCGATGCTCGGCGACCACGGCCGCAAGGGCAGCCAGTACCCGCAGGTGCTCGCGAACACCGTCGCCTCCTTCGCCCTCGGCGACTACGAATGGATCCTCGCCCTCGAGGCGCCGGAGCTCGTCGACCTCGTCGACCTCATGCGCCACCTCCGCCAGACGGAGGCCCGGATGCACGTGCGCGAGGAGGTCCCGTTCTACACGGGCCGCCGCATTCCGACCAGCGCACTTCCGGAGGTGCTCGCATGAGCGTGGCCGAGCAGACCGGGCCCGCCGAGCAGGCCGAACAGTTCGTTCGCGCCGCGACCCCCGCCGCAGCATCCGGCCCCGAGCACGTCACCGAGCCCACCGCGTACGACGCGATCCTGCTTGCGAGCTTCGGCGGTCCGGAGGGCCAGGACGACGTGATCCCGTTCCTGCGCAACGTCACACGCGGTCGCGGCATCCCGGACGAGCGTCTCGAAGAGGTCGCCCACCACTACCGCCATTTCGGCGGGGTCAGCCCGATCAACGACCAGAACCGGGAGCTCAAGGCCGCCCTCGAGGCCGAGCTCGAGCGCCGCGGCATCGACCTTCCCGTGCTCTGGGGCAACCGCAACTGGGACCCCTACCTGCGCGAGGCTCTCGTCGAGGCGCATGAGCGCGGCTTCACCAAGCTCATCGCGATCGGCACGAGCGCCTACAGCTCCTACTCGAGCTGCCGGCAGTACCGCGAGGACTACGCGCAGGCGCTCGCCGACACCGGGCTCGACGGGGTCATCCAGATCGACAAGGTGCGCCAGTTCTTCGACCACCCCGGCTTCGTCACCCCGTTCATCGAGGCGCTCGCCGGCGGACTCGCCAAGGTCGACGCCGCCGGCATCCCGCGCGAGCAGACGCACGTGCTGTTCACGACCCACTCGATCCCGTCGACGGATGCCGCGAAGAGCGGCCCGGCCAGTCGCGGCTTCGGTGAGGGCGGGGCCTATGCGGCCCAGCACCTCGCGGTCGCCGAGGTCGTCATCACCGCCCAGGAGGCGGAGGCGCCCCTGAACTGGTCGCTCGTCTACCAGTCCCGCTCCGGCCCGCCCACCCAGCCGTGGCTCGAGCCCGACATCAACGACGCGATCGACGACCTCGCGGCCGCCGGCATCCGCGCCGTCGTCATCGTGCCGCTGGGCTTCGTGAGCGACCACATGGAGGTGAAGTGGGACCTCGACACCGAGGCCATGGAGACGTCGGCGAAGCACGGCATCCTGGCGGTGCGCGTGCCGACGCCCGGCGTGCACGCGGCGTACGTGAGTGGCCTCATCGACCTCGTGATCGAGCGGCGCGACGCGCTGCCCGTCGCGCAGCGCCCCTCGGTCACCGCCCTCGGGCCGTGGTACGACGTGTGCCGTCCCGGATGCTGCGAGAACGTGCGACTCGGCTTCAAACCAACCGTCGCGGGGCTGCAGCCGTGACGGTCGAGCTCATCCGGCTCGGCACCCGCGCGAGTGCGCTCGCGATGGCGCAGAGCCAGACCGTGGCCGACTCGCTCGCGAAGGCATCCGGCCTGCCCGTCGAACTCGTCCCGATCACGACCGAGGGCGACCGCTCGAAGCAGTCGCTGTCGACCCTCGGCGGTACGGGCGTCTTCGCGGTCGGCCTGCGTGAGGCACTGCGTGACGGCCGCTGCGATGTCGTCGTGCATTCGCTGAAGGACCTCCCGACGGCCCCAGCCGAGGGTCTCATCATCGCCGCGATCCCGAAGCGCGCCGACCCGCGCGACGCCGTGTGCGCGAGGGACGGCATGACCCTCGACACCCTCCCGCCCGGGGCGAGGATCGGAACCGGGTCGCCGCGCCGAGCGGCGCAGCTGCGCCGGCGCCGCCCCGACCTCGAAGTCGTGGACATCCGCGGCAATGTCGACACCCGCCTTGGCAAGGTCGCAGCGGGCGACCTCGACGCCGTGATGCTCGCCGCGGCGGGACTCGCCAGGCTCGGCCGGCTTGAGGCCGTCACCGAGTTCTGCACCCTCGACGGCTGGCCGACCGCGCCGGGCCAGGGCGCGCTCGCCGTTGAGACGGTGGCGAAGCCCGACCGTGTCGTGCGCTCCGCCGTCGCCTCGATCGAGCACCGGCCCACCCGGCTCACGGTGACCGCGGAGCGGGAGGTGCTGCGCATCCTCGAGGCTGGCTGCGCCGCCCCGATCGGAGCGCACGCCCTCATCGACGACGGCCTGATCTTCCTCTCGGCGCGCGTCTACAGTCCCGACGGAGCCGAGCACATCACGAGCGCGCACGCCCTCTACCTCGACGACGACCCCCGGCCCGCCGAGACGGTCGCCGCGAACGTCGCGAGGGAGCTGCTCTCGCTGGGCGCCGCAGAGCTCGTCCCGGCCGGGTCGATCTCGTGACGTCCCGGCGAGGAACCGCGCTCGCGGGCTGGCGGGTGCTCGTGCCGCGCGGCGGTGCCTGGGGCGACAGCGTCGCGGCGGCCCTGCGCGCCCACGCGGGCATCCCCGTCATCGCGCCGCTCATCAACTTCGCGAGCACGGAGGACCCGCGTGCGCTCGCGAGCGCGCTGGAGGAACTCGAGGGCGGCGAATTCGAGTGGCTCGTCGTCACGAGCGCGACGACCGTCGACGTTCTCATGAGCCAGCGCACCAAGGTTCCCGCGTCGACGAAGATCGCGGCCGTCGGCGAGACGACCGCCGCTGCCCTGACCCTCGCCGGCTACCGGGTCGACTTCATTCCCGAGGGCGACAACTCCGCCAGGGGCCTCGTCAAGGAGTGGCCGCGCACCTCGGTACGCGGGCGCGTGCTCGTCCCGCAGTCCGAGATTGCCGAGCCGACCCTTGTCGCCGGCCTCACCAGCCTCGGCTTCGACACCAAGTTCGTCGCCGCCTACCGCACCGTCGGGGTTCCCGTCAGCGAGCGGATCGCGGCCGACGTGGCATCCGGCAGCATCCGCGCGATCCTGGTCACATCCGGCAGCATCGCGCGACAGGTGTCGCAGCAGCTGGCACCGATCCCGGAGGGGACCACGATCGCCTGCATCGGCCCTCGAACCGCGTTCGACGCCCGCGCCGCCGGTCTCGCCGTGCACCTCATCGCCGAGAACCGCTCGGCAGAATCGCTTATCGAGTCGCTCGTTGAGTACGCGCTCGAGCTGTGCGGCGAGCCGGAGGGCCCGAATGACTGACCACTTCTCCCCGCGTGACCGGCCGCGGCGCCTGCGGGCCACTCCCGCCATGCGCCGCCTCGTCGCCGAGACCCGGCTGCACCCCGCGGAGCTCGTACTGCCGATGTTCGTGCGCGAGGGGGCATCCGACGCCGTCGCCATCTCGTCGATGCCCGGCGTGCAGCAGCACTCGCTCGACTCGTTCCGGCGTGCGCTGGTGGATGCCGCGGCTGCGGGCATCGGGGGAGTCATGCTCTTCGGCGTGCCCGAGCAGCGCGACGCCTCCGGCTCGGGAGCGACCGACCCCAACGGCATCCTCAACGTCGCGACCCGCGCCGCCGTCGCCGAGATCGGCGACGCGCTCGTCGTGCAGACCGACCTGTGCCTCGACGAGTTCACCGACCACGGCCACTGCGGCGTCGTCGACGACCGCGGAAGAGTCGACAACGACGCGACCCTCGTGCGGTATCGCGACATGGCGATCGCGCAGGCGGAGTCGGGATCACAACTGCTCGGTCTCTCGGGGATGATGGACGGGCAGGTCGCCGCCGTGCGGGACATCCTCGACGACGAGGGGCACACCGACACGGCGATCCTCTCCTACTCGGCGAAGTACGCCTCCGCGTTCTACGGGCCGTTCCGTGAGGCGGTTCAGTCGACCCTGACGGGCGACCGCCGCAGCTACCAGCTCGACCCGGGCAACGCGCGCGAGGGGCTGCGGGAGACGATCCTCGATGCCGCGGAGGGGGCCGACATCGTCATGGTGAAGCCGGCCATGAGCTACCTCGACGTGCTCGCCGACACCGCCGCGCACAGTGATATTCCCGTCTGGGCATACCAGGTGTCCGGCGAGTACGCGATGATCGAGGCCGCCGCTGCGAACGGCTGGATCGACCGCCGACGGGCGATCGAGGAGTCGGTCGTCGGCATCCGCCGCGCCGGGGCGGACGCCGTGCTCACCTACTGGGCCGTCGAGCTCGCGCACTGGCTGGACGAGCGATGACGACCACCACGACAAACGAAACCGGTGCAATGCAGACCAACGAGCTCTACTTCACGCGCGCCAAGAACTCGATCCCCGGCGGGGTCAACTCGCCGGTGCGCGCCTTCGGGTCGGTCGGGGGCACGCCACGCTTCATGGTCTCGGCGACGGGCCCCTACATCACGGATGCCGAGGGCCGCGAGTACGTCGACCTCGTCTGCTCCTGGGGTCCGGCGATCCTCGGCCACGCGCATCCGCAGGTCATCGAGGCGGTGCAGGCCGCCGCGGCCCGCGGGCTCTCGTTCGGCGCGTCGACGCCCGCCGAGACCGAGCTCGCCGAGCTGGTGCGCGAGCGCGTCTCGGTGACCGACGCCGTCGGCTCCTCAGCCGCCCCGATCGAGAAGCTGCGCCTGGTCTCGACCGGCACCGAGGCGACGATGACGGCCATCCGCCTCGCCCGCGGATTCACCGGCCGTGAGCTGCTCGTGAAGTTCGCCGGACACTACCACGGTCACTCCGACGCGCTGCTCGCCGAGGCCGGATCCGGGCTTGCGACACTGTCGATGCCCGGTTCGGCCGGCGTCACGGCCGCGACCGCCGCGCAGACGCTGGTGCTGCCCTACAACGACCTCGACGCCGTGCACGCGGTGTTCGCCGAGCACGGGCCGCGCATCGCCGCCGTGATCGTCGAGGCAGCATCCGCGAACATGGGGGTCGTGCCGCCCGATCGCGGCTTCAACCGCGCCCTGTCGGCCATCGCCCGCGAGCACGGCGCGCTGCTCATCCTCGACGAGGTGCTCACCGGCTTCCGGGTCGGCCCCGCCGGCTGGTGGGGGCTCGAGGCCGCGGGCGTGGTCCCGGACGGCGCCGACTGGACGCCCGACCTCATCGCCTTCGGCAAGGTCATCGGCGGCGGCATGCCGCTCGCGGGCCTCGGCGGTCGCGCCGACGTCATGGATTTCCTCGCCCCGCTCGGGCCGGTCTACCAGGCCGGCACCCTCAGCGGAAACCCGGTGGCCGTCGCCGCGGGCATCGCGACGCTGCGGCTCGCCGAGCCCGCCGTCTACGCGCGACTGGACGCCGTGGCCGACACCCTGTCAGCGGCTGTCTCCTCGGCGCTGGCCGCCGAGGGCGTCGAGCACTCGGTGCAGCGCGCGGGCAACCTGTTCTCGTTCGTATTCAGCCCGGAGGCGCCGAGGGACTATGCCGCGGTCAAGACGCAGCAGGCTTTCCGGTACCCGCCGTTCTTCCACGCGATGCTCTCCGCGGGCGTCTCGCTGCCGCCGTCGGTGTTCGAGTCGTGGTTCGTGTCGGCCGCGCACGACGAGGCCGCCATCGGGCGCATCCTCGAGGCGCTGCCGGCTGCCGCGCGCGCGGCCGCCGCGGCGGTGCCCTTGGCCTGACGGCGAGCGCGCTGGCGGCACGTCGTGGAGATCAGCTGTCCTTGCGGATCCAGCGGAAGGTGAGGCGGGTCGCAATGAGGCCCAGCACCAGCCAGGTGAGGGTGACGATCGCAACCAGCCCGAGCTCCCACTCCCCGGTCTTCTCGAGCGCGGCGAAGCTGTCGGGCAGGAACACCGACCGCATGCCCTGCGCCATCCACTTGAGCGGGAAGACGCTTGCAACATTCTGCAGCCACTCCGGCAGCATCGAGAAACCCAGGTACACCCCCGAGATGAACTGCAGCACGAGGGTGATCGGGATGATCACCGCGGTTGCGCTCTTGCCGCTGCGAGGGAGTCCGCTCAGCGCGATGCCGAGCACCGCGCAGGTCGTGACGCCGAGCACGAAGACCCAGGCAAAGGTGACCCAGCTGGCGGCATCGATGGGAAGCTCGACACGGAAAACGACGCCCGCCACGAGCAGCAGCAGCGCGGCTTGCATCGCCCCGGTCACGAAGACCTGGCCGATCTTGCCGATGAAATAGCTCAACACGGGTAGCGGCGATCCCGCGAGGCGCTTGAGGGTGCCGTCGCCCTTCTCTGTGGCAATGTCGATAGACATGTTCTGCAGGCCACTCAGCAGCAGGCCTGCCGCGAGCATCCCCGGCCGGTAGAACGCGGCGGCGGAGATTTCGTCCTTGCCACCGGGCGTGCCGAAGGTGCCTTCGCTGAACGCGACCGAGAAAATCGTGAGCATCACGAGCGGGAACAGGAACGTGAAGAACACCGAGTCGCCCTGGCGGAAGTAGGTGCGCACCTCGTATCCGATGCGGCTTGCGCCCAGGCGCAGGGTGCGGGGGCCACCGCGACGGCGCGCGGCAAGTGCTTCCGCGCGTGTGCCGGCCAGGTTGCTCATTCGCCGGCTCCGACGGGCACTGCCGGCGTTCGCGCGTGGACAAGGTCCAGGTACACGTCTTCGAGGCTCGGACGTACGATCTCGAGCCCGGCGGGTTCGCGGCCGGTGCGCCGGACGAGTTCGGCGACGACCGTGCCGGGCTCGGACGTACGCTGCTCGTGGGCACCGTCGGCATCCCGCCACCGCACGATCGGCACCCGTGCCTGAGCGCCTCCGATCTCATCAATTCGGCCGATGTCGACGAGGCGCCCACCCGCGATGACCCCGGCGCGATCGCCGAGCTGAGCCGCCTCGTCGAGGTAATGCGTGGTGAGCAGGATCGTGGTTCCCTCGCTCTTGAGGAGGCGGATCAGCTCCCAGAAGCTGCGCCGCGCCTCCGGGTCGAACCCGGTCGTGGGCTCGTCGAGGAAGAGTACCTCCGGACGACCGATGATGCCGAGGGCGACGTCCACGCGTCGGCGCTGGCCACCGGAGAGCTTTCGGATGAGCGTGGCCCGCTTCTCGGCGAGCCCGACCGCCTCGATCACCTCGTCGATCGGGCGGGGATTGTCGTAGTAGCCGGCGAAATGACTGAGCTGCTCCCGCACGCTCACGTTGCCGCTCTCGCCGGCGCTCTGCAGCACGATGCCGAGTCTGGCTTTCCACGCGATACCGCCCCGCTGCGGGTCGACCCCGAGCACGCTCGCGGTGCCGCTCGTGCGGTCGCGGTAGCCCTCGAGAATCTCGATTGTCGTCGACTTGCCTGCGCCATTCGGGCCGAGCAGCGCGAACGTCTCGCCGTGTTCGATCTCGAAGCTCACCCCATCGAGCGCGGTCACCGATCCGTAGGCCTTGCGCAGGTCGCGCACGACGATGGCGACGTCGGATTTTTTCATGGGTCCATGCTGGTCTATCTACCGCCCTGCGTGGGAGCCCCAAACTTCAGAATGCGAAGGAGAGGGCGACGCTGAGCGCCGCGAGCAGCGGCAGTACCCCCTGCATGGCAGCGGCACGCAGCATCGGCCGATTGCTCGTGACGAGAACGAGGGCGGCGAGCACCATGCTGAGAGTCGACGCCAGCAGGAGGGTGACGCCCGCGGACGAATTCACGGGGAGCAGCGCGATGCCGACAACGACGCCGATCGCAAGGAACAGGTTGTAGAAGCCCTGGTTGTAGGCGAGCGGCCGGGTCGTCTCGGCATCCGCCTGGCTTCGCAGTCCGAACACCCGCCAGGTCGACGGGCGCGTCCAGAGCACGCTCTCGAGAACGAAGATGTAGACGTGCAGCGCGGCGGCGGCGGCAGCGAGCACGGCGCCGGTCACGAGAAGGAAGCTGCCCATGGCCGCAATGCTCCCACGCCGCTGCTGAACTTTCATTATTCAGGAGTGGCTGGGCAGGTCGACTTTCATCATTCAGGAGTGGGCGGGCAGGGCGACTTTCATCATTCAGGAGTGGCTGAGGGGCCGGATGCTCAGAATCGGTGATCCGGCCTCGAAATGGCCGCAAATGCGGCTGAACACTGCCGGCCTACGGATACCGCCACCCGCAACTCCTGAATAATGAAAGCGACCGAGTGCCCGATCTCCTGAATGATGACAGGGGCCGGAGGCCGCAACTCCTGAATAATGAAAGCGCCTACGCGCGCACGTCGACCACCGTGCGCCCACGGATGCGTCCCGCGAGGATGTCCTCGGCGGTGCCCGGGGCCTCGCCGAGCCCGACCGTCGTGCTGAGCGAGTCGAGCAGGTCGCGGTCGAGGTCTCGCGCGAGGCGGCCCCACGCCTCCTCCCGCAGAGCGCGAGGCGCCTGCACCGAGTTGATGCCGGCGAGCGTGACCGCCCGCAGGATGAACGGCATCACGGTCATCGGGAGGTCGGCGCCCTGGGCGAGCCCGCAGCTGGCGACGATGCCGCCGTAGTTCGTCTGTGCGAGCACGTTGGCGAGGGTGTGACTGCCGGCCGAGTCCACCGCGGCCGCCCAGCGCTGCGACTGCAGCGGCTTACCCGGCAGACCGAGGAGCGCACGGTCGATGACTTCGCTTGCCCCGAGCTTCGCAAGATACTCCTTCTCGTCGAGCCGCCCGGTCGACGCGACCACGCGGTGTCCGAGTCCGGCGAGCAGGGCGATCGCGATCGATCCGACGCCGCCAGCAGCGCCCGTCACGAGCACGTCGCCATCGCCGATCCCGTGCCGCTCGAGCGCGAGCACGGCGAGCATCGAGGTGTACCCGGCCGTGCCGATCGCCGCAGCGTCGTGCGGGTCGAGGCCGTCGGGCAGGCGCACGAGCCAGTCCCCACTGACCCGGGCGCGCTCCGCGAGCCCGCCATGATGCTTCTCGCCGATGCCCCACCCGTTGAGGATGACCCGGTCGCCCGGCATCCATTCCGCGTTGTCGGATGCCGCGACGACGCCCACGAGATCGATCCCGGCAACGAGCGGATAGTTCTTGATCACGCCGGGACGCCCGCAGAGGGCCAGACCGTCCTTGAAGTTGATGCTCGAGTACTCGACGTCCACCGTGACGTCGCCCGGCATCAAATCGGCGTCGTCGAGCTCGACCAGGCTCGCGGTGATGGCGGCGGGGTCGCCGTTGGACTTCTCTACTCTGAGGGCGCGGAACATCCGTCAACGCTACCCCGGCGTCGGATCGCCGAAATGGCGGATGCCGCCAGCCTCGCTATCCGAAGAGGATCGCGGCCTCGTCGTAGCGGGCCTGCGGCACAGTGTTGAGCTTGCCGAGGGCGTCCTCGAAGGCGACGTGGGTGATGGTCGTGCCGCTGAGCGACACCATCCGTCCCCACCGCTGGTGCATGACCGAGTCGACGGCCGCCATGCCGTAGCGCGTGGCGAGCACCCGGTCGTAGGAGCTCGGGGTTCCGCCGCGCTGGATGTGGCCGAGCGTGGTGGCGCGCGTCTCGAGGCCGGTGCGCTCCTCGATGATCGGCGCGAGGATTTCGCCAATGCCGCCGAGGCGGGGGCGGCCGAAGGCGTCGAGCCCGCGTTCGGAGTGCGGGTCGTCCATCGAGTCGAGGTGGAATCCCTCGGCGACGACGACGAGCGGCGCGCGCCCGCGGTCCTTGACCGACTGCACCCACGCGCAGATCTGGTCCAGGCTCGTCTTCTGCTCCGGGATCAGGATGACGTGGGCGCCGGCCGCCATGCCCGAGTGCAGGGCGATCCAGCCGACGTGCCGGCCCATGACCTCGGCGACCATGCATCGCCCGTGCGAGTCGCCGGTCGTGCGCAGCCGGTCCATCGCGTCCGTCGCGATCTGCACCGCGGTGTCGAAGCCGAAGGTGTAGTCCGTCGCGGAGAGGTCATTGTCGACGGTCTTGGGAACACCGACGATCTTGATGCCGGCATCCGTGAGCCGCTTGGCGGCGGCGAGCGTGCCCTCGCCGCCGATCGCGATGAGCGAGTCGACACCGAGCCGGGCCATGTTGTCGCGCACCCGGTCAGCGCCGCCGTCGCCCTCGAACGGGTTGGTGCGCGACGTGCCGAGAATCGTGCCGCCCTGCTTCGAGATGCCCTGAATGTCCTTGCGCTCGAGGGGCATGACGTCACCCTCGACGACGCCGCGCCAGCCGCCGCGGAACCCGACGAATTCCTGGTTGTAGATCTGGGTGCCCTTCAGAACCGCGCCGCGAATGACCGCGTTGAGTCCGGGGCAATCGCCGCCGCTGGTAAGGATGCCGATGCTCATGACACCTATCTTTGTGGTCGGCGGCCCCTGCGTGCTAATCGCGGGCGCTCGGCGGATGCGGCCGACACCCGTTCGCCGCCTGCTGGGGGCCGTCACCCCTTGCTAGGGTGGCGCCGTGGAGATCCTCAAGAACGTCCTCGTCGTGCTGCATTTCGTCGGACTGGCCTCACTGCTCGGGGGCGTGCTCGTGCAGATCCGGTCGTTCAAGACCGGCCGCGCGGTGGTGCTCCCCGCCATCATGCACGGGGCGTGGACGCAGCTCGTGACGGGCATCGCGCTCGTCGGGGTGATCGAGATGGCCGACCTCCACGAGTCGAACAACGCCAAGGTCGCCGTCAAGCTCGTCGTCGTCGTGGTCATCGTCGTCGTCGGGTTCCTGAACCGCAAGAAGGATCGACCTGCGGCCTGGGTCGTGCCGGCGATCGGCGCACTCGCCCTCGTGAACACCGTGATCGCGGTGTTCTGGCGGTAGTTTCCGTGGCTCCGGCGCCGTGAGGTAGAACAGGCTGTGCACCGATTCTGTATACATATCGGTGATTTCTTAGGATTAAACGACTCCCTATGACATGCTGGGCGCGTTCTGTGCATACAGAAGGCGATGGGATGGCTTCGACGAGGAAGTCGCATCGCACCCGCGAACCGAGACAAGGAAGCCTCATGAGCCCCGACCAGCCTGGTCCACCGATGGTGTCCACGATCGACTACGAGGCGATTGCGGAGTCGCCGCAGTTCCTCAAGCTCAAGCACAGCCACCACAACTTCGTGCTGCCGATCGCGGCGGCCTTCATGATCTGGTATTTCGCGTTCGTGCTCGTCGCGGCGCTCGCCCCCGAGTTCATGTCGACCCCGGTCGTCGGGAACGTCAACCTGGGGATCGTGCTCGGGCTGTCGCAGTTCGTCACGACGTTCGGAATCACGATGTGGTACGTCTCGTTCGCGAACCGCCGCCTCGACCCGCTCGGTGCAGAACTGCGCGAGCAGCTTGAAGGGGCGGAGAACAAGTGAACACGCTGAGTGTCGCCGCAGCGCCCAGTGTGGCGCTCGAGGGGAACAACCCCCTCCTCAACATGTCGATCTTCCTGGCCTTCGTCGTCCTCACGATGATCATCGTCATCCGGTCGGGCCGCAACAGCAAGTCGGCCAATGACTACTACGCCGGCGGTCGCTCCTTCACCGGGCCGCAGAACGGCTTCGCGATCGCCGGGGACTACCTGTCCGCGGCATCCTTCCTCGGGATCGTCGGAGCGATTGCCGTGAACGGATACGACGGTTTCCTCTACTCCATCGGGTTCCTCGTCGCCTGGCTCGTGGCGCTGCTGCTCGTCGCCGAGCTCATGCGCAATACGGGCAAGTTCACGATGGCCGACGTGCTGTCGTTCCGCCTCAAGCAGGGCCCGGTGCGGATGGCCGCGGCGACCACGACCCTCGCGGTCTGCCTCTTCTACCTGCTCGCGCAGATGGCTGGGGCCGGCGGGCTCGTCGCGCTGCTGCTGGGAATCGAGGACAAGCTCGGCCAGTCGATCGTCGTCGCCGTCGTCGGCGTGCTGATGATCGTCTACGTGCTCGTCGGCGGCATGAAGGGCACCACCTGGGTGCAGATCGTCAAGGCGTTCCTGCTGATGACGGGTGCGGGGATCATGACGATCTGGGTTCTCGTGCTCAACGGGTTCAACCTGTCGAAGCTGCTCGACACCGCGGTCGCCGCGTCGACGAGCATCCCGGCCGACGCGATCCTCAGCCCGGGGCTCCAGTACGGTGGCAACCCGCTCGACTTCATCTCGCTCGCGATCGCCCTAGTGCTCGGCACCGCGGGGCTCCCTCACGTGCTCATGCGCTTCTACACGGTGCCGACGGCCCGCGAGGCGCGTCGCTCGGTCGTCTGGGCGATCTGGCTCATCGGCGTCTTCTACCTGTTCACGCTCATCCTCGGCTACGGCGCCGCGGCGCTCGTCGGACCGGACACAATCAAGTCCGCCCCGGGCGGCGTCAACTCCGCGGCTCCGCTGCTGGCCCTCTCGCTCGGCGGACCGGTGCTCATGGGCATCATCTCGGCAGTGGCGTTTGCGACGATCCTCGCGGTCGTCGCCGGCCTCACCATCACCGCGGCGGCGTCCTTTGCCCACGACATCTACGCGAACGTGATCAAGAAGGGCAAGGTCAACCCCGACGCCGAGGTCAAGGTCGCCCGGCGCACGGTCATCGTGATCGGCATCCTCGCGATCGCCGGCGGGATTGGCGTGCAGGGGCAGAACATCGCCTTCCTGGTGGCGCTCGCGTTCGCCGTCGCGGCGAGCTCGAACCTGCCGACGATCCTGTACTCGCTTTACTGGAAGGGATTCACCACCCGCGGTGCGGTCTGGAGCATGTACGGCGGCCTCGGCCTCACCGTGCTGCTGATCGTCTTCTCGCCCGTCTTCTCCGGCACGCCGACCTCGGTGTTCGGTGAAGCGGTCGACTTCGCCTGGTTCCCGCTGAACAACCCGGGCATCGTCTCGATCCCGGCCGGCTTCCTGCTCGGCTGGCTCGGATCGATCACGTCGACGCGCAAGGAAGACCCGCGCATCGCCGCCGAGATGAAGGTGCGCTCGCTCACCGGGCACGGTGCTGAGAAGGCATCGGAGCACTAAAGGGACGTTCGTCTCTGGCGCCGCATCCCCGCCCCTGATCGGATGGGGATGCGGCGCCGGGCCGCGAGCGGAAGGGGACAGCATGTAGGAAGGCGAAGGATCCGTCGTCGAACTCGGCGAGGATGAGAACTGGCAGCTGTTGCGCCAGAGTTCGCTCGGTCGTCTGGCGCTCAGCGCGTCGGGTGAAATCGATATCTTCCCCGTCAACTACTACGCCGACGGTGAGACCCTGCTGCTGCGGACCGCGCCGGGCACCAAGCTGCTCGAGCTCACCGTGAACTCACGAGTCGCGGTCGAGATCGACGGGTTCACCGACGAGGAGGCGTGGAGCGTCGTCGTGAAGGGAGTCGCCCACCGAATCGAGCGGCAGGCCGAGATCGACGAGGCCGACGAGGCACCGCTCGTGCCGTGGATCCCGACCCTCAAGTACATCTACGTGCGGATCGCCCCGACGAGGATCAGCGGGCGACGGTTCGAGCGTGCCCCGGAGCCGGAACGCTACTGACGCTCGGTCCGCCGCGACGCCCCCGTCTCTCGGTGAGAGCCCGAAGCGCGTAGAGGATCGTGAACAGGTCGACCACCTCCTGCAGGGCGGCCCCGACGATCGCGGGGAGCAGCCCGAAGGTTGCAACGATCATCAGGCCGACGCTCAGCGCGATTCCCAGCCAGATCGCCTGCAGGGCCACGGTCGTTGTTTGCCGCCCGATCGTGATGGCCCGCAGGATGCGGGAGAAGTCGTCGAGCATGATCACGACATCGGCCGATTCGCTTGCAGACGTCGATCCCTTCGCGCCCATCGCGACGCCGATGTCGGCGACGGCGAGCACCGGGGCGTCGTTGACCCCGTCGCCGACCATCATCACCGGCCGGTCGGTGACGGCCTTGACGGCATCCACCTTGCCCTCCGGCAGGCACTGCGCTCGCACTTCGGTGATGCCCAGGTCGGCGGCGATGTGTCGCGCCGTCGCCTCGAGATCGCCGGTGAGCATGATGGTGTGCCGCACGCCCAGCCCCTCGAGCTGGTCGAGGGTCGCCTTCGCGTTGTCCCGGATGCGGTCGGCGAGGATCACGTCGCCGGCATAACGGCCGTCGACCGCGACGTAGATCGCCATCTGGCCGCTCTCCGGCGCAGGCGAGCCGATCGGGATTCCCGCCGACTCGATGAACGAGCGCTTGCCCACGCAGACGTCGCGCCCGCCGACGATCGCGCTGACCCCGCTGGCGGTCGTCTCGTCCGCGCTGGTCACGGGCACCGGTGGCAGGCCCCGCGCGGCTGCGGCAGTCACGACCGCCGCGGCGAGCACGTGGCCGGAGTACTGCTCCGCGCTCGCCGCGAGGGAGAGCAGGTCGTCGCCGGTGAATCCGGTCGCCGGCCGGACGGCGGTCACCTCGGGCGTGCCGTGGGTGAGCGTGCCGGTCTTGTCGAACGCGACGGTACGCACACGCGAGAGCTGCTCGAGGGTGCCTCCGCCCTTGACGATGATGCCGGACTTCGCGGCGCGGCTGATACCAGAGATGAAGGCGACCGGGGCGGCGATCAGCAGGGGGCAGGGCGTCGCGACGACGAGTACCTCCGCGAACCGGCTCGGATCGCCGCTGATGTACCAGGCGAAACCCGCTATCGCGAACGAGACGAGGGTGAACGGCACGGCGTAACGGTCGGCAAGCCGCACGAGCGGCGCGCGCGACTCCGAGGCCTCACGCACGAGCTGCACGACTCGCTGGTACTGGCTTTCGGCGGCGATCGCCGTCGCCTCCATCGTGACGGCCCGCTCGCCGTTGACCGACCCGCTCAGCAGGGCGTCGCCGCTCCGGCGCTCGACCGGCAGGCTCTCGCCGGTCAGTTGAGACTCATCGAACGCGGCGGCACCCGAGAGCAGGATGCCGTCGACCGGCACCACCTCGCCGGGGTGCACGACGAGCCGGTCGCCGACCCCCACCTCGTCGATCGGCACGTCGGCGACAACGTCGCCGCCGACGAGGCGGTGCGCCGACTGGGGTGCGCGATCGAGCAGGGCACGCAGTTCGCGCCGGGCCCGGTAGCCCGCGTACTGCTCGAGCGCCTCGCCCCCCGACAGCATGAGCACGATCACGAGGCTCGCCCAGTACTCCGCGACGGCGACCGTGGCGAGGATCGCGGCGACCGCGAGCACGTCGAGCCCCGCGTGCCCCTTGAGCAGCTTCTTGACCATCGACCACGCGTCGACGGCGGCGATTACGAGCGCGTACGCGCTGATCACCCAGCGGGCCGAGTCGGCCGGCCCGACGACCTCCAGCAGCAGCCCGACCAGCCCGACGCCAAGCGTCACCGCGACGACAGGGTAGCGGCGCACCCGAATCGTGATCCAGCTCATGGTTCTATCGAGTTCATGGCTTCGCCGGTCTCATCGTTCATTCCTCTCGCTGATCGGCGACGCGGGCCAGTGGGTTCAGCCGCCGGAGATCTGCCGGTAGAGCAGGTCGCTGCACCAGCCGGGCGAGGAGAGAGGCAGGCCGTGGCCGCCGCGATGGGTGCTCGCGCTGACGCAGGCGAACTCGCCGGCGAGGGTGCGGGCGCGCCCGGGAACCGGCACCGGGTCGGTCTCCCCGTCGACGAGCAGCAGCGGCACGCCCCGGCCGGACAGCTCGGCGACGGCTCCGGTCCAGGTGTCGGCCGCGACAAGCGCCTCGAAGCTCTGGATGTAGGAGAACCAGGTGTGCTTGACGCCGTCCCTGGCAATGGGGGCCGGCATCGTCGGGTTGAGCGCGACGGCGATGAGGGAGGCGGCGGATCGGTGCCGGCACATCCATGCACACACGGCGTGGGCGAGTGGGCCGGTCGACAGCAGCGCCTCGAACCAGCCCATGTGCCGCACGCGCTCGTCCGTCTCCGCCCGGGTGAGGAACAGGGGAGCGTCGAACGCGACCACGGAGCGGATGTCGCCCTCGCTCGCCGCCGCCCACTGGATCGCGAGCGACGCGCCCATCGAGTGGCCGGCCACGTGCAGCGGGCGCTCGTCGAGGTCGAGGTCGAGAGCGTGGAGGGCGCCCGTGATGGCGGCGATGTGCTCCCCGAGGGCGAACGAGTCGTTGCTGACACCGGCATCCATCGAGGAGCCGAAGCCGAGGGGGTCGATCACGACCACCGTCGCGACCTCGCCGAGCCGGTCGTACGCCGCGCCGAAGTAGGACTCGCTCGCCGCGATGCCCGGCAGCAGCACGAGCACGGGGTTGCCCCGGCCGAACACGCGCACGCCGAGGCGCCCGGCATGCCGCGTCGCCCCCGCGCCCCGCCGCCAGCGGCGCACCCGGCCGGAGTAGAAGTGCAGTGCGGGCCAGGCGGATGCCGCGAGCAGCACGGCCGCGACCGTGGCCGCGCTGATTCGTCGATTGCCCATGCTGCTCACTCTACGGCGCGACTCACGAGGGCCTGCGGCGGGTCAGCGCCGACGGTCAGGCGTGGGCGGCACAGGCGGTCGTCGCCTCGTGCTCGGCACACACGACACGCTGCTCCCGGCAGGAGCGGTCGCCGCAGTTCGCGGTCGTGCTGCTCGGTGCCCCACACGCATAGCAGCGCCCGACGACCTCGGCGTGGTCGCTGAAATCGATCGAGAGGCGCTCGTCGAAGACATAGAGCGAGCCGTGCCAGAGGCCGCCATCGCCGAACGTCTCGCCGTAGCGGGCGATGCCGCCGTCGAGCTGGTACACCTCGGTGAACCCGCGGTTGACCATGAGCGAGCTCAGCACCTCGCAGCGGATGCCGCCCGTGCAGTACGTCACGACGGGCTGCGTCTTGAGATGGTCGTAGCGGCCGCTGTCGAGATCGGCGACGAATTCGCGCGTGTTGGAGACATCCGGAACCACGGCCCCCTCGAACCGGCCGATCTCCGCCTCGATGCGGTTGCGGCCGTCGAAGAAGGTCACGTCCTTCGCCGCGACGAGGTCGTGCAGCTGCTCCGGGGTGAGCTTCGTGCCGCCACCGACGACCCCGCCGGCATCGACGACGAGCTCGCCCGGCGCCCCGAAGCTCACGATCTCCTCGCGCACCTTCACGCTCAGCCGCGGGAAGTCGTCGCCGTCGCCCTCGCTCCACTTCACGTCCATGTGCGCGAACGCGGGGTACTCGCGGGTGCGCCGCAGGTACTTCTTCACGTTCGGCAGGTCGCCGCCGACCGTGCCGTTGATGCCGTCCTTCGAGAGGAGGATTCGGCCCTTCAGGCCGAGCGCCTCGCACAGCTCGCGCTGCCACAGGCGCACGGCGTCCGGGTCGGCGAGCGGGGTGAACGCGTAGTAGAGCAGGATCTTCGGAACGGCCACCGCACCACCCTACGTCGGGGGCGGATCCTCGCGCGGACATGCGGATGCCGCCGTGCTCGGCCAGAATGTCCACATGACGATCGACGAGCGGCCAGCACCGCTGGCGCGCTCGAGAAGACGACCTGCCGCGTGAGCGCGCCGCTGTCCACCGTCTGGGCGCCCCGGGCACCCGTGAGCCTGCGGCAGACGCTGCGGCCGCTCGGTCGCGGGGCGGCCGACCCGACGATGCGGTGGGCCGGAGATTCCGTCTGGCGCGCGCTGCGCACTCCCGCCGGCACCGCGACGCTCCGCCTCGAGGTGCACGGCTCGGCCGTCGAGGCGACCGCGTGGGGCGAGGGGGCGGAATGGGCGATCGCCGGGGTGCCGGAGCTGCTCGGTCACGGCGACGACACGTCAGGGTTCGATGTGAGCGGCAACGCCTTCCTGCGTGAGGCACAGCGGCGGCTCACGGGGCAGCGCCTACTGCGCACCAACCTCGTGTTCGAGGCGATGCTCGCGGCGATCCTCGAGCAGAAGGTCACCGGCAAGGAGGCCAGGCGCGCTTGGGCCTGGCTCATCCGCAAGCACGGGGATCCGCCGCCCGGACCTGCGCCGGAGGGGATGCGGGTGGTCCCCGCGCCCTCGACGTGGCGGCTTGTGCCGTCGTGGGACTGGCATCAGGCCGGCGTCGACCCGCAGCGGTCCCGCACGGCGCTCGCCGCGGCATCCGTCGCGACCGGGCTCGAGCGCACCCTCCGCCTCGGGCGGGGTGGCGCAGATATTGCCCGCGGGCTGCGTTCGGTGCCGGGTGTCGGGGTCTGGACGGCGGCCGAGACGAGCCAGCGCGCGCACGGCGACCCCGACGCGGTGAGCGTCGGCGACTACCACCTGCCCGCCGTGGTCGGGTGGGCGCTCGTGGGCCGGCCGGTCGACGACGACGGAATGCTCGAGCTGCTCGAGCCGTGGCGCGGGCATCGCCAGCGGGTCATGCGCATCATCGAGGGCAGCGGGTTCCAGAAGCCGCGGTTCGGGCCGCGGGCGACCATCCAGGACCATCGCGGGCACTGAGTGGGCGACACGCCCCTCCCTCGATCCGGTCTCCCGTCGATGTCCCCTTTCATTATTCAGGAGTTGGGGGTTCTCGCCAGCCGCACGATTCAGGATCCGGGGGTAATCGCCCCTTTCATCATTCAGGAGCGGCGTTCGGCGCTGCCCTCCTGGGCGGGGAGTTGAGGGCCGGATGCTGCCGAAATCGGGCGAAATCGCGCGCCCCGCAGCATCCGTCCGCCTCACCTTCTGAATGATGAAACCAGACCCGGCCCTCACCTCCTGAATGATGAAACCAGACCCGGCCCTCACCTCCTGAATGATGAAAGTGGAGCCGGGCGCGTTGGCGGATACCGCTCCCCCGGTGCCCGAACGAAGCTGGGCCCGATTGTGGAAGGCCCACAAGGCAGCATCCGTGTTCCCCGACCGACGGTAACGTGGCCCCGGTGCACATGATCTTCAGAACCTTCCTCGTCTGGCTGCGCCGTCATCGCGGTCCGAAGCTCGGCGTCCACGATGTCGGCCGCCTGCCGCTGCGCGTCGTCCCGACCGACCTCGACGTGCTCGGGCACATGAACAACGGCGTCTACCTGTCGATCATGGACCTGGGCCGGATGGATGCGATGCAGCGCTCTGGCGCCTGGGCCGCGATCTCGGCGGCCGGCTTCTATCCGGTCGCGGCGAGCGAGACAATCAGCTTTCGCCGGTCCCTGAAGCCGTGGCAGCGCTTCGTTCTCGAGACCCGCATCGTCGGCTACGACGAGCGCGCCGTCTACATCGAGCAGCGCTTCGTGGTCGACGGCGAGCTCTACGCGACGGGTTTCGTCCGGGCGAAGTTCCTGAAGCGCACGGGGGGCACGGTCACCGTGGCCGAGCTGGCCGAGGTGACCGGGGCCGACCCGAGCGAGGTCGAGCTGCCGGAGTGGCTCGCGCGCTGGGCGGCCGATGTGGCGATGCCGCCGTCACGGACGAGCGCGCCGAGCGAGTGGCCGTGAGATCGATGGATGCCTGAGCGCGTGGTCCTGAGAGGGGCCGGGGCTAGGAGTCGACCGACTCGTCCGTAGTGTCATCGGCGATACCAGCAGCCGGCTCCGCGCCCTGGGAGAGAGGCTCGGGCAGGTCGCCGGCATAGTCGGCGTTCTTCAGCTGTTCCTCGGCGACGCGCTGGGCCTCGGCAGTTTCGTCCGGATCCCACGCGGCGGCGCCACCCTGGTTGGCGAACTGGTCGAACTGACCCATTATCTTCTCTTTTCCGCGGTGGTGCTTGGCCTCTGAGCCTAGCGAGCACCCGGTAGAAAAGGCAAAGAGAACCGGTGGTCAGCCCCGGGCACGCACAAGGAGCACGATGATCGCGACGGCGGGCAGCGCCGACAGCACAAGGGAGCCGGCCCACAGCCCCCGGTGCTCACCGCGAGACAGTCCGATCGTGGCGAGCACGGCTGTCGTGATCACGAGTGCGGCGCCGGCGAAGAAGACCGCGACGAAGAACCCGGGGCCGCTCCCGCTGGCATCGAGTGCGGCGTCGATGCCGGCAACGAATCCCCAGGACATGAGCGAGATGCCCGCGATCGCGAGCGCGATGCCGAGGAGCGGGCGGGTGGGGCTCGTCGAGGTGGTGCTGGTCATGCTGGCCTCCCGGGTTGGGGACATCAAACCACAGGCGCGGCGGCGCGTGGGCGACTCGCGAGACCCGACAGCCGGTTAGTCGCCCTCGAGCACGGCCATCGCCGCGTTATGCCCGCCGATGCCGCTCACGGCGCCCCCACGCCGCGCGCCCGAGCCGCACAGCAGGATTCGCGGATGCCGCGTCGCGACGCCCCACCGCTGAGCCGCGCTCACCAGGTCGTCGGCGCTCTCCGCGAACGGCCAGTCGAGCGGGCCGTGGAAGATGTTGCCGCCGGGCATGTTGAGCGCCGTCTCGATGTCGCGGGTCGTCTTCGTCTCGATCGTGGGAGCACCATCGGCATCCGCCAGCAGCAGCGGCTCGATCGGCTCGGCGAGCACGCTGTTGAGCGACGCGAGCACCGAGGCTTGCAGCCGCGCGCGCATCGCGTCGGCGTTCTCCGCGGTGATCATCCGGTCGGGGGTGTGCAGCGCGAACACCGTGAGCGTGTGAGCGCCCGTCGCGGCGAGCTCGGGCGACAGGATGCTCGGATCGCTGAGCGAGTGGCAGTAGATCTCGGCCGGAAGAGGGTCCGGCACGTCGCCGGCGCTCGCCGCGCGGTACGCGGTCTCGAGCTGGGAGTAGGTCTCGTTGATATGGAAGGTTCCTCCGAAGGCGGCGGCCGGGTCGACACCCGACTCGCGCAGGGCGGGCAACCGCGTCAGCAGCAGGTTCACCTTGACCTGGGAGCCCTCCGGCTTCTCCGGCGGCGCCTCGCCGAGGAGGCCCGCGAGCACGTGCGGGGCGACCCCGGCGAGCACGGTGCCGGCGGCGAGGGTGTGCTCGGTTTCGCCGCGGCGGTAGCGCACCTCGCCGTCCGGGGTGATCGAGGTGACGAGGGCGCCGGTGACGATGCTCGCGCCCGCTTGCCGGGCGGCGCGCTCGAGGGCGCCGCTCACGGCACCCATACCGCCGACGGGAACGTCCCAGTCGCCGGTCTCGTTTCCGATCACGTGATAGAGGAAGCAGCGGTTCGCCGCGAGGGTCTCGTCGTCGGCGGGCGCGAAGGTGCCGATGAGGCCGTCGGTGAGGGCGACCCCGCGCACGAGGTCGTGCCGGAAGGATGCCTCGACGTGCCGCCCGATCGGCTCCTCCACGATCGATGCCCACAGTCGGTCGTCGTCGAGCGCGCGCTTGGCCTCGTCCCTCGTCAGCAGCGGATCGCAGACGGTCGGGAACAGGGCGTGGGCAACTCGGCTCGTGCCGTCGTAGAAGTCGGCCCAGGCCGCGGCATCCGCTCCCGCCCCGATCGACTCGAACGACCGCACTGTGGCCGCCGGGTCGCCGTTGTCGACGAGGAGCCCGCGGTCGGTGCCCGGCTCGGGTGTGTAGGAGGAGTAGCGGCGGCGGATGAGGGAGATATCGAGGCCGAGCTCGCGGATGATGCGGGTCGGCAGCATGCTGACGAGGTAGGAGTAGCGGGAGAGGCGGGCGTCGATCCCCTCGAAGGCCTGGGCCGAGACGGCCGCGCCGCCGACGTGGTCGAGCCTCTCGAGGACGGTGACCGTGCGGCCGGCGGCGGCCAGGTAGGCCGCGGCGACGAGGCCGTTGTGGCCTCCGCCCACGATCACAATGGTGCGGGCGGTCGTGGTATCGCTGTTCATGCCGAGAGCCTAGTTCGTGGCTGCGGGCTCTCCCTCGGGCGCCACGAATTCGACCGAGCGGGAGAGCACACGGCGCACCGCGCGGATCGCCGGCCGGCTCGCGCTCGCCGCGCGCGCCGAGGTGAACACCGTGCGGTGGGGTGCGCCGTCGAGCTCGACCGTCTCGACCGACGGTGTCCGGCCGGCCCAGACGAGGTCGGGCAGGATCGCCACGGCATTGCCCGATTCGATGAGACGGATGTGCGCCATGAGGTCGGCCGTCTCGAACCGCACGTCGGGCTCGAACCCGGCTTGGCGGCAGGCCTGCTCGGCCCAGTGCCGCGACGCCGTGCCGCGCGGTTCCATCACCCAGGCGTGGGCGCTCGCGCCTGAGAGCGAGCGGATGCCGACGCCGGGCGGTGTGCCGAGCCGCAGGGCATCCGTGCACAGCGCGATGCGGTCGAGGTCGCCGACGATCGGCGCGGCGTGGCCGGGATACTGCTCCGCGACCACGAGGTCGAAGTCGCGGGCCCAGACCGCCGAAAGCGCGGCCTCTGGCTCGCGCTGCACAACCTCCACCCGCAGCGCCGGGTGCTCGGCCGCGAGCAGGGTGAGCGCCTGGGGCACGATCGCGAGCGCCGCCGACTGGAACACCGCGATGCGCACTGTTCCCGCGACGGCCTGGAGCGAGCCGGTGAGGTCGGCCTCGGCGAGCTCCATCCGCTCAAGCAGCACGGTTGCGTGGCGCACGAGCACCTGGCCCTGCGGGGTGAGCAGCACCCGGCGCCCGCTCTTCTGCAGCAGCTTTACCCCCGCCTCGGCCTCGAGCAGTGCGAGCTGCTGCGAGACCGCCGAGGGGGAGTACGACAGGGCCTCGGCGACGGCCGCGAGCGTGCCGCGGATGCTCAGCTCGCGGAGAAGTCGCAAGCGGCGCAGATCCAGCATCCGGTCCCCTCAAACAGTAAGCAATCCCGATTGGTATCGATAAACAAAGGTCACTTCACCTTATCGTTTGCGGCCGTCACACTGGGAACATCCGACCGACCCCCGTTCAAAGGTTTACCCTCGTGACTATGTCGAATGAGCTCGCTGGTACTCCCGTGCGACCGCACAACATCTCTTCCGAAACCATTGCGACGGTGCGGCGATGGCTTGCCGAGAGCGCGGATGTCGCGCCCGACACGTCGGCGGAGCGGCTGGCCGGGGTGCTCAAGGACCCGGTGGGCCTCGACTTCACGATCGGGTTCGTCGACAGGGTCGTTCGCCCCGAGGACCTGAAGGTCGCCGGAAAGAACCTCGAGACGCTCTCCCGCAATATCCCGGCGTTCCTGCCGTGGTACATGCGCGTCGCGATTCAGCTCGGCGGCGGATTCGCCCCGATCCTTCCGTGGCCGATCGTTCCGATCTCCCGCGCCGTGCTCCGCGGGATGGTTGGCCACCTCATTCTCGACGCGCGCCCGGAAAAGCTCGACAAGAGCATGCAGGAGCTCCGCAGCCAGGGCATCCGGCTCAACCTCAACCTGCTCGGCGAGGCCGTGCTCGGCGACGGTGAGGCCGACCGGCGGCTCGAGGGAACCCGGGCCCTGCTCGAGCGCGGCGACGTCGACTACGTCTCGATCAAGGTCTCCTCCGTCGCGAGCCAGCTCTCGATGTGGGCCTTCGACGAGACCGTCGAGCGCGTCGCGACCCGACTCACCCCGCTCTACGAGCTCGCCGCCGCATCCGGGGCCACCAAGTTCATCAACCTCGACATGGAGGAGTTCCGCGATCTCGACCTCACGATCGCGGTCTTCGAGCGGATTCTCGAGAACCCCAAGCTCAAGAACCTCGAGGCCGGCATCGTGCTGCAGGCCTACCTGCCTGATGCGCTCGGCGCGCTGCAGCGGCTGACCGCGTGGGCGACCGAGCGCCGGGTCGCCGGCGGTGCTGGAATCAAGGTGCGCGTCGTCAAGGGCGCGAACCTCGCCATGGAGCACGTCGACTCCGAGCTGCACCACTGGCCGCTCGCGACCTACTCCACGAAGCAGGACACCGACACGAACTACAAGCGCGTGCTCGACTGGGCCCTGACCCCCGAGCGGACGGATGCCGTGCGGATCGGCGTCGCCGGACACAACCTCTTCGACCTCGCCTTCGCCTGGCTGCTCGCGAAGGACCGCAAGGTCGAATCGCGGATCGAATTCGAGATGCTCCTCGGCATGGCGACCGGACAGGCGGATGCGGTGCGCCGCGACGTCGGCGGGCTGCTGCTGTACACCCCCGTGGTGCGTCCCACCGAGTTCGACTCGGCGATCTCCTACCTGATCCGCCGGCTCGAGGAGAACGCGAGCCCGGAGAACTTCATGTCGGGAGTGTTCGAGCTTGCGACCTCGGAGAAGGTCTTCGACCGCGAGGCCGAGCGGTTCCTCGCGTCACTCGCGCAGCTCGACCAGACCGTGCCCCGGTCGAACCGGGTGCAGAACCGTGACGCCCCCGCCGCGGACGCGGCACGCGAGAAGTTCGAGAACACCGCCGACACCGACCCCGCTATCGACGCCAACCGCGACTGGGGTCGTCGCATCCTGCAGCGCTCCGCGACATCCACGCTCGGCGCCAGCCAGCTCGCCGACGCGCAGGTCACCGACGCCCAGACTCTCGAGGTCATCGTGCGCAGCACCGCCGCGGCCGGAACCGCATGGGGCGAGCGTGGGGCCGAGTCGCGGGCGAAGGTGCTGCACGGGGCCGGGAACGCCCTCGAGGCAGCCCGCGCCGAGCTCATCGAGGTCATGGCGAGCGAGACCGGCAAGACGATCGCCGAGGGTGACGTCGAGGTGAGCGAGGCCATCGACTTCGCCCTCTACTACGCCGAGCGCGCGCTCGACCTCGAGAAGCTCGAGCGGGCGCTGTTCGTGCCCTCGAAGCTCATCGTCGTGACGCCGCCGTGGAACTTCCCGGTCGCCATCCCGGCCGGCGGGGTGCTCGCCGCCCTCGCCTCCGGTGCCGGCGTGATCATCAAGCCGGCCCCGCAGGCCAGGCGCAGCGCCGCCATCATGGTCCAGGCCCTCTGGGACGGCGGCGTGCCCCGCGACGTGCTCGCACTCGTCGACGTCGAGGAGGGCGAGCTCGGCACCCAGCTGATCACCCACCCGAGCGTCGGCCGCGTCATCCTCACCGGAGCCTGGGAGACGGCCGCGCTGTTCCGCAGTTGGCGCTCCGACCTCCCGTTGCTCGCCGAGACGAGCGGCAAGAACGCGATCATCGTGACCCCGAGCGCCGACCTCGACCTCGCCGCTGCCGACGTCGTGAAGAGCGCGTTCGGGCACGCCGGGCAGAAGTGCTCCGCTGCCTCACTCGTGATCCTCGTCGGCAGCGTCTCGAAGTCGGAGCGGTTCCGCCGCCAGCTCGAGGATGCGGTGCGCACACTCCGAGTCGGCTGGCCACAGGACCCGACCACGCAGATGGGTCCGATCGTCGAGCCCGCCGCCGGCAAGCTGCAGCGCGGGCTCACCGTGCTCGCCGAGGGGGAGAGCTGGCTGGTGAAGCCGGGCCAGCTCGACGACACCGGACGGCTCTGGTCGCCAGGGGTGCGCGACGGCGTCGTGGCCGGCAGCGAGTTCCACCTCACCGAGTACTTCGGCCCGGTGCTGGGCATCATGCACGCCGAGACCCTCGACGAGGCGATCGCCCTGCAGAACGCACCGGACTACGGGCTCACAGCGGGAATCCACTCGCTCGACCCGGCCGAGATCGAGCAGTGGATCGACGAGGTCGAGGCCGGCAACCTCTACGTCAACCGGGGAATCACCGGCGCGGTCGTGCGCCGCCAGCCCTTCGGGGGCTGGAAGCGCTCGAGCGTCGGCACGAGCACGAAGGCGGGCGGACCGAACTACCTGTTCACGCTCGGCAGCATCGAGCCTGTCTTCGAGAAGCCCCGCGGTTCTGTGCGGCTCAAGGGCATCAGCCCAAAGGTCAAGAAGGTCATCGAGTCGTCGCAGGCCGGAATCGCCTTCGACGAGTTCGACCGGGTGCGCGCGGCCGCCGTGAGCGACCAGGCCGCCTGGGAGGCCGAGTTCGGTGTCGCCCGCGACGTGTCGGGCCTCGCGGCGGAGCGCAACGTGTTCCGCTACCGGCCGATGCCGGTCACCATCAGACTCTCCGAGGGCGCCTCGCAGGCGCAACTGGTACGGCTGTTCGTCGCCGCGACGATCGCGGGGTCGCCCGTGTCGATCAGCACCGCGGTTCCGGTCGCGGCCGGTCTCGTCGCGCTCTTGCGCAGTGAGAAGAGCCCACTCGCGGCAAGCGCCCCGGTCGTGGAGACGGATGCGGCGTTCGCCGCTCGTGTCGCGGCGTCCGATACGCGGCCAGAGCGCATCCGGCTCATCGGCGGCAGTGCAGCGCTTCTCGCCGGTGCCCTCGGCGGCGACCCGGATGTCGCGATCTACGCCGGACCGGTCACGACCGAGGGCCGGGTCGAGCTGCTGCCGTTCGTGCGCGAGCAGGCGATCAGCATCACGTCGCACCGCTTCGGCAACCCCGATCCGGCGTCGCGGATCCGCACCCTGTAGCCGGCGCTGTCATTATTCAGGAGTAGTGGCCGGCGCGGGCTGTCATTATTCAGGAGTAGTGGCCCGGCGCGGCTTTCAGAATTCAGGAGTGGTGGCCGGCGCGGCTTTCAGAATTCAGGAACTTGCCCCAGCCAAGGGACGATGAGCAGGCGATCGAGTGGGCGGATGCTGCGAAGTGGCCGGTCCTGGCCGCATCCGCCCGCCAGACTCCCGAATTCTGAGCGTGCGGCGGCAGCAAACTCCTGAATGTTGCCACCGGCAATGAGGCCAGACTCCTGAATAATGACAGCAGTGCCGGCGCCACATCAGCCGCTGGCAGCCCCCAACTCCTGAATTACGAAAGCAGCTCGGGGTGGTGGATCGCGGCCACGTCGGGGTGCGCGCGCAGCCGGCTCTTGAGGGCGTTCTCGCCGTAGGTGCGGAAGATCGGGTTCGCCGGATCGACCGTGATGCCGGGCGCCTCGAGGGAGTCCGGCAGGGTGAGCAGGGGGATGGTCCCGCCGAGGGCCGGGCTGTAGAAGAACGGAATCGAGATGCGGTCGTCGCCGATGCGCGGCGAGATGACGCGGTGCACGGTGGCCTTGAGGTAGCCGTCGGTGGCGACCTCCAGCAGCTCGCCGATGTTGACCACGAACGCACCGTCGACCGGAGGAGCATCGATCCACTGGCCGTCCTTCTCGACCTGCAGGCCGCCCTTGCCGGGCTCGACAAACAGCAGGGTCAGAACGCCCGAGTCCTTGTGCGCCCCCACACCCTGCTTGGGCTCGGGGTCGGACTTGCCCGGGTAGCGCACAATCTTGATGAGGGTCGAGGAGTCGGTCGCAAACGCCTCGTCGAAGACGTGCTCGTCGGCGCCGAGTGATTTCGCCCAGGCCTGCATGAGGGTGAGCGCGACTCCGCTCAGCTCGTCGTGCCAGGCGGTGATGACCTCCTGCAACTCGGGCAGCGCCGACGGCCACTGGTTCGGCCCGTCGAGCACGTAGTAGTCCGGAACACCCTCGCCCTTCGGCACGGCCGGGCGCTCGGGCCCGATGTCGATCTGCTCGCGCCAGTCGACCTGGCCCAGGGTCAGTTCGCCGCCCACGCGCGTGTAGCCGCGGAAGTGCGGGCTGTTGAGGTTCTCGATCGCCATCTTGTCGGCCTCGGGCAGGTCAAAGAAGGCCCGCGAGGTCGTCATGACCCGCTCGATGAGCTCGGCCGGCACCCCATGCCCGGTGAGATAGAAGAACCCGTACTCGTGGGTGGCCTCGCGCAGCTCGGCACGGAACGCCTCAGCCTCGGTTTCGCCGCCCCCAAGGCGGGAGAGATCGAGAATTGGCAGGGTCAGCGTCGGCGCGGAGGAGTCCATGACTCCATCATCACCCGGCTGGATGTGAGGAACGGAATTGTTACGCCGCTGCCGACCGTACTCTTGGACGATGACGGATGCTCCGCTGGTGGGCCCGGCCGAGGCCCCCGATCTGCACGTGATGAGCTATAACATTCGCCGGCGGATGCCGCACGTGAACCCCCGCAGCAGCGACAACTGGTCCCACCGGATGGGACTGGTGCAGCGGCTCCTGCTGAGCGAGCGGCCGACGCTCCTCGGCATCCAGGAGGCGCTGCCCGACCAGCTGCTGTTCCTCGCCGACACGCTCGGCACCGACTACCGTTTCGTCGGGCACGGCCGCCGGGCAGACCACAGTGGCGAGCACTCCGTGATCTTCTACGACACGCGCCGGCTGGAGCTGCTCCACTGGAGCCAGAGGGCGCTGTCCGACACCCCCGCGCTGGCCGGCTCGGTCACCTGGGGCAATCAGATTCCCCGCGTGGTCGTGCGCGCGACCTTCCGCGACACCGCCACCGGCACGGTGTTCCTCTCCATCAACACCCACTTCGACCACGTCCATGCCCGGTCGAGGGAGCGTTCCGCCGAGGCCATCAGGGAGCTCGTCAAACGCAGCACGGTGCCAGCCGTGGTCATCGGGGATTTCAATGCGGATGCCGGCGGCGCGGAACACCGCGTGCTCGTCGCGAAGGGGCTGCTGCGCGACTCCTGGCGGGCCGCCCACGAGAGGCTCAGCGACGAGTGGGGCACCGCTCCGCATTATCACGCACCGACGCGGGGCGGGAAGCGCATCGACTGGATCCTCGTCGGAGGCGCCTTCGAGGTTGTGAAGGCGGCCATCAATGTGACCCGGTACGACGGGTCGTGGCCGTCGGATCACGCACCAGTGCAGGCCCTGATCAGGGTAATCGAGGAACGGAGAGAACCATGAATCTCGCGATCGACGCCGCGTCGAGCATGCCGCCGTTCGAGCAGATCCGGGTGCAGATCATCCAGGCGGTGCGCGCCGGGACGCTCGTGCCAGGGGCGAAGCTGCCGACCGTGAGGGGTCTCGCCGACGAACTCGGCATCGCACCCAACACCGTGGCCCGCAGCTACCGTGAGCTTGAGCGCGACGAGGTCATCGAGACGCGCGGACGACGGGGCACCTTCATCGCCGCAACGGGCGACGCCACCCAGCGCCAAGCGCAAGCGGCGGCGACCGTGTTCGCGCAGCGCATCCGCGAGCTGAGGGTGGAGCCGGATGCCGCCCTCGACCTGGCCAGGGCGGCGTTGAGCGCCGACCGCTGACCCGCGGGTCGCTGTCGGGGTGGCACCATGGTGCCATGGCAAAGAATGGGGATCCGAACGGCCACGTCGTGCATGCCGCAGTAAGCGGTGACGACTACGGCTCACTCCGGCGCACCCCGACCCCGCGAACCGAGCGGTATGCGCTCGGCAAGCGCATGCGGAAGGCAGTGCCACGGTCCTCCCTTGCCGACTGGGAGCCGACCGTCGACCGAATTGATCCGATCGACCTCGTGCTCCAGTCCCATGAAGGGCGGCAGGAGCGGCTGATCCCCCTGCGGGTCGGACGGATGATTGCCTCGCCCTACGGATTCCTGCGCGGCACGGCGATCGTCATGGCGAACGATTTCGCGGCCCTGCCGGCGACGGGCATCACCCCGGTGATCTGCGGCGACGCCCACGTGGGCAACTTCGGCTTCTACGCTTCGCCCGAGCGTGACCTCGTCATCGACCTCAACGACTTCGACGAGGCGCATCCCGGGGCCTGGGAGTGGGACCTGCGTCGCCTCGTCGCGAGCATCTGGGTGGCCGGACGGCAGAATGCGTTCACCGAGGAGCAGTGCCGCACGGCCGTGGAGTCCTGCGTGCGCGCCTATCGCGAGCACGTGTGCGAACTCGCGGAGCAGTCGTTGCTCGACCGCTCCTTCCAACGGCTCGACGTCGACCGGCTGCACGCCGTGACGACCGATCTGTCCCTGCACAAGGGCATCGACAAGGCAGCGGAGCGTGCCAGACGTCGCACGAGCGACCGCGCGGTTCCGCGATTCGCGACCGAGGAGAACGGCAGACGGCGCATCGTCGAGGAGCCGCCGCTCATCTCGCATCTGAGCGACGACGAGTCGGAGCTGGTCGCCGAGGCGCTCGACGGGTACCTCGAAACCCTCGCGCCGCACTGGCGGCGCGTGCTCGGCGGCTACACGCTGCTCGACATCGCCAACAAGGTCGTCGGCGTCGGCAGCGTCGGCCTGCGCGCCTTCGTGGCGCTGTGCGAGGGCTCGAGCCCCGACGACGTGCTCTTCCTTCAGTTGAAGCAGGCCAGGCGCTCGGTCATCGCGCCATTTGTGCACGGCGGCTCCGCCTGGCACGCGCACCAGGGCCAAAGGGTCGTCGAGTACCAGCAGGCACTGCAGACCGTGAGCGACCCGCTGCTGGGCTGGGCGACCGTGGAGGGCCGCCAGTACTACGTGCGGCAATTTCGCAACATGAAGGGCACGATCCCGCTCGACGCGATCGGGGCGGCGGCGATGGCCGACTACGTCACGGTGTGCGGCCGACTGCTCGCGAAGGGCCACGCGCGCACGAGCGGCGCCTCGATGATCGCGGGCTACGCGGGCAAGGGCGACAACCTCGATCTCGCGTTCGCCAGCTTCGCGCGCGCCTACGCCGACCAGACCGAGGCGGACCACGCGAGCCTGGTCGTCGCCGTGCGTCGCGGGCGGCTCCCCGTCGACCGCGGCGTCTAAGCGCCTCACAGGTAACACCCAATTCCGCTTGCTTTGGTGGACTACCAACCGGAAGGAACACGCATGAAAGCGTCACAAACGCTCGATGACAATCTCCAGAAGGTCCTCGTCGACCTGATCGAGCTCCACCTGCAGGGCAAGCAGGCCCACTGGAGCGTCGTCGGCAAGAACTTCCGCGACCTCCACCTGCAGCTCGACGAGATCATCGACGCGGCCCGCGAGTTCTCCGACCAGGTCGCCGAGCGCATGCGCGCCCTGCACGGGATGCCGGATGGGCGCAGCGAAACCGTCGTCGCCCGGACGACCCTGCCGAAGTTCCCCGGAGACGAGGTGGACACGGCGAAGGTCGTGGACCTCATCACCGAGCGGCTCGAGGCGACCGTGGCAACCATTCGCGGCGTGCACGACGAGATCGATGAAGAAGACCCGACAAGTGCCGACATCCTGCACGCGATCATCGAGAAGCTCGAGCAGTTCGCCTGGATGGTCAGTGCCGAGAACGCGAAGCCGCGCACGCGCGCCAGCAAGAAGTAGCAGCGCCCCCTCCAGATCTACCGGCACCAACAACCGAAGGAGCATGAAATGACCCAGGTTATCGAAGCAATCGACGTCGACGTTCCCGTGGGCATCGCCTACAACCAGTGGACCCAATTCGAGTCCTTCCCGCAGTTCCTGAGCTTCGTCGAGTCAATCAAGCAGATCGACGACACGCACACGCACTGGAAGGTCAAGATCGCCGGCGTGGAGCGCGAATTCGACGCGACGATCACCGAGCAGCACGCGGACGAGCGTGTCGCGTGGAACAGCACCGGCGGCGACGAGGACCACGCGGGCGTTGTCACCTTCCACAAGCTCAGCGACACGAGCTCACGCGTCACCGTGCAGCTCGACTGGGAGGCCGAGGGGTTCCTCGAGAAAGTCGGCGCTGTCTTCGGAGTCGACGACCACGTCATCAAGTCCGACCTGAAGCACTTCAAGAAGTTCATCGAGGACCGCAGCGCCCCGACGGGCGCGTGGCGCGGCGACGTGGCGCGCTGACCACCAGCGGTCACCGTCCGACGGGCCCCAGGGGCGTAACTTCGGGTTGCTTCTGGGCCTGTCGCCGTCTGTGGCCCGGGCGTAGCCTAATGGGATGAATTCCCGGTGGCTGCCCGCTGCGATCATTCCCGCCGTCATCGTCGGCGGGGCCATCCTCGCGCCGCTCGGTGCCACGGCCGCCGTTGACCTTCCCGACGTCTCTCCCGGCGAGCTCCTCGAGCTCGTCGCCACCTCCGACGTCGATGCCTTCTCCGGCACGATGGAGCAGAAATCCGCCCTCGGCCTCCCGGACCTGTCGGGCGTCTCCGGCCCGCGGACCGGGTCCGAGCCGGACATTTCCTCGGCCCTCGAACTCCTCACGGGATCGCACACCGCACGCGTCTTCGTCAACGGCCCGGACCTCGCCCGGGTGCAGGTCTTCGACCAGCTCGCCGAGCGCAACGTCGTCCGCAACGGCGGCGAGCTTTGGGTCTACGACTCGAGCGACCGCACCGCGACGCACGTCCTGCTCCCCGCCGACTACGCCGAGGGCGCCGCGAAGTCGATGCCGGATGCCGGTGCGGCGCCGACCCCGGGAGAGCTCGCCGACCGGGTGCTCGCCGAACTTGATCCGACCACGGTCGTCACCGTCGGCACCGACGCGACGGTCGCCGGGCGCCCCGCCTACGAGCTCGTCCTCACCCCGCGGGACACGCAGACGCTCGTCGGCTCCGTGTCAATCGCGGTCGATTCCGGGACCGGCCTCCCGCTGGCGTTCGAAATCGTGGCGAGCGGGCAGGACGCCCCCGCGTTTCGCGTGGCGTTCACGCAGCTGACGCTGGAGAGCCCCGACGACGACTTGTTTGCGTTCGCGCCTCCGCCCGGCGCCACCGTCACCGAGTACACCGTGCGCGCGGGGCCGAAGCCCGACGCCGACACCGCGGAGGCCCCCGACCACACCGTGTCGGGCGAGGGATGGAGCTCAATAGTCGAGCTGCCGGCGGCGGACCTGCCCGCTGGCCTCGTCGAGTCGCCGGTCTACACCGCAGCGACCGAGCCGGTGGACGGCGGCCGGCTCCTGAGCACGGCCCTCGTGAATGTTCTGCTGACCGACGACGGACGCGTGTTCGCGGGGGCGGTGTCGCCCGAGCAACTGCTGGATGCGGCCATCGGTCGGTGACGACCACCGGCGACCGTGAGCTCGCGATCGAGACGAGTGGGCTGACCAAGCGTTTCGGCAGCCAGACGGCCGTGAACCAGATCGACCTCGCCGTCCCGCGCGGCTCGGTGTTCGGATTCCTCGGGCCCAACGGCTCTGGCAAGACCACGAGCATCCGCATGATGCTCGGCCTGGTCGCCCCCTCGAGCGGCGAGGTGCGCGTGCTGGGCAGCGAGGTGCCCCGGCATCTGCCGGAGGTGCTCCCCCGCGTCGGGGCTCTCGTCGAGGGACCCGGCTTCTACCCCTTCCTGTCGGGCTCGGCAAACCTGCGCCGACTCGACAGCGCCGATCGGGGCGCGCCCTCGGCCACCCGCCGCGCGCGGGTCGACGCGGCCCTCGACCGGGTCGGGCTCAGCCACGCGGCGGGCAAGAAGGTCGGGGCCTATTCGCTCGGCATGAAGCAGCGCCTCGGCATCGCGAATGCCTTGCTGGTCCCACGCGAACTCCTCGTGCTCGACGAGCCGACGAACGGACTGGACCCGCAGGGCACCCGGGAGGTGCGCCATCTCATCCGCACGCTGACCGACGGCGGCACGACCGTCTTCGTCTCGAGCCACCTGCTGGCCGAGATCGAGCAGATGTGCACCCATGCGGCGGTGATGAGCGTCGGCGGACTCGTCGCGCAGGGCACCCTCGACGAGCTCCGCCGGGTGGGGGAGGCACGCATCCGCCTGCTCACCCCCGACGGCGCGGGGGCGATGCGCGTTCTCGCGCGGCTCGGCCTCGAGTCGAGGACCGCCCCGGAGCCCGACGCCGGCTTCCTCGTCACCGCGACGCTGGCGCCATCGAGCGGAGCGGATGCTGCGGAGGGAGCCTCGGCCCCGGGTGGCGGGCCGGGTGGACTCCCCGCCCCGGAGGCCATCGTCGCGGCGCTCGTCGTCGACGGTGTGCGGGTGCGCGGCTTCTCGGTGCAGCGGGCCAGCCTCGAGGAGCGCTTTGTCGCGCTGACCGGCGAGGGGTTCGACATTGCCCAGTGACGTGTCGGCAGCGCCCCGCGGGGAGTCGGGCGGGGCGCTGCTGCGCTCGGAGCTGTGGGTGCTGTTCCGTCGCCGGCGCACCTGGGCGCTGCTTCTTGCGCTCGCCGCCATCCCGATCCTGATCGCCGCCGCCATCCGGCTGTCGTCGTCGCCGCGTCCCGGCCGCGGACCCGCCTTCCTCGACCAGGTCAGCCAGAATGGGCTGTTTGTCGGTGTGACGGCGCTGATCGTGGCGATCCCACTCTTCCTGCCGCTCACGATCGGCGTCGTCGCGGGCGACACGATCGCCGGCGAGGCCAGCCACTGTACCCTCCGCTACCTGCTGATCGCGCCCTCCGGGCGGGTGCGGCTGCTCGTCGTGAAGTACATCGGCGCGGCGGCGTTCTGCGTCGCGGCGGCGCTGACCGTCGTCGTCGCCGGAACCGTCGTCGGCGCGCTGCTCTTCCCGGTCGGACCTGTCACACTTCTGTCGGGCACGACGATCGGCGTCGGCGAGGCGCTCGTGCGGTTCCTCGCCATCGCCGGCTACGTCACGGTCTCGCTGCTCGGGCTCTCCGCCATCGGCCTGTTCTTCTCCACCGTCACGGATGTGCCGGTGGGCGCGATGGCGGCCACCATAACGCTCGCTGTCGCGGCGCAGATCGTGGGGGCGCTGCCGCAACTGGAGTGGCTGCACCCGTGGCTGTTCAGCCACTACTGGTTGGGGTTCGTCGACCTGCTGCGGGATCCGATCTCCTGGGCGTCATTCGGCGACAACGCCCTGCTCCAGGCCGGGTACATCGCAGTATTCGGGGCGTTCGCCTACGCACGTTTCCTCACGAAGGACATCCTGTCCTGAGGCGGGTCAGTCGTGCTGTCGGTGGATGAGCCGGGAGAGCACGATCGCGCTGCGCGTGTGGTCGACGTTGGGGGCGATCCGCACCTTCTCCAGAGCGAGTTCAAGCGACGGGATGTCGCGTGAGCGCATGTGCACGATCGCATCCGCCGACCCCGTGACGGTTCCGGCATCCACGACCTCCGGTACCCCGGACAGGATGCGGCGCAACTCGTCGGGGGCGACCGTGCCGCGGCAGAACAGCTCGACGTAGGCCTCGGTCGCGAGCCCGTCGACCGCCGGGTCGACCTGGATCGTGAAGCCGCGGATGACCCGGTCTGCCACGAGACGGTCGACGCGACGTTTGACGGCGGAGGCGGAGAGGCCGATGACCTCCCCGATGTCGCCGTACCCGGCGCGGGCATTCTGGCGGAGAAGATCGATGATGCCGTGGTCGAGACTGTCCATTAGGCGACTCTACGCGGAATACTTGTGCACACCACGAGCATGATGGTGATTTCGTGCGCTCTTCTGCCGAAAAAATCGGATGTGTGCGTGCGAGACTGGAGCGACCCCCGCACATCCAGACTCACGAAGGAGCCTTCCGTGTCGGCCACAAGCCCCGCGACAGACGTCGCCCCCGCCACCCCCGCCCGCATCGCAACCAAGCGCACAGTGCTCATGTGCAAGCCAGAGTTCTTCACGGTCGTCTACCGGATCAACCCGTGGATGGACCCGGCGCTGCCGACCGACACATCTCTCGCCGTGCGGCAGTGGCAGTCGCTCTACGACACCTACATTGGCCTCGGCTTCGACGTGCACCTGATCGACCCCATCGACGGGCTGCCCGACATGGTCTACGCGGCGAACGGCGGCTTCGTCATCGACAACATCGCCTACGGCGCGAGCTTCACCTATCTGGAGCGCCAGCCCGAAGGCCCCGCATACATGGACTGGTTCGGCGCCAACGACTTCGATGTGCGCGTTCCCGAGAACGTCAACGAGGGCGAAGGCGACTTCCTTCTCGTCGGCGGCGTGATCCTCGCCGGGACCGGTTTCCGCAGCGCCTCGAACAGCCACGAGGAGATCGCGAGCATCTACGGCCGCGAGGTCGTCACCCTCAACCTCGTCAACCCGAGCTTCTACCACCTCGACACGGCGATCGCCGTGCTCGACGACGAGAACATCGCGTACCTGCCGAGCGCCTTCGACGAGGAGGGCCTCGCGACATTGCGCGCACGGTTCCCGGATGCGGTGCTCGTGAACGAGGAGGACGCGTCCGTGCTCGGGCTCAACTCCTTCAGCGACGGATACAACGTCGTGATTGCATCACGGGCGACCGACTTCGAGCGCCAGCTGCGCGAACGCGGCTACAACCCCATTGGCGTCGACCTCTCCGAGCTGCTGCTCGGCGGCGGCGGGGTCAAGTGCTGCACCCTCGAGCTCCGACGATGACGGCCACCACGCATCCGAGCGGAGCGGACCTCGTCCGACTCGAGGACGAGCACCTCGCGCACACCTACCACCCGCTCGATGTCGTCGTCGAGAGTGGCGAGGGCGCCTGGGTGACCGACGTCACCGGACGCCGGTACCTCGACTGCCTCGCCGCGTACTCCGCCGTGAACTTCGGCCACTCCCACCCGGTGCTGGTCGCCGCGGCGAAGGCCCAGCTCGACCGGATCACCCTGACGAGCCGGGCGTTCCACAACGACCAGCTCGGCCTGTTCGCCGCGGCGCTCGCAGAACTCGCCGGCAAGGACATGATCATCCCGATGAATACCGGCGCCGAGGCGGTCGAGTCCGGCATCAAAGTCGCCCGCGCGTGGGGCTACCGGGTGAAGGGCGTAGCGCAGGACAAGGCGAACATCATCGTGGCGGACGGCAACTTCCACGGGCGCACCACCACGATCATCAGCTTCTCCGGCGACGCGGTCGCGACGACCGACTTCGGTCCGTTCACCCCGGGCTTCATCAGCGTCCCCTACGGCGATGCCGAGGCAATCGAGGCCGCGATCGACGAGAACACCGTCGCCGTGCTCGTCGAGCCCATCCAGGGGGAGGCCGGCATCATCATCCCGCCCGCCGATTACCTGCCGCGGGTGCGCGAGATCACCACCCGCCGAAACGTGCTGTTCATCGCGGACGAGATCCAATCCGGCCTCGGCCGCACGGGAGCCACGTTCGAGTGCGACAACGTCGGCGTCGTGCCCGACCTCTACCTTCTCGGCAAGGCGCTCGGCGGCGGCATCGTGCCCGTCTCGGCTGTCGTCGGCAACCGCGACGTGCTTGGCGTGCTGAGCGCGGGCGAGCACGGCTCGACCTTCGGCGGCAATCCGCTCGCCGCTGCCGTCGGCACCGCGGTCGTCGGCCTGCTCGCGACGGGCGAGTACCAGGAGCGGGCCAGGATGCTGGGAGCCCGCCTCGAAGCCGGCCTGCGGCGCCTGATCGGACACGGCGTCGTCGCCGTCCGCGCCTCCGGGCTGTGGGCCGGGATCGACATCGACCCGGCGCTGGCCACCGGGCGCGAGGTCTGCGAGCGGCTGCTCGAGTGCGGCGTTCTCGTGAAGGACACCCATGGCTCGACCATCCGCCTGGCGCCGCCGATCGTCGTCGAGCCGCAGGACCTCGATTTCGCGGTCGACCAGCTCGAGGCAGTGCTCCTCGAACTGCGCGGCTGACCCGCCCGCGACGGAGTAGAGGGCTTGCGCGGCCTGCCGATGCCCCCGATGGGGGGTGCGCGTTTAGGCTGGGCGAATGAACTCCTCAGAATCCCTCGATTCCGCCGATCCCCTCGCGCGTTACCGCGGACTCTTTCTTCGTGACGCCGGCGTCGTGTCCTACCTCGATGGCAACTCGCTCGGCCGGCCGCTCACGGCGAGCATCGAGCGAGTGCAGCGGTTCATGACCGAGCAGTGGGGCTCGCGCCTCATTCGCGGCTGGGGCGAGCGCTGGCTCGAGCTTCCCACCCGAATCGGCGACGATCTCGGGCGGGTCGCGCTCGGTGCGGCGCCCGGGCAGGTCGTCGTCGGAGACTCCACGACGGTACTGCTCTACAAGCTCATCCGCGCGGCGGTCGATGCCCGACAAGACCGCACCGAGATCATCATCGATCGCGAGAACTTCCCGACCGACCGCTACGTAGTCGAGGGCATCGCGGCCGAGCGCGGCCTCACCGTCAGCTGGATCGGCGGCGAGTCCGACCCGGAATCCGACGCCGGCGTCACGGCCAAGCGGCTCAGCAAGAAGCTCAGCGACAAGACCGCCGTCGTCGTGCTGAGCCACGTCGCCTACCGCTCCGGCTACCTGGCCGAGGTGCCCGCACTCACCGAGCTCGTCCACGCCGCCGGCGCCCTGGTCGTCTGGGACCTCAGCCACTCGGTCGGCGTCGTGCCGACGCAGCTCGACGCGTGGGGCGTCGACCTCGCCACCGGCTGCAGCTACAAGTACCTCAACGGCGGACCGGGCGCGCCCGCATTCGCCTACGTGCGTGCCGACCTGCAGGCCGAGCTGCGCCAGCCGATCCAGGGCTGGATCGGCTCGCGGAGCCCGTTCGAGATGGGCCAGGGCTACGCGCCGGCCGACGGCATCCGCGGGTTCACGAGCGGCACGCCGCCGATCATCGGAATGCTCGCGATGCAGGACATGATCGCCCTCATCGAGGAGGTCGGCATCGATGCGATCCGCACCAAGTCGGTCGCGCTCACCCGCTACGCCGTGCAACTCTCCGCCGAGTTGCTCCCGGACGCCCGCCTGGCCTCACCGAAGGACCCGGCCCGTCGCGGATCGCACATCACGCTCGACCGTGACGGCTTCGACCAGGTCGTGCCGAAGCTGTGGGCGCAGGGCATCATCCCCGACTACCGCGAGCCGAACGGCATCCGCATCGGGCTCTC
Organism: Marisediminicola sp. UYEF4; assembly: GCF_040546025.1. Classification (NCBI taxonomy): domain Bacteria; kingdom Bacillati; phylum Actinomycetota; class Actinomycetes; order Micrococcales; family Microbacteriaceae; genus Marisediminicola; species Marisediminicola sp. UYEF4. The sequence continues at coordinate 32,481 of NZ_JBEPNA010000008.1, read as the reverse complement.
GCCGCTGTCGACGAGCTTCGCCGAGGTCGAGCTCGGCATCTGGGCCATCCGGCACCCGGGGGCCTGAGGCCCGGGGCCGCCGCCGCCCGTTTTGTTCAGTCCCTGCTGATCTGCAAGGTCAGCTCCGCCCCCGTCCAGGTGACCGTGATGTTGCCGGTGCCCATCGTCACACCGGCCTGGGCGAAGTCCTCCGCGCCGATACAGGACGACCCGCCCGACCCATCCTGACCCGAATACGACAGCAGGCAAAAGTCAGCGTTGAGGGTGCGGCCGACCCAGACGCGTCTGCCGTCGGTCCCCGTGTGCACGAGTCGTGTCGATTCGGGGTCGATGCCCTCGAAGGGCAGCGGATAGGCGTCCTCGGCCGTCTGCTCGCCCCGGAACCATCGGTCGGCGGGCGAGATGTCGCCCGTGGCCTCCCCGTCACGCACGGCAGGATCGCGAAAGTATGTGATCGGGCTTGGGCCGGCGTCGACGGGCGCGGGCGGCGCACCCGCGATGAGGTTGTCGCCGCCAGCGCCCACGGCTATTGCGGCGACGATGACCACGACGGCCAGCGCGGGGCGCACCCAGCGCGGGAACTGCCGAGATACCGGTGCGACTGCCGGAGAGGTGGGGGCGCCGACTGTGCTCCTGTCCTCGGCCGTCGCCGCGGCGGCGCTCTCGGCGGCGGCTCCCGACGCGGCTCGCCCCTCGGCATCCCGCTCGAGGACGACCGCGATCGCGCGGTCGAGCGCGGCCGAATCGGCACCCGCGCTCTCCACCTCCCGGCGCAGGGCCACGAGCGCGACTGCGGCAGCGGCCTCGGCGGCGGGGCCGTCCGGACGGGCGAACGCCGAGCGGCGGTGCCGGTCGAGGCGTGCGTTCCGCTCCGGGTCGGCGACATCCCCTCGCAGCAGCGCAGCCAGTGCGTCGGTCGCGGCACCGCGCCCGGTGTACGCCCCGTCGAAGGCGTCGCGCGCCGCTGCCTCCGTGTCGATCAGCGCCGAGACGGCCCGCGCTCGCTCGACGCGCTCCCTGGCTGCTCTGCCTGTCGCCATGGTGCGAGCGTACAGGGGGCTCGTTCCCGCCCCGCCCGGCACGGGTCAGTTGGAGCGTTCCGCCTGCTGGATCGACCAGGCCGCATTCACGAGCCCGACGTGGCTGAAAGCCTGCGGAAAATTGCCGAGCTGCTCCCCGGTGGCTGAGTCGATCTCCTCGGCGAGCAAGCCGACGTCGTTGACGTGGCTCACCGCGTTCTCGAACACCGCACGGGCCTCGGCCAGTCGTCCTGCATCCGCCAAGACGCGCGCCAGCCAGAAGGTGCAGAGGAGGAATGTTCCCTCGCTCCCGCTGACCCCGTCGACACCCGACTCGGGCTTGTAGCGGTAGACGAGCCCGCGCGCATCGGAGAGTCCGTGGATGATCGCGTCCACCGTTGATGCCACGCGCGGATCGGATGCAGGGAGGAACCCCACGATCGGCAGCATGAGTGCCGCAGCGTCGAGCTCGGGCGAGCCGAACGATTGCGTGAAGGCTCCGATCTGCGCGTTCCACCCCTGGTCGAGAATGGCGGTCCGGATCGTCGCCGCTGTCGCGGACCACTCGTCGACTCGATGGCCGGCGTGCAGCTGGTCAGCCATCCGCACCGCGCGATCGAGCGCGACCCAGCACATGAGCTTCGAGTAGAGAAAGTGTCGGGGCTCGCCGCGGATCTCCCAGATGCCGTTGTCCGGCCGCTCCCAGTGGCTCGCGGCGGCGTCGGCCAGAGCAGCCAGAAACTCGCGGGTCGCGGGTTCCATCTTGCCCAGCTGGTGCCGGAGCTGGAAGGCTGCGTCGAGCAGTTCGCCGTAGACGTCGAGTTGCGGTTGCGCCCATGCTCCGTTCCCGACCCGCACCGGGCCGCTCCCGCGCCATCCGGACAGCTGCGGGAGGATGCGTTCGGAGAGGTCGTGCTCCCCGCCGATGCCGAACATGATCTGCAGATGACGCTCCGGCCGGGAGTGCGCGGCGGCGGCCGTCATGAAGTCGAAGAATTCGTGAGCCTCGTCGGGGCACGCGGCGACCCATAGCGCCTTCATCGTGAAGCTCGCGTCGCGCACCCAGGAGTACCGGTAGTCCCAGTTGCGCTCACCGCCGACCTCCTCCGGCAGCGAGGTCGTGGCGGCGGCGATGATCGCGCCGGTGGGCTGGTAGCTCAGTGAGTGAAGCACCCGCCCCGAGTGGCGGACGAGGCCCTGCCAGGGACCGTCATAGGTCTGGTGGATCTCCGACCAGTCCCGCCACGCCGCAATCGTCGTGTCCAGCGCGGCCCCGATCTGGTCTTGGCTCAACGCCCCGGGTAGAGGATGGCCGAGCCTGGTGCGCTGCAGGGCGAAATTGCGGCTCTCGCCCGCCTCGAGCGTGAACCGCACCCGGATCTCCCCGTTCGACGCGGTGGCCGGCACCGGGATGGTCAGGGTGAGCCGGCCCGAGCCGCCGGTGGCCACGAACCCGGACTCGATCTCGCTGAACGCGGGCACGACCAACCCGTATTCGGGGCGAGGCCGGCACGTCGTCTCGACGGTGACCCGCCCGCTCGTGCAGCGCACGCTGCGAAGCAGGGTGTGCGAGGCGTTCTCGCCCATGCGGTGCGGGTCGGAGGAGTCCCCCAGGTCGAGAGCATCGAGCAGTTCGAGGGTGCCGTTGACCGTGTGGAAGGTCGTGCGCAGTGCCATCGTCCCCTCCACGTACTCCCGCGTCGAGGTCGCCGTTTCGGTCGGCCCGATGGCCCAGTGGCCGGCGTCGTCGTCCAGCAGGGAGGCGAAGACGGACTCGCTGTCGAACCGGGGGAAGCAGAGCCAGACCACTGAGCCGTCGCGCGTCACGAGGGCGGCGGAATGCCGGTCGGACAGCATCGCGTGGTCGGCGATCGGTAGAGAGCTCACGCCGGTACCCCCAGGTCGACGTCGCCGGTGGACTCCGGATCAGCCGGGCCGAGGATTGTCGAGGGGCCCGTATCGGTGCCGATGGGCAGCGGCTCGTCGGCGGTCAGGGCGTAGCGCCCTGCCCACGTCGCGAGTATCGCGGCCGCGTATGCCGCGTCGGCGGGGCTGGTCAGAAGATGGTCCGCCCCGTCGAGGGCGACGAAGGACTTCGGATGCCGGGCAGCCTCGTAGATGCGCCGTGCGTTGTCCACGGCGACGATGGAGTCGGCGGGGGAGTGCATCACGAGCAGTGCTGCGCCCAGCTCGCGGATGCGTTCGGCCTGCGGCTGCGCGGCGATGTCGGTCAGGAACTGCCGGCGCACGCGGAAGGTGCGGCCGGCGAGGACGACCTCGGCTTCGCCGCTCGCCTCGATCTCGGCCCGGCTCTCGCGGAGCAGATGCGAGAGATGATCCGGATCGGCCGGAGCACCGATCGTGACGACAGCTCGGACCTCGGGTATCCGATGTGTGACGGCCAGTACGGCGGTGCCGCCCAACGAGTGCCCGATCAGGATGGACGGGGCGGCGTACCTCTCGCGGAGGAAATCGGCGGCGAACTCCAGGTCCTCCATATTGGAGCTGAAGTTCGTGTTGGCGAATTCCCCACCGGACTTGCCCAGCCCGGTGAAGTCGAATCGCAGGACCGCGATTCCGAATTCGGTCAACGCCCGCGAGATCCGGGCGGAGGCAAGTGCGTCCTTGCCGCAGGTGAAGCAGTGTGCGAGCAGCGCGTAGGCGCGCGGCGGGGCCTCAGGGAGGTCGAGGCGGGCCGCCAGAAGGGCGCCGTGCGACCCGGGGAACTCCAGGTGCTCGCTCCGCCCGATCATGCCGGCCCGGTTCCACCGGTGACCGCGAGACGGAGTCGATCGATCGACGGGAGCCCCGCCAGACCATTCTCTGTGTAATAAACCCGGCAGGCGAGATCGGTCGTGCGTCCTCCGCCGGGGAACGCGTCGACCCCGTCGATCAGAATGGTGGGTGAGCCGGAGAAGGGCACCTGGGCAGCATCCTCCGGCGAGGCGAGGAGCCGAAAGTCGATTCGTGCACCCGAAACGCCAGCCTCGTCGAGCGCAATCCGCACTCGCCGGCCGGCCTCCTCCCAGTTCGGGCATTCGTCGATGTGGAGTATCTCAACCTTCACGAAACGCCTTCACCTCGTCAGCGGTATTCCGGGTTGGCCTCGAACCCGGAGCGTTTTCCGTCGTCCCACGCCTGCTGGATGTTGCCGTAGGCGGGAATACCGCCGGCGTCCTTGAGCATCCGCGCCAGGTGGAGGAGGTTCCAGGTCATGAACGTGGTGTTGCGATTGGTGAAGTCGTTCTCGGGGCCGCCGGAGCCGGAATCGAGGTAGCTCGGCCCGGGGCCGACCTCGCCGATCCAGCCGGCATCGGCAGCAGGCGGAATCGTGTAGCCGATGTGCTGGAGGCTGTACAGGATCGACATGGCGGCATGCTTCACGCCATCCTCGTTACCTGTGAGGAGCGCGCCCGCCGTCTTGCCGTAGAAGGTGTACTGGCCCTTCTCGTTGAACAGCCCGCTCATCGCGTAGAGGCGCTCGATGAGCTGACGGGTGACCGAGGAGTTGTCGCCGAGCCAGATCGGCCCGCCGATGACGAGGATGTCGGCGGCGACGACGATGGGCCACACCTCGTCGAACCACCCGTCAGTGGCCCAGCCGTGTTCGCGCATGTCGGGGTAGATCCCGGTGGCGATGTCGTGGTCGATGAAGCGCACGTTGTCGACGGTCACGCCCTGGGCCCGCATGAGGGCGGCACTCTTGTCGATGAGGCCCTGGGTATGGCTCTGCTCCGGGCTCTTCTTGAGGGTGCAGTTGATGAAGACCGCCTTGAGGTCGCTATAGGTCGTGGGGGTCTCGTCAGGCAATGGGCTTCTCCTTCATCGGGGATCGCGAGCACGAGCGCACCCGCCGTGGTGACACCCTAAACGTGCCAGGTGACTGTTGACGGTGACCCGGGACAGATTGCCCCACGTAGGCAGTTAAGGCAGCGGCTCAAGGAGCACGAGCGGGATCTCCCGCTCCGTGCGGCGCTGGTAGCCGGCGTAGTTGCGGTACCGGCTCGTGACGAGCGGCCACATGCGGGCACGCTCGTCGGGGGTGGCGACCCGCGCGATTCGGGTCTCGGGGGCGCCGCCCTTGATGACGACGCCGACGCGCGGCTCGTCGCGCAGGTTGAGAAACCAGGCCGGATGCGTGTCGTCGCCGCCGCGGGAGGCGACGATCACGTAGGTGTCGCCCTCGACGAGCGGCGCCGTCAGCATCGCCGTGCGGGCCTCGCCGCTCTTGCGGCCCGTGGTCGTGAGTTCGATCACAGGCATGCCCATGGCGTGCCAGCCGACCCGTCCGCCACTGAGCTTCAGCAGCAGGCGGTGCACAGTGTTCATTGCTCGGAGGGCGGAGTCTGTGGGCACGGTGCGAGTCTACGGCCGGGCGCCTCGAAGGATAATGGAGCATGCCCGAATCCGATCCGACCACCGATCTGACAACCGTCGCGGCCCCCTCCCGGCTCTCGCCACGTCGCCTGTACCGCACGGTCGCGATCGCCGAGGCCGTGACCTGGACACTGCTCATCACCGGGATGATCCTCAAGTACGTGCTCGACGCGGGCGATGTCGGCGTTCGGGTGGGCGGGTTCCTGCACGGGTTTGTCTTCCTCGCCTATGGCATGACGGCCGTTCTCGTCGGGCTCAACCAGCGGTGGAGCGTGGGGCTGATCGCCGGTTCGCTGCTCACCGCGGTCGTCCCGTACGCGACCGTGCCGTTCGACCGTTGGCTCGAGCGCAGGCACCTCCTCGACGGGGCGTGGCGCCGGGCGGCATCCGACGATCCTCGCGACGGCACCGCGGTCGATCGGATGTTGCGCGGCGTGCTGCGCCATCCGGGGCTGCTCGCCGCCGGGTCGGCCGTCGCGCTCGTCGCGCTCTTCGCGACGCTGCTCGCGCTGGGGCCTCCCGGGCGCTGAGGCCGGGCGCTGGCCAGGGCGTCAGGCTGACTCGAGCGTGAGCTTGAGACGCGCGAGGTCGGCCTCGACCGTCTCGACATCGGCGCAGAACTCCTCGTAGCTCTGTGCGTCTCGCCGCCGCAGGGTGAAGACCACTTCGGACCCCTCGTCGTCGGCAAGCACGCGCATCGGGTTGCAGAAGCTCTCGCCCGAGGGGAGGGTCACCAGATGGTCGAGCACGCCGAGAACGTTCGACCCGACGAAGGAGACCTGCACGCGCCCCATCGGCGTATCGACCATCCAGGTCCCGTCGACTTTCTCGATGCCGTGGCCGAGTCCCGATGCCCAGGCGGGCAGGTTCTCGGGGTTGGCAACGAATCGGTAGACGTCGGCCGCCGGACGATCGATCCACACGATGATGTGCCGGGTTTCGGTTGCCATGGCAGGTCCTTCCGGTTGGGGTCTGTGCCAACAAGTGTCGCTCAGCGCGAGCTGATCTGCGAGAACTTGCGGATCGACAGCGGCACGAACACGGCGAGCACCACCACGATGCCGATGAGCACCGTCGGGATCGGGTTCTGCTGCATCCACGAGTCGCCGACCGGGGCGCCGGGCGGGATGTTGCCGAAAAGCTCGCGTGCCGACTGCACCAGGGCGGAAACGGGGTTGTACTCGGCGAAGATGCGCAACGGAGTAGGCAGGTTCTCGCTCGGCACGAAGGCGTTCGAAATGAAGGTGAGGGGGAACAGCACGAGGAACGACACATTGTTGATGACCTCGGGACTGCGCACGATCATGCCGAGGAACGCCATAACCCACGAGAGGGCATAGGCGAACAGCAACAACAGCACGACCGCGGCGAGGGCCTCGAGGAAGCTCGAGCGCACGCGCCATCCGACGATGAACCCGGTCGCCATCATCACGAGCATCGAGATGCCGTTGATCAGCAGGTCGCCGTTCGTGCGTCCGACCAGAACGGCGGACGGGCTCATCGGCAGGGTGCGGAACCGGTCGATGATGCCTTCCTTGAGGTCTTGCGCCATCGCCGAGCCCGAGTAGGTCGACCCGAAGACGACCGTCTGGGCGAAGATGCCGGCCATGATGAATTCTTTGTAGTTGCTGCCGGGGATATCGATGCTGCCCGCGTAGACGTAGCTGAACAGCAGCACGAACATGATCGGCTGCAGTGTCGTGAACACGAGGATGTCGGGAACTCGCTTGATCTTGATCAGGTTGCGGCGCGTGGTGATCCAGCCGTCGGAGAACCAGGATGCCGCTCCGGAGGCGGAGGGCGTGGTGGGCACCTTCACGGGCACAGTTGTCGTCATGATGCCTTGTCCTTCTCGTCGTTCAGGCTGGCGGCGTGGCCCGTGAGCTGCAGGAACACGTCGTCGAGGGTGGGGCGCTGCATTCCGGCGTCATGGAGCCGGATGTTTTTCTCCTCCGTCTGCGCGAGCACGGCGCGCAGCGCTGCGGGGCCGTTCGCGACCGTCACGGCCACCGAGCGCCGGTCGCTCGACACGTCGGGGGCGGCCGAGCCGACGGCGCGGAGGATCTCGACGGCTGCATCGCTGTCGTTTTCCGTCACGAGGCTCAGGGCGACCCGCTGCCCGCCGATCGACGATTTCAGCTCGTCCGAGGTGCCCTGCGCGATGACCTTGCCGTGGTCGATCACGGCGATGTCGTCGGCGAGTCGGTCGGCCTCCTCGAGGTACTGGGTGGTGAGCAGAACCGTGGTGCCCTCGCTCACCAGGTTTGTGATGATCTCCCACAGGCCGAGCCTGCTGCGCGGGTCGAGTCCCGTGGTCGGCTCGTCGAGGAAGAGCACCCGGGGATTGATGACGAGCGCGCCGGCGAGGTCGATCCGGCGCCGCATCCCGCCCGAGAATCCCTTGACGGGACGGTTCATCGCCTCGGTGAGGTCGAACACGTCGATGAGCTCCTTCGCCCGGCGCCGGGACTCCCTCGCGCCGAGGTGGTAGAGCCGGCCGACCATGTCGAGGTTCTCGAAACCGGTGAGGTTCTCATCGACGGCGGCATACTGGCCGGAGACGCCGATCATGCGGCGCACCTCGTCGCCCCGTTCCCCGACGTCGATGCCGTCGATCGACGCGCGGCCGGAGTCGGCGCGGATCAGAGTCGTGAGCACCTTCACCGCTGTGGTCTTGCCCGCCCCGTTCGGACCGAGCAGCGCGGTCACCGTGCCCTGCGGCACCGACAGGCTCAGCCCGTCGAGGGCACGCACGATCGGCGCCCCCTTGGGTGTGTAGGTCTTGACCAGGTCACGCGCTTCGATAAAGGCCATGCGGTGACGATAGCGGATGCCGGTGACATCGCCACACCCCGTGAACGAGCGTAATTCCCAGCAGGTACTGGCACAGTCGGAACGCCCCTGTTACTGCCGAAGGATGCGCCATGACCACCACCGTTTCAGACCACTTCGACGTCATCGTCATCGGCGCAGGGCCGGCCGGAACGGCCGCAGCGCTCCGGGCCGCCGAGCTCGGAGCGCGAGTCGCCGTCGCCGAGGCCGACCGCACCGGCGGCACCTGCGTCAACACGGGCTGCGTGCCCACTCGGGTGCTCGCGAAGACGGCGCGGATCATGCGCGAGATGCGCACTGCCAGCGACTGGGGCATCGGTGGCGACGCTCTCGAGCTCGATTGGAACGCTACGGTCGCCCGCGTTCGCGAGACCGTCGACCGCGTGCGTTCGATCAAGCGTGAGGCGGAGCGGTTCGCCGAGGCGGGGATCGAGCTCATCCTCGAGGGCCGGGCCAGGTTCGCCGACCCGCACACGCTGGTGCTCGACAGCGGCCGCCGCATCAGCGCCGACTCGATCCTCGTCTGCGTCGGCGGGCATTCCCGCCGGCTTCCCGTGCACGGTGCCGAGCTTGCGATCGTTCCGGAGCACATTCTCGACCTGCCCGAACTGCCCCGTCGCATCGCCGTCATCGGTGCGGGCAATACCGGCGCGCAGCTTGTCACGGTGTTCAGCTCCTTCGGCAGCGAAGTCACGCTTCTCGACGTTGCCCCGCGCATCCTTGTAGCCTCGGACGCTTCGATCTCCGACGGCGTAGCGACTGCCTTCACCGAGCAGGGTGTCAGCGTGCACACCGGAATCGACACGATCGAGGCTCTTGTGCGGGCATCCGACGGATCCATCACGCTGCTCTGGCGCAAGGACGGCCGCCCGCAGTCGTCGAGCTTCGACGCCATCGTGATGGCGACAGGGTGGCCAGCGGATGTCGGCGACCTCGGCCTCGAGAACGCCGGCATCGAGGTCGTGCGCTCGGCGATCCCCGTCGACGGGTACTTTCGCAGCTCCGTCTCGCACATCTTCGGGGTTGGCGACGCGAACGGCAAGGACATGCTCGTGCAGGCGGCGCAGTTCGAGGGCGAGGCGGCGGCCGAGAACGCCGTGCTCGGCGCCAACCGCCGCACCCCGCACCACCTCCTCCCCGCCGGTGGATTTACCGACCCCGATTACGCGGGCGTCGGGCTGACCGAGGAGCAGGCGCGCGAACGTGATGCCCAGTGCGTCGTCTCGATGGTGCCGTACTCCGCGCTGGATCGCGCTGTCATCGACGACCGGGAGCGGGGGTTCCTCAAGCTCATCACCGACCGGCGGCGCGAGCTCATCCTCGGCGCGCACGCCGTCGGCGAGAACGCGGTGGAGGTCATCCAGTCGGTGACGACCGCGATGGCGGCGGGCATCGACGTGGCGACCCTTGCGAACGTGAAGTTCGCGTATCCCACTTACAGTGCCGTGATCGGCATGGCAGCGCGTGGGCTGCTGCATCCGCCGGCGGCGGACCCCGCGTCCGCCACTCCCTCAGGTGCACAACACTCCGCTGCGGAGCCCGGAGTTCAGGAGTAGCACCAGGCCCAACTCCGCGGAGCGGAAGGCAGCACGGCCCTCTCAGCCCAGCTGCGACAGTACCTCGGAGGCGATGAGGTCGACGTGGCCGAAGTCGCGCACGTCGATGAGCTGCAGATAGACGCGGTCGGCGCCCAGCTCCCGCATCCGCCCGATCTTGTCGACGACAGCGGCGGGGCTACCGGCGAAGTTGATGAGCCGGAAGTCATCCGGGTCGGTGTGGATGGCCTGCGCCCGGGCGCGGAACTCGGCGTCGGTGCGCGCGACGATCGTCGGCAGCGCGACCGAGTACTTGAGGGAGTCGGGGTCGCGACCGATCTCGGTCGCGGCTGCGCGCACGCCCGCGAACTTCTCGGCGATGACGTCTTCGGCGACGAAGCCGATGTTGAACTCCGTCGCGAAACGCGCCGCGATCGCGGGGGTGCGCTTGCGCCCGCCGCCGCCCACGATCACGGGCACCGGCGACTGCACGGGCTTGGGCAACGCGGGAGAGTCCGTCAGCGTGTAGTGAGCCCCGTCGAAACTGAAGGTCTGGCCGATCGGTGTCGACCAGGATCCGGTGATGATCTCGAGCTGCTCCTCGAGCAGCCCGAACCGCTTGTCGGGGAAGGGGATGCCGTAGGCCTCGTGCTCTTCCGCGTACCAGCCGGTTCCGAGACCGAGCTCGACCCTGCCGCCGGACATCTCGTCGACCTGCGCGACCTGGATCGCGAGGATGCCCGGATGGCGGAACGTCGCCGCCGACACGAGCGTGCCGAGGCGGATGCTGCGCGTCTCGCGGGCAAGTCCCGCGAGCGTCGTCCAGGCATCCGTCGGGCCGGGCAGGCCATCCCACGCATCGCCCATGCGCAGGTAGTGGTCGGAGCGGAAGAAGCCGTCGAAGCCGGCATCCTCGGCGGCGCGGGCGAAGGCGAGCAGCTCGGTGTACGTCGCGCCCTGCTGGGGTTCGGTGAAGATGCAGATTTCCATCGGACCAGCCTGTCACGGCCGACGGCGTGGATTCCCTGAGAGCGGCCGGCTACTCCTGCGGCGCGTGCGCATCGAGGAACTCGTACACCTCGGTGCTGTCCACCCCGGGGAACACCCCCGCGGGCATCGCCGCCAGCAGCGAGCTGTTGAGTCGCGCGCTCGGGAACGAGTGCTGCTCCCAGCGGCTCGCGAGACCGGCTGGCGGGCGTCGGCAGCATCCCTCGTCCGGGCAGGTCGACGTCGACCGATTCGTGGTGTCCCGCCCGCGGAACCACTTCACGTGGGCGAACGGCGTGCCGACGCTCACCGAGAACTCGCCCCTCGGGGTCGACTGGATGCGGGAGGTGCACCAGTAGGTTCCCGTGGGCTTGTCGGTGTACTGGTGATACGGGCTGAAGCGGTCGGCGATGTCGAAGACCCGGCGGGCGCTCCAGTTGCGGCAGACCAGCTGTCCCTCGACCGCGCCGAGCGCATCCGTCGGGAAGAGCACGCGGTCGTTCTCGTAGGCCTTCGAGATAGTGCCGCTCTCGTGCACCTTGAGGAAGTGCACCGGGATGCCGAGGTGCTCGGTCGCGAGGTTCGTGAAGCGGTGTGCCGCCGTTTCGTAGCTCACCGCGAAGGCATCCCGAAGGTCCTCGACCGAGAGCTCCCGCTTCTCCTTGGCCGCCTGGAGGAACTCGACGGCCGAGTGTTCGGGCACGAGCAGCGCCGCGGCGAGGTAGTTCGTCTCGACGCGCTGGCGCAGGAAGTCCGCGTAGTCGCGCGGCTCGGTGACGCCGAGCACGTGGCTCGCGAGCGCCTGGAGCAGGGTGGTGCGGGCGTCGCTGCCGCTCGCCTGCCCGACCGGGAGGTAGATGCGGCCGTTCTTGAGGTCGGTGACGCTGCGGGTCGACGTGGGCAGGTCGCCGACATAGTGCAGCGTGAAGCCGAGGTGCGATGCGAGGTCGGATGCGACGCGCTGCGAGAGCGGGCCGCCCGCGTGCCCCACGGCGTCGAGCAGGGTCTTCGCGGCTGCCTCGAGCTCGGGGAAGTAGTTGTTGCGCTGCCGCATCGACCGACGCAGCTCGGTGTTGACCCGCCTCGCCTCCTCCGGCGTCGCGGCGCGCTCGCGGTGCAGACGCTGCAGCTCGTCATGCAGGGCGAGGATCGTCTCGATCGCCTCGTCGCTCAGCGACTTGCGCACGGGAAGCGACGGCAGCGGGAGCGACGCATAGAGGGGTCCCCGCTGGGCGCGCTCGAGTGCGATCTCGAGGGCCGCCCGCTTCGACGGGGGCTCCTGGCTCATCAGTTCGTCGAGACTCACGCCGAGAATGCGCGCGAGACGCTGCACCTCGCCGAGCTTGAGCTCGCGCTTGCCATTCTCGATCACCGAGATCTGCGAGGGCGCACGGCCGAGCGCGGCACCGAGGCTGTCGAGGGTGAAGCCCCGCTCGGTGCGGAGCTGACGGATGCGGCGGCCGATCGTCAATGAATCGAGCATGCCTTCATCCTCGGTTGGATCGAGCGGCGTCGTTGTCATCTTGCCAGCCTGCCATCGATCCTTCTTCCGTGGAATAGAAGAACGTCGAATCTTCTGCCAGCCTTTCCGGTGAAGAACCTTTCAAGGTGGCCCAGAGTCGAAGAACCACCGACGAAGGAGTCCCCCATGACCAGCATCCGCCCCGGCGACCAGACCCAGACCGCCGCCGAGCTCGAAACGCAGTGGAAGACCGACGCGCGCTGGAACGGAGTCGTGCGTGACTACAGCGCCGATGATGTCATCGCCCTGCGCGGCTCGGTGCGGGAAGAGCAGACCCTCGCCAAGCGCGGGGCCGAGAAGCTCTGGCAGCTCATCCACGACGAGCCGTGGGTTCCGGCGCTCGGTGCCCTCACCGGCAACCAGGCCGTGCAGCAGGTGCGCGCCGGCCTCAAGGCGATCTACCTGAGTGGATGGCAGGTGGCCGCCGACGCGAACCTGTCTGGACAGACCTACCCCGACCAGAGCCTCTACCCCGCAAACTCGGTGCCGAGCGTCGTGCGCCGCATCAACAACGCACTGCTGCGGGCCGACCAGATCGAGCACGCCGAAGGGGTTTTGGCAGACGGCGAGGCGACCGACTGGCTCGCCCCGATCGTCGCGGATGCCGAGGCCGGCTTCGGCGGCCCCCTCAACGCCTACGAGCTCATGGCCTCGATGATCGCCGCGGGGGCGGCCGGAGTGCACTGGGAGGACCAGCTCGCGAGCGAGAAGAAGTGCGGACACATGGGCGGCAAGGTGCTCGTGCCGACCGGCCAGCACATCCGCACCCTCAACGCCGCCCGCCTCGCGGCCGACGTGGCCGGAACCTCGACCCTCGTCATTGCCCGCACCGACTCGCTCGCCGCGAACCTGGTGACGAGCGACGTTGACGAGCGCGACCGCCCGTTCCTCACCGGCGGCCGCACCGCCGACGGCTTCTACGAGACGCGTCCCGGAATCGAGACCGTGCTCTCTCGTGGTCACGCCTACGCCCCCTACGCCGACCTGCTCTGGGTCGAGAGCGCCGAGCCGGACCTCGAGCTCGCCCGCACCTTCGCCGAGAGCATCCACAAGGAGTTCCCCGGCAAGAAGCTCGCCTACAACTGCTCGCCGTCGTTCAACTGGAAGCGCCACCTCGACGACGCCCAGGTTGCCTCCTTCCAGCGGGAGCTGTCGGAGATGGGCTACGCGTTCCAGTTCATCACCCTCGCCGGCTTCCACTCGCTCAACCACTCGATGTACACCCTCGCGCGTGGCTACGCCGAGCGCCACATGAGCGCCTACGTGGAGCTGCAGGAGGCCGAGTTCGCGTCGGAGGCCGACGGGTACACCGCCACGAAGCACCAGCGCGAGGTCGGCACCGGTTACTTCGACCGCATCGCCACGGCCCTCAACCCCGACAGCTCCACCCTCGCTCTGGTGGGCTCCACCGAGTCCGCCCAGTTCCACTAAACCGCCCGCACAACGGGCCCACCGCACATTCGCCCAGACCGAAGGACACACCATGAACAACCGAATGGAGATCACCGCCGACGGCGGCGATCGGTACGACGAGATCCTCACCCCTGAGGCCCTCCACTTCCTCACCCGCCTGCACGACCAGTTCGCCGGGCGCCGGCACGAGCGCCTCGCCGCGCGGATGCACCAGCGCAAGGCGATCGATAACGGGCGCAATCTCAAGTTCCTGCCCGAGACATCCGCCATTCGTGAGGATGCCTCCTGGCGAGTCGCGGGGGCCGGTCCCGGTTTGGAGGACCGCCGGGTCGAGATCACCGGCCCGACGGACCGCAAGATGACCATCAACGCGCTCAACTCGGGCGCCAAGGTGTGGCTCGCCGACCAGGAGGACGCCACCAGCCCGACCTGGGCGAACGTCATCGGCGGCCAGCTCAGCCTCTTCGACGCGATCCGCGGCCAGATCGATTACATCTCGGACGACGGCAAGGAGTACAAGGTCGGCGAGAGCACCCCCACGATCGTGATGCGCCCGCGCGGCTGGCACCTCGTCGAGAAGCACCTCCGGTTCACCGACCGGGCGGGGCTGCGCGCTCCGGCATCCGGATCCCTCGTCGACTTCGGGCTCTACTTCTTCCACAACGCGAAGGAGCTCATCGCCGGCGGCACCGGACCGTACTTCTACCTGCCGAAGCTCGAGAACCACCTCGAGGCCAGGCTCTGGGACGACGTGTTCACGTTCTCCGAGAACGCGCTCGGCATCCCGCAGGGCACGATCCGGGCGACGGTGCTGATCGAGACCATCCCCGCCGCCTTCGAGATGGAGGAGATCCTGTTCGAGCTCAAGGACCACTGCGCGGGCCTCAACGCCGGCCGCTGGGACTACATCTTCAGCATCATCAAGAACTTCCGCGGCCGCGGGGCCTCCTTCGTGTTGCCGGACCGCTCGCGGATAACGATGACGGTGCCCTTCATGCGTGCCTACACCGAGCTCCTCGTGTCGACCTGCCACAAACGGGGCGCATATGCCATCGGCGGCATGAGCGCGTTCATCCCCAACCGGCGCGACCCCGAGGTCACCGAACGTGCCCTCGCGCAGGTGCGCGACGATAAGCGCCGCGAGGCCACGGACGGCTTCGACGGAACCTGGGTCGCGCATCCGGGGCTCATCGACGCCGCGCGCTCCGAATTCGACGCCGTGCTCGGCGATCGCCCGAACCAACTCGACCGGATGCGTGAGGACGTGTCAGTGAGCGCCGAGGACCTGCTCGACCTGAGGATCCAGGGCGAGGTGACGGATGCCGGCGTGCGCGCCAACGTCTCGATCGCCGTGCGTTACCTCGAGAGCTGGCTGCGCGGTGTGGGCGCCGCGGCAATCGACAACCTCATGGAGGATGCCGCGACGGCCGAGATCAGCCGGTCGCAGCTCTGGCAGTGGATTCACCAGCGGGTCGTCACGGCCGAGGGCAATCGCATCACCGTGAAGTCGGTGGAAGCGATCCTGGCCGAGGTCGTCGTGGGCCTGGAGCGGTCGACGGGCGACCGGCTCGATGCGGCGATCGAGGTGTTCCGCGAGGTGACCCTCGAGGAGGACTTCCCGACCTTCCTGACCCTCGGCGCCTACGCCCGGTACCTCATCGAGGAGCGGCCGGTGCTCGCGGTCGCCTGACCCGTCGAAATCGAGCGGCCTGCTCAATCATCAAGATCAGTTGATTGAGCAGGCCGTCCGCCGTCGGGTCGAAAGCCCGCACGGGGTGCCTTCCACTACTCCTCCACAGGGCCTGTTCCGGGAGGGTTGTCCACAGGCAATACCCCAGATCAGGGTGTTGTTTGATGTCTGCGGGAATGTCGGTGGTGCCTGTCAGTATGTGGGTATGTGCAAGACAACCGATCCGCTCATCGACAGCGCTTCTGCGTTCGCGTCGGTGTGGGCTGGTGCGCTCACCGGGTTCGGCGACCAGGTCGGCGAACACCCGGCCACTGGCGCGCCCGGTGCTCCCGGCGCGGCAGCCGGCACTTCGTTTGGGACAATCAGTGTCGCCCCCGCCCAGCTGGATGTGGAGACGATGTCCGATGCGGGTCTGCTCCGGGCGCTCCGGGCGGGGTACACCCTGAAGCGGCAGGTTGATGCGCTGCTGGTGCGTGCCGCGGGGGAGCTCAGTGTGCGCTCCCGCCCCTCGCTGGGCCAGGGCGGGCTCGCGAAATCGTCCGGGCACACCTCGCCGGCATCGCTGATCACCGAGCTGGGTCGGGTGACCCTCGCCGAGGCCGGGAAAACGGTGCGGCTGGGCGAGGCGACCACCGCACCGGTGTCACTGCTCGGGGAACGCCTCCCCGCCCCGTTCGAACTGGTCGCCGACGCGGTCAACACTGGTGTCGTGCAAGTGGATGCGGCCCAGTCGATCATCACCGCCCTGACGCAGGCGACCCCGCGCGCACTGCCGGAGCATGTGGTCGCCGCGGAGGAGGAGTTGGTCGAGTTCGCGGCCCACCATCCGGCCGACACCGTGCGGAAGCTGTCGATCTCCTGGCGTGACGCGCTGGATACCGACGGGATCGCACCGCGGGAGGAGGCGCTGATCGCGGCCCGGTCGCTGCGCTGGTCCAAACAGGGCAACGGCCTCGAACGGTGCACGATCGACCTCGACCCACTCGGCGCCGGGTATGTGCGCACCATGATCGACGCGATGGTCGGCGACGCCCTCCGTGCCGTCCGGTTCCAGGGCGACGGCGCAGTGGGCGAGGACCGTGACGCCTGCGGGGCAGATCATGTCGAGCTTCCCGACCCGCGCACCATCCCGCGAATCGCCGCCGACGCCCTCATCGATGTCGCCCGACACATGATGGGCTGCAGCACCTCACCCGGACCCCTCCCACACACCACCCTTGTGATTCGGATGACTTTGGAGCAACTCCAATCAGGGCTCGGTGCGGCGCAGCTGGACGGGGTCGAGGACCCCATCAGCGCCGGTGCCGCCCGCCGGCTTGCCGCGGATGCGGAGCTGATCCCGGCGGTCCTCGGCGGGAACAGCCAAATCCTCGACCTCGGCGTCGGACGGAGACTGTTCACGAGGGCCCAGCGGATCGCGTTCGCCGAACGCGACGGCGGCTGCGCCATCACCGACTGCGGCAGGCCACCCTCCTACACCGAAGCCCACCACATCCACTGGTGGTCCCACGGCGGCACAACGAACCTCAACAACGGGATCCTTTTGTGCACCGGGCACCACCATGTCATCCACCAAGGATGGACAGTGCAGGTCATCGACAACGTGCCCTGGTTCATTCCACCCGCGAGCATCGACCCGACACGCACACCCAGACGCGGCGGCAAACTGCCCACACCGACACTGACGTAACCCAGGTGCACGGCTGGGCCGGGCAGGGCGGGGCAGGGCGGGGCGGGGCGGGGCAGGGCCGGACAGAGTGGCCAGAGACGGACGTGTTTCGACGGGGTCGCCGCGCGACCTGCGCGACCTGCGCGACCTGCGCGACCTGCTCAACCAGCGCAAACGCCGCGAAACCCGCCGAAACAGCTGCGCGGCCCTAACCCGCAGCAATTCCATCGCCAGCGCCGGTCGCGAGCCGACGCACACGGCCCGGTCACCTCATCCATCCATGCCGTCTTTTCCTCCCGCCACGACAGGCGCAACCGGTGCGCCTACCGCCCATCCCGCTGGCGGCAGGCGGGTTTCGACACGGTCGCGACGCGACCTACTCAACCAGCGGTAGTCGCCGGCGGCAGCAGGTAGCCACGTAGGAACTCGTCGAATGCAGCGGGCATGTCAACGCTCTCGTCGAGCAGCCACTGCTGCTGGAGGCCGTCCATTACGGCCGTGATGAGCCGCGAGGCATGCCGCACGTCGAGGTCGCTGCGCACGAGTCCGTCGGTCTTTGCTTCCGTGAGCACTCGCTCGGTATGGGCGGCACCCGCCGCGTACCGCTCGACGAAGTACTCGTGCGCCGGATGCCCGTCGTCGGTGGCCTCGGCAGCGATGACCGTGTAGAGCGAGGTCAGCCCGCGCGTGGTCTGGTTGTAGGCGACGACCTTGCGCATCTGCTCGAAAAGCGTGTTCTCGCTGACATCGCCGGCGGCGGCGCGCACGCGCTCGTCGCGCTGCCGCAGCACCTCGGTGAACAGCTCCTCCTTCGACGCGAAATGGTGCAGCACCCCTGCCGGTGTGAGCTCTACGCGTTTGGCGATCTCGCGCAGGGACCCGCTGTGGAACCCGCCCTTACCGAATACGAGAAGCGCGGCATCCAGAATTTCCTGGCGTCGGGCCTGCCCCTTGGGATAGCTGCCGCGCTTGCGGTCCTGAGCGTCTGTCATAGAAGAAACCTATCGTGTGTAAGGTTTTTGGGCTAGGGTCGGAATCCAACGGGGGGCTTCACCTCTCGGCGGCCGTTTCGAGCAGTCGCAACTCTGCCACGCGGCAGGGGTCGAACCAATGGAGGCACGACATGAATCGATGGGGATCAATCGCGGCACTGGGCCTGGTGGGCGTTATCGCCCTGACCGGCTGCGGGCGCACCGACGGCGGGAGCACCGCCACGAGCGGTGAGGCCATCGACGACAAGCCCGCGACGGGCGAGATCACGATCTGGGCGATGGGCAACGAGGGCGAAGTGCTCGACGAGCTCGCGGGCAAGTTCGAGGACGAGAATCCCGACGTCACGATCAATGTGACGGCGGTGCCGTGGGATTCCGCGCACGATCGTATCGCCACGTCGATCGCCGGCGGCGAAACCCCGGACATCTCGATGCTCGGTACGACCTGGGTCGGCGAGTTCGCGGCGACCGGCGCTCTCGAGCCCACCCCGGAAGGCCTCGTGGACGAGTCATCCTTCTTCGAGGGCTCGTGGGGCACGGCGGTCGTCGACGACGTCGCATACGGTGTGCCGTGGTACGTCGACTCGCGTGTTCTCTACTACCGCACCGACCTCGCCGAGGCTGCGGGCGTTGAGGCGCCGACCACGTGGGACGAGTACAAAGCCTTCGCTCTCGCGCTCAAGGACGGCGGCGCCACCTCCGGTGTCTCGCTCCCGCCGGGCGGCTTCGACTCCTGGCAATATGTCGCTCCGCTCGCCTGGCAGGCCGGCGGCGACATCCTGAACGAGGATGGCACCGAGTTCACCTTCGACACCCCCGAGTGGGCCGAGGCGTTCGAGTTCTACAAGAGCTTCTTCGACGAGGGTGCCTCCGAGGCAGTTCGCCTCGAGGGCGGCGAAATCGAGCAGAAGTTCATCGACGGATCGGTCGGCTCGTTCTTCAGCGGCCCGTTCCACGTTGGGCTACTCCGCGAGCAGGGCGGCCCCGACTTCGCCGAGAAGTTCGCCGTCGCTCAGGTTCCCGGAGCCGACACCCGCACGAGCTTCACCGGCGGCGGAAACCTCGCCGTCTTCGGCGACAGCGAGAACCGTGATGCGTCGTGGAAGTTCGTGCGCTGGCTGAGCCAGCCCGAGACGCAGCTCGAGTGGTACGACATCTCGACCGACCTCCCCTCGGTGCAGGCCGCGTTCGAGGATCCGATCTTCGCCGACGACCCGTACCTGAGCGTGTTCGCCGAGCAGCTCGCCGACTCGAAGGCTCCGCCCGCGATCCCGACCTGGGCGCAGGTGTCCGCCGTCATCGACCAGGAGCTCGAGAAGGTCACGCGCGGCGACCAGACGGTCGACGCCGCACTCAAGGCAATCCAGCAGCAGGCGGAGACGATCGGCACCGGCAACTAATCATGGCCGTCCTCGCACGAGAGACCGGGCGGGCGCCCTCACCGCGCCCGCCCGCGCCGACGGCGCAGCGGCGCTCGCCCGGCCGGCGCAAGATGACCTGGGTCGCATGGGGCTTCGCCGCCCCATTCATGATCCTCTTCGTGGTGTTCATGGCGGGCCCCATCCTCGCGTCCTTCGCGATGAGCTTCACCGACCTCACGACCCGCGACCTTCGATCGCCGTTCAACGTGAACTTCGTCGGTGTCGAGAACTACATCAACCTCCTCAACGACCCGCGGTTCATCAAAGCGCTCTCGAACACCGCGGTCTTCGTGATCGCTGGCGTGCCGCTCACGATCGTGCTGGCGCTGCTCGTGGCCCTCGCCCTCAACAACGGCATCAACAAGTTCCGCACCGTGTTCCGCGTGGGCTACTACGCCCCCGTCGTCACGAGCATCGTGGCGATCGCGATCGTGTGGAAGTTCATCCTCCAACCGGACGGATTGCTCAATGGCTTCCTGGCGATCTTCGGAATCTCCGGCCCCAACTGGCTCGAGAACACGACGTTCGCCCTCCCGTCGCTCATTGCGATGGCGATTTGGCGCAACATTGGAACCCTCATGGTGATCTTCCTCGCGGGACTCCAGGGTGTGTCGCAGGAGCAGCTTGAGGCGGCAATGATGGACGGCGCCGGGCCCGTCAAGCGATTCTTCAACGTCGTCGTGCCCGCCCTCCGGCCAACCCTGCTGTTCGCGGCGGTCATCACCGGCATCGGGTTCCTGCAGTTCTTCGAGGAGCCCTTCGTGATGACCAGGGGCGGTCCGCTCGACGCGACCCTCTCCACCGCGATGTACACGTTCAACCAGTTCGGATTCGGCAACTACTCCTATGCCTCGGCGGCCAGCTACGTGCTGTTCCTCGGCATCGTCGTCCTGTCGCTCGTGCAGTTCCGATTCCTCCGACAGAAGGACTGACCATGCAACGCAAACCGAGATGGTGGCTCTACGTCGTGCTCGTCACGGGGTTCGTCGCGATGATCTTCCCGTTCATCTGGATGCTGCTCGGCTCGTTCAAGACGAACGCCGAGATCCGCCGTGCCCCCCTGAACTTCCTTCCGGAAGACCCGACGCTCGAGAACTACGTGCAGCTGTTCGGGCGGCTCGACTTCACGACCTACTTCACCAACAGCGTTGTCGTGGCGGTCTTCGTGACGCTCGGCAATATCGCGTTCTCGTCGATGCTGGGCTACGCGCTCGCCAAGCTCGAGTTCGCCGGCAAAAAGGTGCTGTTCGGCCTCGTGCTCGGCACGCTCATGGTGCCGGGTGTTGTGACCTTCGTGCCGTTGTTCGTGCTCACCTCGAACCTCGGCCTCGTGAACTCGTATCCCGGCCTCATCCTGCCGTTCCTGATCACGCCGCTCGGCGTCTTCCTCATGCGGCAGTTCATTCTGAGCCTTCCTGACGACATCATCGAGGCCGCCAGGATCGATGGCGCCAGCGAGTGGCGGATCTTCCTTCGGGTGATCATGCCGCTGTGCGGGCCGGCCGTGGCAACCCTCGCGATCCTGACCTTCCTGGGCAGCTGGAACAACTTCCTCTGGCCGCTCGTCGTCGCCACGAGCGAAGACAAGTACACGCTCCCGGTCGCCCTCGCACTGTATTCGGTCGGGCAGAACGCCTCGCAGTACGGCCTGATGATGGCGGGCGCCGTCGTGGTCGTCGTGCCGGTGCTCGCGATCTTCATTGCCCTGCAGCGCTACTTCGTTCAGGGCATCGCCCTGACCGGAATCAAATAGTAAGGAACGCAATGACATTTCCCAACGGATTCCTGTGGGGTGCCGCCACCGCGCCGCACCAGGTCGAGGGCAACAACACCTCCAGCGACTGGTGGCTGCGCGAGCACGGGCAGCTGCCGAGCCCGCATCCGGTCGAGTCGCCGAGCGGTGATGCCGCGGACAGCTACCACCGCTACCCGGTAGACATGCGCCTGCTCGCCGACGCCGGCCTCACGAGCTACCGGTTCGGCATCGAGTGGGCCAGGATCGAGCCGGAGGAGGGCTTTGTCTCCCGCGCCCAGCTCGATCACTACCGCAGGATGATCGACACGGCGCTCGCACTCGGGCTCACGCCCATGGTCACGCTTCACCACTTCACCAACCCGGCGTGGCTCGCGCGGGATGGCGACTGGCGCAACCCCGCCGTGGTCGACCGGTTCGCGAGATTCGTCGAGACGGCGCTGCCGATTCTCTCCGACGTCGACCTCGTGTGCACAATCAACGAGCCGAACATGGTGGCGATCATGGCGAACTCGAGCGAGGCGTTCCCGCACGTCGGCCTCCCGGCGGGCGACCCCGTCGTCACCGAGAATCTCATCGCGGGCCACAAGCAGGCGGTCGACATCCTGCGCGGCGCCGGCAAGCTCGCCGGCTGGTCGGTCGCGACGCAGGCCTACCAGCCCGAGCCGGGCGCCGAGCAGGCAGCCGACGACTACGGGTACTCGCGAGAAGACGTCTTCATGGATGCCGCGCGCGGTGACGACTGGATCGGCATTCAGGCGTACACGCGCACGAGGATCGGCGCGGATGGGCCGATCACGATTCCGGATGCCGCGGAGCGCACCCTCACCGGCTGGGAGTACTACCCCGGAGCGATCGAATTCGGCATCCGTCGCTCCTGGGAGCGCAACGGCGGCGTCCCGATCTACGTGACGGAAAACGGCATTGCGACTGCCGATGACGCGCGCCGCATCGACTACACGACGGGCGCGCTCGAGGGGATTCTGAGTGCCATCGCCGACGGCATCGACGTGCGCGGCTAC
This sequence comes from Marisediminicola sp. UYEF4, assembly GCF_040546025.1. Lineage (NCBI taxonomy): Bacteria > Bacillati > Actinomycetota > Actinomycetes > Micrococcales > Microbacteriaceae > Marisediminicola > Marisediminicola sp. UYEF4. Next base: position 10,249 of record NZ_JBEPNA010000008.1, on the reverse strand, counting down.
CTGCACTGGAGCGCACTCGACAACTACGAGTGGGGCAGCTACACGCCCACCTTCGGACTCATCGGCTGGGACTCCGAGACGTTCGAGCGTCACCCCAAGCCGAGCCTCGCGTGGCTCGGCGGGGTCGCTCGGGCGGGCGCACTCTAGGGGCGCGGAACCGCGGCCTTCACCACGTCGAGAACCAGGTGGGCGAACTGGCCGCGCTGTTCGACGCTGCGCAGGCGCAGTCGACCGGGATCGATTCGACGAGGCAACAGCGGAGCGCCGCCCGTGAGGAACGCTGGTGCGAAGGTGACCTGGATCTCGTCGAGCAGTCCCGCATCAGCGAACTGCCCGGCGAGATCGCCCCCGCCGACAACCCAGATATCGCCATCGCCTGCCGCACGGATCAGCTCAGGGTAGACCTCGGCGACACCGCCACAGACGAACCTGATGTCGGCGCCCCCGACCGCGGGCAGCGTCCTCGACGTGAAGACAAAGGTCGCACGGCGGCCGTACAGCTGCTGCCAGCGCTCCGGATGTTCGAGCAGGCCCTCGTGCTCCAGTACCCAATGGTAGGTCGTTGACCCCTCGACGAGCACGCCAATGCCGGCCAGGAACCCCGAGAAGTCACCCTCGTTGCGATCGGCATCCTGCTCCACCGAAAACAACCAGTCGAGAGAGTTGTTCTCGTCAGCCAGAAGGCCGTTGAGGCTCGCGGCGGTGTAGTAGACGACCCGTGTCATAAACCATCGCTACCCGGGGTCGGTCAGCGGAGGCGTGCCCGAAGTGCCGCCAGCTGCTTCGCGAGGGCCTGCGGCAGCTTCTCGCCGAACGTCGCGAAGTACTCCTCCGTGGACTCCACCTCGGCGAGCCATGACTGCGGGTCGACCTTGAACAGCTTCTCGAGGTCACCCTCGGGGAGATCGAGACCGTCGACGTTGAGGCCGTCAGCGGTGGGAACGAGGCCGAGCGGCCCATCGGCTGCCGGAACCTTGCCGTCGGCGCGCTCGAGGATCCACGCGAGGACGCGGGAGTTCTCGCCGAACCCGGGCCAGAGGAATCCGCCGTCCTCGTCCTTGCGGAACCAGTTCACCTGGAAGATTCGGGGCATCCGACCGCCGGGACGCAGTTTGTCGCCGACCTTGAGCCAGTTCGCCCAGTAGTCGGCCATGTTGTAGCCGCAGAAGGGGAGCATCGCGAACGGGTCGCGGCGCAGCTCGCCGACGGTGCCTTCCGCGGCGGCGGTCTTCTCCGAGGAGATCGTCGCACCGAGGTAGACGCCGTGCTCCCAATCGCGGGCCTCGACGACGAGCGGCACGTTGGTCGCGCGTCGGCCGCCGAAGATGATCGCGTCGATGACGACGCCCTCCGGGTCGTCCCAGTCGTCCGAGATCGTCGGGCACTGGCGCGCGGCCACCGTGAAGCGGGAATTCGGATGCGCGGCGGGGCGCCCGGAGGCCGGGGTCCAGTCCTTGCCCTGCCAGTCGGTCAGGTGGGCCGGGACCTTGTCGGTGAGCCCCTCCCACCAGACGTCGCCGTCGTCGCGCAGGGCGACGTTCGTGAAGATGGTGTTGCCCCAGATCGTCTCGACCGCTGTGGCGTTGGTCGAGGCTCCGGTTCCGGGAGCGACACCGAAGAAGCCCGCCTCGGGGTTGATCGCGCGCAGGGTGCCGTCGGCGGAGGGATGCAGCCAGGCGATGTCATCGCCGATCGTCTCGACCTTCCATCCGGGGATGGTCGGTTTGAGCATCGCGAGGTTCGTCTTGCCGCACGCGGAGGGGAACGCCGCGACGACATGGAAGACCTTGCCGCGCGGGTTGGTGACCTTGAGGATGAGCATGTGCTCGGCCATCCAGCCCTCGTCGCGGGCCATGGTCGAGGCGATTCGCAGAGCGAAGGACTTCTTGGCCAGGAGCGCGTTGCCGCCGTATGCCGAGCCGTACGACCAGATCTCGCGGGTCTCGGGGAAGTGGGTGATGTACTTCTCGTTGTTATTGCACGGCCACGGCACGTCTGTCTCGCCCTGCGCGAGCGGCTTGCCGACGCTGTGCACGGCCGGAACCCAGTTCGTGTCGGCATCGATGAGCTTCAGCGCGGCGGATCCCATGCGGGTCATGACCGCCATGCTCGCGACCACGTACGGGGAGTCGGTGACCTGCACGCCGAGCCGGGACAGGCGGGAGCCGAGCGGTCCCATCGAGAAGGGCATCACGTACATGCGGCGTCCGCGCATGGCGCCGGCGAACAGGCCGTCGAGGGTCGCACGCATCTCGGTCGGGTCGGCCCAGTTGTTGGTCGGCCCGGCGTCCTCCTCCGACTCGGAGCAGATGAAGGTGCGGTCCTCGACGCGGGCCACATCGTTGGGGTCGCTGCGGGCGAGGAAGCTGTAGGGGCGGTGCTCCGGGTTGACGCGCACGATCGTGCCCTGCTTGAGCATGACCTGGATGAGGCCATCGAACTCCTGGGGGCTGCCGTCGCACCAGACGACGTCGTCGGGAAGGGTGAGGGCCGCGATCTGGGCGACCCACGCGACGACGCCGGGATCGGTGCCTTCGGGGGGCGTATGCGCCATGGCTCGGGCGTGGACAATTCTCGTCGGTCCGGTCGTGGTGGGCCTGTTGAGGGTCGAGCTGCTCATGGGGTTCTCCTCTGAACGTGTGGGGCGGGGATCTGGCGGTCAAAATCGCCCTTCTCTTCCATAATTGACGCTCCAACGGTGGTCTGCAGCCCCTAGTGAGTAGAAAGATCGGCAATTCTTTCGGTATCCTGATTGGATGCAAGATCTTGCCACTCTCGGACAGAGAATTCGCCACTTCCGCAACCAGGCCGGGCTGACCCTCGACCAGCTCGGGGCCGAGGTCAGCATCGCGGGAAGCCAGCTCTCCCTCATCGAGAACGGCCGCAAAGAGCCTCGTCTCTCGCTCCTCGCCCGCATCGCCTCGGCGCTCGGCACCGACGTGAACGCGCTGCTCGACGATGCGGCGCCGAACCCGCGGGCCGCCCTCGAGATCGAGCTCGACCGGCTGCAGCGCTCATCCGTCTATGCGTCCCTCGGGCTTCCGCAGGTCAAGCCGTCGCGTGCGATCAGCGACGAGACCCTCGCCGCGATCGTCGGGCTCAACCGTGAGCTGGCCCGGCGCGAGCGGGAGGCGATCGCGACGCCGGAGGAGGCCCGGCGGGCGAACACCGAACTGCGCCAGCGGATGCGGGCACTCGACAACTACCTCCCCGACATCGAGAAGCTGGCCGAAGACACCCTGCGCGGTGTTGGGCACATCTCGGGCGCGCTCACCCACCGGTCGGTGAGCCGGATCGCTGAGCAGTTGGGCTTCGAGCTTGTCCACGTGGCAGACCTTCCGCACTCGGCTCGTTCGGTCACGGATCTTGAGAACGGCCGTATCTACCTGCCACCGGCATCCATCCCCGGCGGGCACGGACTGCGCTCGATGGCTCTGCAGGCCATGGCGCACCGGCTGCTCGGCCACGCGGAGCCCGAGAGCTACGCGGATTTTCTCCGCCAGCGCCTCGAGATCAACTACTTCGCGGCGGCGTGCCTGATGCCGCTCACCCAGTCCGTCGAGTTCTTGCGAGCCGCCAAGACGGAACGCAACATCGCCGTCGAGGACTTCCGCGACGCCTTCGGTGTCACGCACGAGGCGGCCGCGCTGCGGTTGACGAACCTCGGAACGGCGCACCTCGACATGCAGCTGCATTTCCTGCGGGTCGGCGGTGACGGCGCGGTGTACAAGGCCTACGAGAACGACGGGCTGCGGCTGCCGGTCGACGTGACCGGGTCGACGGAGGGGCAACTCGTCTGTCGGGAGTGGAGCGCGCGCAAGGCTTTCGGGCACACCAACCGCACGACGGAGTTCTACCAGTACACCGATACCCCGGAGGGCACATTCTTCGACTCGACCCAGACGGGCACGACCTCGGCGGAGGAGTTTTCCATCACGATCGGGGTGCCGTTTGCCCACTCCAAGTGGTTCCGCGGGCGCGAGACGACCGCCCGCGCCGTCTCGACCTGCCCGGACAAGAACTGCTGCATGCTGCCATCCGGAGGCCTCGCGTCGCGCTGGTCAGGCAAGGCCTGGTCGAGCGCCAAGCTGCACGCGCACATCCTCGCACCGCTGCCCTCGGGCACCTTCCCTGGCGTCGACGACCGCGAGCTGTACGAGTTCCTCGAGGCGCACGCGGCACCGGAGCACTGACCCCGCCCGCGCGTCTGCTTTCATTATTCAGGAGTCTGCCGGAAGGGCGACTGTCATCATTCAGGAATCTGGCGGCCCGGCAGGCGTCATCGTTGCGGAGCGAGACACGCCATCAGCACTTTTCCGGCCCAAACACACATTTGCGCCGCTCATCCGTCACCTCGGCCACATCAACTCCTGAATGATGAAAGCCGCAGTCGGCTGTCACTCCTGAATAATGAAAGCAGGCGCTAGGGGGTCCGGACGAGTTGCTGCCGCTGCTGGCCGAGACCCTCGATGCCGAGCTCGAGCACATCGTCCGCCGTGAGATAGGGGTAGTGGCCCGATAGCGCCACGCCCTCCGGCGTGCCCGTGTTGATGAGGTCGCCCGCGTCGAGGACCAGGTACTGAGACAGGTGCCAGACGATGAAGGCGGCGGAGAAAATCATGTCGGCAGTGCTCGAGTCCTGGCGCTTCTCGCCGTTCACGCGCGACCAGATGCGCAGCGACTGCACGTCGGCGATCTCGTCAGCTGGCACGAGCACCGGCCCGAGCGGATTGAAGGTGGCGCAGCATTTGCCCTTCGACCACTGGCCGCCGGACTGCTCGCGCTGAAAGGCGCGCTCCGACACGTCGTTGCTCACCGTGAACCCGGCGATGTGGCCGAGCGCATCCTCGGGGGAGGCGAGGTAGCTCGCCCGCGAGCCCATCACGATCCCGAGCTCGACCTCCCAGTCGACCTTCTCGGCGCCGGGCGGGATGAGCACGTCGTCGTACGCGCCGACGATGGTGTTCGGATGCTTGAAGAACAGGATCGGGACCTCCGGCGGCACCGATCCCGACTCGGCCGCATGGGCGGCGTAGTTCTGGCCGATGCACAGCACCGCGCCCGGCTTCGCGATCGGGGCGCCGATGCGGAGCCCGCCGGCGTCCTCGACGAGGCCGAGCGCACCCGGCGTGGCGAGCGCGTCGCGCACCCGTTGGATTCCGCCGCCCTCGAAGAATGCGCCGTCGAGGTCGGCGGTGATCCCCGAAAGATCGAAGACCTCCCCGTTCGGCATCCGGACGACGGGAATTTCGCGGCCGACCGGCCCAAGGCGCATCAGTTCCATGGGTTCAGCTTCTCAGTCCGCGCGGAGGAGCGCGAACGCGGATACAGGTGTGCCTGCTTCCGCCGAGCGTGCCTGCTTCCGCCGAGTGTGCCTGTTGCCGCCGAGCGTGCCTGTTGCCGCCGAGTGTGCCTGTTGCCGCCGAGCGTGCCTGCTTCCGCCGAGCGTGCCTGCAGCAGTGGGCGCACTCGGCGTAAGGGGGCACCCTCGGCACGGGAGGCGCGATCCGCGGGCTACGGCGGCGCGATCCGCGGGCTACGCCGGCGCGGTCGGGGCCTTCGCCGCGGGTGCCGCGCGCGGCGCTCGCTTCGTCGTGGGGGTGCCCGATACGGCCGCGGCCGCCGCGGGAGCAGTCTTTCGCGCCCGCGACGCAGCGGGCTCGGCCGCCGCGACCATCGACGGCGCGACGGCTCGCGGCACCAGCCGCTCGAGCTGCAGCACGTGGCCGGGGTTCAGCTCCTCGAGCGAGTTGACGCCGAGCAGGCGCATGGTGCGCGCGATCTGCTCCGACAGGATCTCGATCGTGCGGTCGACGCCCTCGCGGCCACCGGCCATCAGGCCGTAGAGGTACGCGCGCCCGATCATCGTGAACCGGGCGCCGAGGGCGACGGATGCGACGATGTCGGCGCCCGACATGATGCCCGTGTCGAGGTGCACCTCGAGGTCGTTGCCGACCTCGCGGGCGACATCCGGCAGCAGGTGGAACGGGATCGGCGCGCGGTCGAGCTGGCGCCCGCCGTGGTTCGAGAGGGTGATGCCGTCGACGCCCATCTCGGCGAGGCGGCGGGCGTCGTCGAGGCTCTGCACGCCCTTGACGACAACCTTGCCCGGCCACTGCGCCGTGATCCAGGCGAGGTCCTCGAAGGTCACGGTCGGGTCGAACATCGAGTCGAGCAGCTCGCCGACGGTGCCCGACCAGCGGTCGAGCGACGCGAACGCGAGCGGCTCGGTGGTGAGAAAGTTGATCCACCACTCCGGCCGTGGCAGTGCGTTCAGCACCGTGCCGACGGTGAGCTGCGGCGGGATCGAGAATCCGTTGCGCTTGTCGCGCAGGCGCGCCCCCGCGACCGGCACGTCGACCGTGACCAGCAGCGTGTCGTAGCCGGCGGCCGCGGCGCGCTCGACGAGGGCCATGGAGCGGTCGCGGTCCTTCCACATGTACAGCTGGAACCAGTTGCGGCCGTTCGGGTTCTCTGCCTTGACGTCCTCGATCGAGGTCGTGCCCATGGTGGAGAGGGCGAACGGGATGCCGGCCGCTCCGGCCGCCCCGGCCCCGGCGATCTCGCCCTCGGTCTGCATCATGCGGGTGAAGCCCGTCGGGGCGATGCCGAACGGCTGCGCGACGGGCGCACCGAGCACGTCCCACCCGGTCGACACCGTGGAGACGTCGCGCAGGATCGCCGGGTTGAACTGGATGTCTTGGAAAGCCTGGCGCGCGCGGGCGAGGCTGATCTCGGCCTCGGCGGCCCCCTCCGTGTAGTCGAAGGCCGCCTTCGGGGTGCGGCGCTGCGCGATCTTCTGCAGGTCCTGGATCGTGAGCGCCCGGGCGAGGCGACGCTTCTTCGCGTTGAACTCGGGCGCCCGGAAGTTCATGAGCGGCGCGAGATCCTTGTAGCGCGGGAATCGACGTTGAACCATGGTGGTCTACCTTTCGAGAGGGGCGAGCTTGCTGTCGGCGTAGTAGCCGGTGATGTGGTCGTGGACGAGCGTGCGGGCGCGGGGCGCGTCGTGCGAGGCGATGGCGGCGACGATGCCGCGGTGCTCCGCCCGCAGCCGCTGCGCCATCAGCTCCCACGACGGCACGAACGCCGCCCCGGCGAGCACGTAGCCCTCGACCGAGCTGCGCAGCCCGGTCATGACCGCGGCGATGACGTCGTTGCCGGATGCCGCGGCGAGGGACACGTGGAAGGCGGCGTCGATCGCGAGGAACTCGGCGGTCGTGAGTTCGCCGTCCATGGCCGCGAGCAGCTCGGCGGGTGCGGTCAGGTCAACGGCTCTCGACTCGGCCAGCGCGGTCACGACGGCGGCTTCGAGCACGAGCCTCGTCGCGACGACATCCGCGACATCGAAACCTCCGGCGGCGACGTGAAGTCGCATGAGCGCCGCCATGCCGCCGGAGGGACGGGCAACGACGATCGCGCCGGCCCGCGGGCCCGAGCCGGTCTGGGTGCGGATCAGACCGAGCACCTCGAGCACCCGCAGGGCCTCGCGTACCGATGAGCGGCCGACGCCGAGCTCGGTCGCGAGGGTGCGCTCGGGGGGAAGGCGGTCGCCCGGGCCGATGGTGCCGGCGACGAGGTCGCCCTCGATGCGCGCGAGCACGTCCTGCCAGGCGCGGCGATCGGTGGACGGCACGGTGCTCCCTCGCTCCGGACCGCATGGTTCGGTCATGTGGTCTGACCACACCATACATGGGGTGCCGTCGAGAGCGCTACCCGCCCAGCACCGGATTGAGCGGCGCCTCGCCCGCCTGCAGCCGGCGCACCTGCTCGCGCACGACCCGGTCGACGCGGCCGGCCATGGCGTCGGTATGGCCCCCGAGATGCGGGGTGACGATGACCCCCGGCAGGCTCCACAGCGGGTGGTCGGTGGGCAGCGGCTCCGGGTCGGTCACGTCGAGCGCCGCCCGACCGCGGCTGGCGGCCAGCCAGTCCATGAGGGCGGCGGTGTCGACCACGGGGCCGCGCGCGACGTTGACCACGAGCGCGCCGGGACGCAGCCGCCCGAGGAACTCCGCGTCGACCAGGTGGCGCGTGTCGTCGGTAAGGGGGACGGCGAGCACCACGATGTCGGCCTCCGGCACCAGCGCGGCAAGCGACTCCATGCCGTGCACCTCGCCCCGGGCATCCGTCCTCGCCGACCTGCCGACACGCACGATGCGCGCGTCGAACGGTGCCAGGCGCGTCTCGATCTCGCGGCCGACCCCGCCGACCCCGATCAGCAGCACCGTCTTGCCCGCGAGCCCCGGATGCTGCGCGTGCGCCCACTCGCCGCGCGACTGCGCCGTCACGGCCTCGCCGATGCCGCGCTGGCTCGCGAGGATGAGCGCCAGGACGAGTTCGCCGGTCGAGGCCTCGTGCACGTCGACCGCGTTGCAGTAGACGATGCCTGCTGGCAGTGACTCGCTCACCCCGTCGAAGCCGAGAGTCTGGCTCTGCACGACCCTCACCGACACCGAATCCAACCCGCGCAGCTCGGCTGGGGGGATCATGTAGCGCAGAACAAGCAGGTCGATCGCTACGTCGGGGTCGGGGTCGCCGAGATCCCAGACGATGGTGCGCACGCCGTCCGGCGGCAGAGACAGGCGCCGGGCGATCTCCGCGTCGGGCAGGGCGATGGTCAGTGTTCTCTCCACGACGGTCACGCTACCTCTCGGCTCGCGATGAGGCGACCGCCCCGCCTCGTCCGAGCGAAAGGGCTCCCGTGCCCGCTGGAGATGGGCCACGGATGCGCCGGCGACCAGGCCTGCAATCGCGCCCGATCTTGTTTATTGCGTTCGCGTTCGCCGTGATGGCGGACCCCGTCTCGTCGGTGGCCTATGCGGTCGAGGCCGCCCTGCGCGCCCTCGACGGCGACCTGACCCTGCTCGTTCCGACCATGGGGCTCGTCGTGGGCATCGTCGCGGTCGTCATCGTCAACTACCGCCAGCTCATCGCCCGCTACCCCGGTGGCGGCGGCGCGGCCGGCGCGGTCGGCGAGGCCTTCGGCGACGCCTGGTCCTTCCTGCCGATCGGCGCGCTCATCGTCGACTTCGTGCTCACCATCGCGATCAGCGTGTCGGCGGGGGCGTCGGCTGTGATCGCCTACCTCCCCGCGCTCGCGCCGATGCGGCTCGCGCTCGCCCTCGGGCTCGTGGTGGTTGTCGGCGGAATCACGCTATTCGGGCACCTCGGGCGGGTCGTCTTCGCGGTCATGACGATCTCGTTCATTGTCGTCGCCGCCATTGTGCTGGTCTACGGGCTCGGCGCCGACCCCCAGCCGCCGACGGATGCTGCGGTGACGGCTCCCGGCGGGGCCAGCATCTTTGCGGTGCTGCTCGCATTCCCCGTGGCAATGGCCCTCGCGACGGGCGTGGAGGCGCCGTCGTCGGCGATCGCCCAGCTCGGGCAGCTCGATAACGAGGGCCGCCGCCGATTCGGCCAACTTACCCTCTGGCTCACGCTGGGCGTGGTCGGCACGATCACGATCGGTCTCGCGGTCGAGATCTCCCGGCTGCAGATCGCGCTGCCGTCGGCGGACTCGACCCTCGTCGCCGAGCTGGCCAGGATCGCGGCGCCTGCGCCCGTGTTCGCGGCCTTCCAACTCGTCACGGCGTTGCTTCTGCTCGCCGCCGCGAGCTCGTCGTTCCAGGCGGGCCCCGGCCTGCTCGCCGCGCTCGCCGAGCGCTCGATCGGCAACGGCCACGACATCGGCATCCTGCCCCGCGCGCTGGGCCGCACCAATCGGGCGCGCACCCCCTACTGGGGAGTCGCCCTGTTCGGCGCTCTCGCCATGCTGATCGTCGTTGTCGGCGGCGGGCGCGACCAGGTGCTGGTGCTCTTCTACGCCGTGGCGGTGTTCATCAGCTTTCTCGCGGGCCTGGCCGCGATGGCCAGGTTCTCGAAGCAGGACGGACGCCGGGGATACTTCGTGCTCAACGTGTTCGGGGCAGTTGTGGTCGGGTTCACTCTCATCGCAAACCTTGCCCGCGGATACCCGCTCGTGAGCCTCGCAGCGACGCTCCTCATCGCCGGTGCCCTGTTCGGGATGTGGGTGCGGGTCGGCCGCCCCCGCGGGGTGCGCAATGTCGCGGCCGAAGCCGAGCTCGAGGCGGCGGAACTCGAGGGTGATGACCCCGTCGACCCCGCCGCGCCCTAGACGATATGAGTACGGCGCTTACCTCTTGAGGCTGGGGCCCCCGTTCGAGTAGACGTGGGTTACCAGCCTGCGGAGGTTGGCCTATCCACAGTCGAACTTTGGAGGCCCCAG
>NZ_JBEPNA010000007.1:0-124268 GCF_040546025.1 Marisediminicola sp. UYEF4 | reverse complement strand
ATCCCGTCGGTATCCAGCGCGTCACGCCAGGAGATCGACAGCTTCCGCACGGTGTCCGCTGGATGGTGGGCCGCGAACTCGACCAACTCCTCCTCCGCGGCGACCAAGTGTTCCGGCAGTGCGCGCGGGGTCGCCTGCGTCAGGGCGGTGATGATCGACTGGGCCGCATCCACTTGCACGACACCGGTGTTAACCGCATCAGCAACGACAGGGAACGGGGCGGGGAGGCGTTCCCCGAGCAGTGACACCGGGGCGGTGGTCGCCTCGCCCAGTCGCACCGTTTTCCCGGCTTCGGCGAGGGTGACCCGGCCCAGCTCGGTGATCAGCGATGCCGGGGAGGTGTGCCCGGACGATTTCGCGAGCCCGCCTTGGCCCAGCGAGGGGCGGGAGCGCACACTGAGCTCCCCCGCGGCACGCACCAGCAGCGCATCAACCTGCCGTTTCAGGGTGTACCCGGACCGGAGCGCCCGCAGCAGGCCCGCATCGGACATGGTCTCCACGTCCAGCTGGGCGGGGGCGACACTGATTGTCCCAAACGATGTGCCGGCTGCCGCGCCGGGAGCGCCGGGCGCGCCAGTGGCCGGGTGTTCGCCGATCTGATCGCCGAACCCGGTGAGCGCACCAGCCCACACGGCCGCGAACGCAGCAGCGCTGTCGATGAGCGGATCGGTTGTCTTGCACATACCCACATACTGACAGGCACCACCGACATTCCCGCAGACACCAAACAACACCCTGATCTGCGGTATTGCCTGTGGACAACCCTCCCGGAACAGGCCCTGTGGAGGAGGAGTCGACGGCACCGCGACACGCGGTTTCGACACGCGCGCCAGAGCGCGCGACTCAGTCGACGGGCTGCAGCGCGTCCTGCGCGATGCGCTTGTCGCCCGCGTAGATCACCATCGATGAGCCGCGCATGAAGCCGACGAGGGTCATGCCCACCTCGGTCGCGAACTCAGCGGCGAGCGACGAGGGGGCCGAGACGGCAGCGAGCACCGGGATGCCTGCCATCATCGCCTTCTGGGCGAGCTCGAAGCTCGCCCGGCTCGACACCATGAGCACGGTTCCGGCCAGCGGCAGGCGGTTCTCCTTCACAGCCCAGCCGATGACCTTGTCGACCGCGTTGTGGCGGCCGACGTCCTCGCGCGCGACAAGCATCTCGCCGGTCGTGCCGTCGAACAGCGCCGCCGCGTGCAGCCCGCCGGTCTTTTCGAACACGGCCTGGGCCGCCCGCAACTTGTCGGGGAAGGTGCTGAGGAGCCCGGCATCCACGACGAGGGGGTCCTCGTCGACCGAGAACGCCGACTTGGTGCGCACGGCGTCAATGCTCGCCTTGCCGCACAGCCCGCAGGAACTGGTCGTGAGGAACGACCGCTCGAGGCTGGGGTCGGGAGCAGCGACTCCCGGGGCGAGCGTGACATCGAGCACGTTGTAGGTGTTGACTCCGTCGGCGGTCGCCCCGGCGCAGTATCGCGCGGTGAAGAAGTGCTCGCCCGTGGTGATGATGCCCTCGGAGACGAGAAAGCCGGCAGCGAGGTCGAAGTCGTGGCCGGGAGTGCGCATGGTGACCGCGAGGGAGCGCCCGTTGACGCGCATTTCGAGAGGTTCCTCGACGGCGAGCACGTCATCGCGTATCACCGACGATTCACCCAACTTCACCCGAATGATCTTGCGTCTGGCCGTGATTCTCGTCATTTCACTCCCACTCGTGCCCGTTCCAACCCCAACGCTGGCTGGACTCCCATTCTTCCCCGCTCGGATGGGTGTGAGCGGCGGGACGGCGAAGCCGCCCCAGATAACGGTTGTGGGAGCGCTCTCAAATAGACCTTGTCTTTTGTCGCGAGGCTGTTCTATGGTTCATGGGAGCGCTCCCAAATGGCCCACCAACGGGGGTGGCAGTTGAGCGCGTGCCGGTTTCGCAACGAGGCGGACCGGGAATCAAGGGGGAGCACATGAATATCCACGATCGCGTCCATGTACGAGCGGAGCGCCGGGGGAGGGGAGACACCGGCAGGCCTCGAACACGGGGCATTGCCGTCTTCACTGCCGCGGCCGTCATCCTCGGCGGTTTCACCGCTACCGGCGCCGCGTACGCCGAAACTCTTCCGGTTGGAACCGGCAGCTACACCACCGACGCCGTCGGCCCGGCTCCCGAGGGCTGTGGGCCGCTCGCGACGGATGCCCGTGCCTACGTCACCGACTCCGCCCCCGCCGGCGCAGTCCCCACCAACGACTGGTGGTCGTCGCTCCTGTTCAAGAAGTACAACTGCGTCGGCAGTGAGCCGCTGCACGCTCACCCCCTCTCCTACCTCCCGCAGGCTGCCGGGCTGGGCCTGTCGAACACCACCACGCCGACCGTGAACGGCACACCCGGCGGCATCGGAGAGTTCCACTACGCCTACGCGCAGGATGTCATCGTCGGCGTCGCCGGCCTCACCGCCCCCGTCGTCGAGGTCGCGGACTGGACCGACTGGACAGTGACCCCGTCGTGGAGCGACGGCACCCGGTCGATGACCGCGACGATCGGCCACGGCCTCCCGTTCGGCTGGTACGACATCGCGGGCGGCGACGCCGTCATCACGGCCGGAGCCGACCTGCGCGTCTGGCTCAACGACGCCGAGCGCATCGGCTTCAGCTCGGGCGGCGCGGACTACGTCGCCTTCGCCCCGACGGGTGAGGCCTGGACCATCGCCGGCAGCACGCTCACGAGCACCCTCGGTGGGAAGGGCTACCTCTCCGTCGCTGCCCTGCCGACGAACCCCGCGGACACGGATGCTGCCCGCACGGCGATCGCCGATGATTACACGCCCTACGCGTACGCCAAGGTCACCGGAACCCGCGCCGACTTCGTCTACAACGAGGCGGAGAGCATGGTCGAGACCACCTACACGGCCGAGACCGAGGTGCTCGAGGGAACCAACTCCGGAACCGTGCTGTCGCTCTACCCTCACCAGAGCGTCTACCTCGACGGCGTGACCGGCGACGGCCCGTCGGCGGGCGCAACCCTGGACCGCACCTACGTCTCCCCTCGCGGAGCGATGACGACGCTCGTCGGCGCCACCTCGTTCACGACCGCCACCCCGTTCACGGGTGTGCTGCCGGAGCTCCCCGCCGTCGCCACCGGCGAGGGCGACGCCAACGCCCGCCTGGACGCGCTTCTCGACCAGGTCGCCGCCGACCCGATGAGCATCGACAACGACGACACCTACTGGACAGGCAAGGCGCTCGGCCGCGCCGCCCGGATCGTGGAGATTGCCGACCAGCTCGACCGCACCTCGGTGCGCGACACGGCGCTCGTCCAGATGAAGGCGACGCTCACCGACTGGTTCACCGCCTCGCCCGGCGAGACCGAGCAGCTGTTCGCGTACAACGACAACTGGGGCACCCTCGTCGGGTTCCCGGCATCGTACGGCTCGGACAAGGAGCTCAACGATCACCACTTCCACTACGGATACTTCATCGTCGCCGCGGCGACGCTCGCGCGCTTCGAGCCGGAGTGGGCCGCGCAGTCGGCCTACGGTGGCATGGTCGACGAGCTGATCGCGGACGCGAACGGCTTCGACCGCGACGACACCCGTTACCCCTACCTGCGCGACTTCGACATCTACGCGGGCCACGACTGGGCATCCGGTCACGGCGCGTTCGGTGCCGGCAACAACCAGGAGTCGAGCTCCGAGGGCCAGAACTTCGCCAACGGACTCATCCAGTGGGGCACCGCCACGGGTGACACCGCTACGCGCGACGCGGGTATCTACCTCTACGCGACGCAGACCGCCGCCATTCAGCAGTACTGGTTCGATGAGTCGGGCGCCATGCCGGATGCGTTCGGGCACAGCACCGCGGGAATGATCTGGGGCGACGGCGGCACCTACTCCACGTGGTTCAGCGCCGAAGCCGAGATGATCCAGGGAATCAACACCCTGCCGATCACCGGCGGACACCTGTACCTGGGCCTGCGCCCGACGGACGTCGTGGAGAACTACAACGAGATGGTCGCCGTCAATGGCGGCAACCCGGACGTCTGGCAGGACATCGCCTGGTCGTACCTCGCGCTCGGTGACGCCCCCGCGGCGCTCGCCAAGCTCGACAACGACCGCGAGTACCCCGAGGAGGAAGGTGAGAGCCGCGCTCACACCTACCACTGGATCGCGAACCTCGCGAGCCTCGGAACCCTCGATGCCAGCATCCACGCCGACGACCCGATGGCGGCCGTCTTCAGCAAGGACGGAGCCACGACCTACGTCGCGAGCAACATCACGCAGGCGCCGATCTCCGTCACGTTCTCGGATGGCACCGTGCTCGATGTGCCGGTGGGCCAGACGGTGACGTCTGGTGCGCAGGTCTGGAGCGGCGGCGGCGCGCCCAGCGGAACCGAGGAGCCGACGGATCCGACCGATCCGGGAACTCCTCCGGCCGCGACCACGACCACCTTCTACCTCGGCACCAACGGGTCGTTCCGCGCGGAGCCGGGCGCGGCGGCGACGACCACGCTCGCCCCGCGCACCGGGATGGATGCTGTCGGCGATGCGTCGGCGGGACTCGTCCTCACGGCGGAGAACCTGAACGGCACCTTCGCCGGCAGCCGCACCGTCTTCGATATCGGAGTTGACACCCTCGGGGTCGGCAACGCCACGCGAATCAGGGTCTCGTATGACCTGACCGGCGACGGCACGTACGACCGGATCGAGACGTACAACTACTTCCCGACCGACCCGGTGCCCGGCTACGAGCGCTACACCGCCGACCGCGGAATCGCCGAGGTCGTGGGGGACCTGGGCAACCTGGTCGACGGGTCGATGAAGGTCGAACTGTGGAACGTGCTCGGCAACGCGGAGTCCACGATCGACCTCGCGACCTCGGTCGTGAAGGCTCCGTTCGCCGGGCTCGTCCTCGGCGACCCGGGAACCGACCCGGACCCGGAGCCTCAGCCCGAGGTCGTCGTGCCCGGAAGCCCCGGCGAGGTGATGCTGACCCCCGTGGACGGCACCACCATCGCCGTGGCCTGGGACGCACCGCTCGAGACCGGCAGCAACCCGGTCACCGACTACCGACTCGAATACCGGGTGACCGGTACGACGGAGTGGACGCAGGTGTACGACGCGGTCACGGCCACGACGGGCGCCCGGATCCGGATGCTCGTACCCGGCACGGAGTACCAGGTACGCGTGCAGGCGGCATCCGCCGCCGGGCTGGGGGAGTTCTCCCAGCCGGTCGCGGCGAGCACCTTCTCGCCGCCCGCCGCACCGCGCGGGGCAGTCGTCAAGGTGCAGGGCAAGGCCCTGCTGGTCTCGTGGACGGCACCGACCTCCGACGGCGGCTTCGCGATCACGGACTACGTGATCGAGACGTCGGCCGACGGCGAGAACTGGAGCACGTTCGGCGATGGCATCAGCACTGCGACGAGCGCGAAGGTCACCGGCCTCGCCGGCAAGACCGCGTACTCCGTGCGGATCGCGGCGGTGAGCGACGTCGGGACCGGCGCCTGGCTCACCACGACGGCCAGGACGAAGTAGCCCCACCGCCGGCCGGGCGATACCAGTGACGCCCTCGCATCAACCCGATGCGGGGGCCTCACCGGTTCGCGCGCGTAGTCGACTCGAATCGCAAAATCTATCCCCTCGCCTCAAGATCCTTGCTGCGGCTACGTTGAATCGAGGCCTTGAGTCTCGTGATAAATCGTGCGCGGTCTGGTGTGCGAGAACGAGAAATGGATCGTGAATGCCGGTACCACCCGCAGATGAGTCGCTCGGCCGGGTGCTCGGCAACCGGTATCGACTCGAGCATGTTATCGGCAGGGGTGGCACGGCAACTGTCTACCGGGCTGTGGACGAAGCCCTCGGGCGTGCGGTCGCGATCAAGCTGTTCAACCTCCGCGCCGAACCCGAGCGCGAGGAGGGCGAGATCGCGCTTCTTGCGAGCCTGGAGCACCACGCGATCGTGACGCTTCTCGACGCGGGTGTCGATTGGGATGCGCAGGGCCGGCCCACCCGGTACATCGTCATGGCGCTGGTCACGGGGTCCACCCTCAGCGACCGCCTGGCGATCGGGGCGATCGCGCCGCGCCACATTGGCGAGATCGGTTACGACATGGCCGAGGCGCTGCACTACGTGCACGCACACAACGTGATCCATCGCGATATCAAGCCCTCAAATGTGCTCCTCGTCGACTACGGCAGCGACGAGCCGCGAGCCCGTGCGATGCTCACCGACTTCGGCATCGCCCGTGCTGACGACGTGGACCGCCTCACGGCGGAGGGGGTCACGACAGGCACCGCCGCCTACCTGAGCCCCGAGCAGGCCTCCGGCGGCACCGTCGGGCCGGAGTCCGACGTCTACTCGCTCGGGCTCGTGCTCCTCGAGTGCTTCACGCGCGCCGTCGAGTTTCCCGGCACGGTGATCGAGTCGGTGGTCGCCAGGTTGACGCGGGAGCCCGCGATCCCGGAGCACCTGCCGGAGCATTGGCACCAGCTGCTGACCGCCATGCTCGCGAGGGACGCGGCGGCCCGGCCATCGCGACGGGAGCTCGTGTCGATGCTGCGCCAGGCAGTGATTCTGGATAGCTCGCGGCACAAGGACGATGCGGACGACGATCTCGTCTTCGGCTCGGGGTCGCGCGGGCGAGACACCGGGGTTCCCGGCATCCTCGACACCCTTCCCACCGACGCCCTCGACCGGGTCACAGCCATCGCGGCGCGGCTGTTCAACGCCCCCGTGGGAATCGTCAGTGTCGTCGACCGCGACCGCACGTGGTTCGCGTCGCACTACGGGGCGGACGTCGAGGAGATCGTTCGCAGTGTCGATCTGTCCCAGGCGGCACCGCCCGAGGAGCATCCCGTCGTGGTCCCCGATGCCCGGACCGACCCCCGTGCACAGGACAGCCCACTCGTGACCGGTCCGCTGGGTCTGCGCTTCTATGTCGGGGTGCCGCTGAAGCGCGGCGACGGGCAGACGATCGGAACCCTCTCGGTTCTCGACTTCGTGCCGGGGACCGCGTCCGAGGCCCAGATCGCGAGCCTCAAGGACCTCGCGGCCCTCGTCGTCGCGCAGCTCGACCTGCGCCACGAGGGGCTTCGGACCACGCGAGAGGTTCCGCCGGCCGCCCCTGTCGCCGCCGCGACCGCTCAGCCGCCGATGTAGGACATTTCAATTCGCTTCTTGCCGGATGCCCGGAGGCCCCCGGTCGCCGAGCCGCGCCGCTCCGAGTAGTTGTCGCTGCGCTGGCGCCAGATTGCGGCCATCGCGCCGGAGAGCTCGTCGTCGGAGCATCCTCCGCGCATGAGCGCCCGTAGGTCGTGGCCCTCGGTCGCGAACAGGCAGGTGAAGAGCTTGCCGTCGGTCGACACCCGCGCGCGCGAGCACGAGTGGCAGAACGACTGGGTGACGCTCGAGATGACGCCGATCTCGCCGCCGCCGTCGACGTAGCGCCAGCGCGAGGAGGTCTCGCCGTTGTAGTTCGGTGCTATCTCCTCGAGGGGGAGTTCGGCGTGGATGCGGCTGATGACCTCGGCCGACGGCACGACGCCGCTCATCTCCCAGCCGTTGCTGCTGCCGACGTCCATGAACTCGATGAAGCGGAGGATGTACGGGGTCCCCTTGAAGTGGCGCGCCATCGCGACGATGTCCTGGTCGTTCTGGCCGCGCTTCATGACCATGTTGATCTTGACGGGACCGAGTCCGACCTCGTGCGCGATGTCGATGCCCTTGAGCACCTTCGCGACAGGGAACTTGACATCGTTCATCGCCTGGAAGGTCGCGTCGTCGAGCGAGTCGAGCGAGACGGTCACTCGCTTGAGGCCGGCGTCCTTGAGGGCCTGCGCCTTGTGGGCGAGGGCCGACCCATTGGTCGTCAGGGCGATGTCGATCTCGCGCCCGTCCGGGGTGCGCAGCTCGGCAAGCATTCCGACGAGCTCCTCGAGACCCTTGCGCAGCAGCGGCTCGCCGCCGGTAAGGCGGATCTTCTCGACGCCGTGGGCGACGGAGACCCGAGCCAGGCGCGTCATCTCCTCGAAGCTGAGCAGCTCGTCGCGTTCCATGAACGCATAGTCCTTGCCGAAGACCTCTTTGGGCATGCAGTAGACGCACCGGAAGTTGCACCGGTCGGTGACCGACATGCGGAGGTCGTGCAGCGGGCGGTTGCGGGTGTCGAGCAGCGCGCCCGGGGTCTGGGGGGTGTCGGCGCCGGTCATACCTCGACCATAACCCGCGCGCGGTGGGAGTTGGACCCCAGCGGCAGTCCGGTAGGGGTCGGAACCTTGATAGGTTCGGCGAGGTGAGCATCGACGACAACACGAGACCACTCGAGCCGGGGATCGTCACCGACTTCTCCCAGAAAATGAACTACGGTTCCTATCTTGCCCTGGACGAGTTGCTGAGCATCCAGCGCCCGCAGAGCTCGCCCGTCCACCACGACGAGCTGCTGTTCATCATCCAGCACCAGACCAGCGAGCTCTGGATCAAGCTGCTGCTGCACGAGCTGCGTTCGGCCCGCGACCTGCTCCGTGCCGACGACATCCGCACGGCCCTCAAACGTATCGCCCGCGTCAAGCACATCCAGGAGGTGATGACGCAGCAGTGGTCGGTGCTGGCCACGCTCACGCCCTCCGAATACTCCGAGTTCCGCGATGCGCTGGCGAGCTCGTCCGGGTTCCAATCGCACCAGTACCGCGCCGTCGAGTTCATTCTCGGCAACAAGAACGAGAAGATGCTCGCGGTGTTCGACAGCGACCCCGCGTCGCGGCAGGTGCTCAGCGACCTGCTCGATGAGCCGAGCCTCTACGACGAGCTGTTGCGCTATCTCAGCCGCGCCGGCCATGCCGTGCCCGACTCGATCCTGAATCGGGATGTCAGCAAGGCGCACACCTTCACGCCGGAACTCGTTCCCGTCTTCAAGCGAATCTACGAGAACGCGAGCGAGTACTGGGAGGCGTACGAGGCCTGCGAGGAGTTCGTCGACCTCGAGGACAACTTCCAGTTCTGGCGGTTCCGGCATCTCAAGACGGTGGGTCGCACCATCGGCACGAAAATGGGCACCGGCGGGTCGTCCGGCGCCGACTTCCTGCAGCGCGCGCTGAACCTCACCTTCTTCCCGGAGCTGTTCGCGGTGCGATCCGAGATCGGCCGCTGACCGACCGGCCGAAGCGCGAGGGGCACTCAATTGGTGATCGGGGCGCCAGCGTGAAAAAATCGTCGCTTCTGATGTAGCGGCCGCTGTTCGGTCCGGTGATGGGGGCGATGGCGTGCGCGCGAACTCAGCTGTGCCCGCCGCCGTGGCCGTCGGGGTCGCCATCGCCGTCGGCGCCGTGTTCGCAAGCGAGCTGGAGGGCCTGCGGATGGGCATGCTCACCCGCGACATCCACTCGCTGAGTGCATCGGGTGGGGTCGTGCTGCCCCATTACGCTGGCTCGCTGAGGATGCTGACGATCATGGTCTGGACGGCGGGCAGCACGCTGGCATTCGCCGCCGCGGCGGTCGCGCGCCCGCAGCGCACGTGGCTGCTCGTTCTCGGCGGGCTGCTGCTCGTGATCGCCGCCGACGACGCCTTCATGCTGCACGACGGGCTCGGGCTGCCCGAGATCGGCTTCGTCATTGTGTATGGCGTTGTCGCCGGATGGCTCGCGTACGGCTCGCTTGTGCACCTTCGTGATGGATCCGGGACGGCAATTCTTGTCGGGGGTGCAGCGTTGGCACTGTCGGCCGCCTTCGACCTCGTGGCTACCGACCCCTATCTGCTCGAGGACCACTTCAAGCTGATCGGGGCGCTCGTGTTGCTGACCATCGGCCCGACGATGATCGCGCGGATTCTCGCCGACCGCCCCGTGGACCGCATCGCCGGCGAGCACGAGTCGCGGGTGAAGGCCACGGTCTGACCGCGTACGCCGTAGCGGCGCTCTCCCGGGCAACGCAGTCGCGCAGCCGCTGGCCTACGAGGCTGCGACCTCGAGTCCGAGGGCGGCAGCGACCTGCGGGTTCGTGACTCGCCCGGCGTGCACGTTGAGTCCCTTGGCCAGCGCGGCGTCATCGGCGATCGCCCGCTCCCAGCCCTTGTCCGCGAGTGCGAGCACGTAGGGGAGTGTGGCGTTGGTCAGTGCGCGGGTCGAGGTCGCCGACACCGCTCCGGGCATGTTCGCGACGCAGTAGTAGATGCTGTTGTGTACCGCGAAGGTCGGATCGTCATGCGTGGTCGGACGCGACCCTTCGAAGCATCCGCCCTGGTCGATTGCGATGTCGACGAGCACGGAGCCCGGCTTCATCTCCGCCACCATCGCGTCGGTGACGAGCTTCGGTGCCTGCGCGCCGGGGATGAGCACGGAGCCGATCACGAGGTCGGCCTCGCGCACCTGGGCGGCGATCTCGTAGGAAGTCGACGGGCGGGTCTGCACGTGACCGGCGAAGCGCACCTCGAGCTGGCGCAGGCGCGGGAGGGACAGGTCGATGATGGTCACGTCGGCTCCCATGCCGAGCGCGTTCGCGGCCGCATGCTCGCCGGCGACCCCGCCGCCGATGACGACGACCTTGGCCTTCGGAGTGCCGGGCACGCCGCCCATCAGAATTCCCTGGCCGCCGACGGCGCTCATCAGGTGGTACGCGCCGACCTGCGCGGCCAGGCGTCCGGCGACCTCGCTCATCGGTGAGAGCAGCGGCAGGCTGCGGTCGGGCAGTTGCACGGTCTCGTAGGCGATTGCGGTGGTGCCCGAGGCGATGAGCGCGTCGGTGCATGCGCGTGAGGCGGCGAGGTGCAGGTAGGTGAACAGCACCTGGCCCTGCCGCATCAGCGGGTACTCGGATGCGATGGGCTCCTTGACCTTGAGCAGAAGCTCGGCCGCGGCCCAGACCTCGGCGGCGGTCTCGGCAATTGTGGCGCCCGCGGCCGTGTAGGCCGCGTTGTCGAAGCCCGAGCCGACCCCGGCATCCGACTGGATGAGCACATCGTGGCCGCGGCGGGTGAGTTCGTGCACGCCGGCCGGCGTCACGGCGACCCGATTTTCGTTGTTCTTGATCTCGCTGGGGATCCCTACGCGCATGATGCCGCTCCGCTCCGTGCCGTGCCGATTGATTGGTGGTACTTATTGTGCAGATTTCGCGGTCTCCGTAGGGAGTCACCGAATTTCACGGTACTTTTGGGCGAGAAGTGAGTCATATCCGCGAGAAAGGCCAGGGTGAGTGATGGGTGCTCCGCAGAATATTCAGCCACGTCAGCTCGACGATGTCGACAGGGTGATCATCGACCTGCTGCAGCAGAACTCGCGGGCGTCGAATATCCAGCTCGCTGTCGCCGCCGGCATAGCCGAGTCCACCTGCATCGCCCGGGTTCGGGCTCTCGTCTCGAGAGGCGTCGTGAGCCGATTCACGACCGAACTCGACCCGGCGGCGCTCGGTCTCGACCTGCAGGCGCTGATCAGCGTCGGCATCCGGGCGGGCCAGCGCCACCTCATGTCGAGCTTCCAAACCGAGGTGCGCGCTCTGCCCGGCGTCGTGCAGGTGTTCTTCCTCAGCGGTGCCGAGGACTTCATCATCCATCTCGCCGTGCGCAACTCGGCCGAGGTGCGCGAGTTCGTGCTCCAGCACCTCTCCGTGCATCCCGCCGTGGCATCGACCCGCACGAGCATGGTCTTCGACCACGAGTACAACGGATTCCTCGCGGGGGAGGCCTCCGGGGAGTGAGCGCTCAGCCGGGCACCTGCGACGAGACCACCGCGAGCACGTTGCCCGCCGGGTCCCTGAACCAGGCGATCGCCGGCTCACCGGCCTCGTCGCGCATGATTCCCTTCGCGTCGTTCGGAGGCATGTCGGCCAGCTCGCTGTCGTCGTAGATCTTGGTCGTCACGCCCCTGGCGTT
This sequence comes from Marisediminicola sp. UYEF4, assembly GCF_040546025.1. NCBI lineage: Bacteria > Bacillati > Actinomycetota > Actinomycetes > Micrococcales > Microbacteriaceae > Marisediminicola > Marisediminicola sp. UYEF4. The sequence goes on along the minus strand of NZ_JBEPNA010000007.1, from coordinate 112,432 downwards.
CAGTTCGTCGACGCTCTTCTCGACGTCATCGCTGAGGAAGTTGAGAACTGTGAATTCCGCAGGCTTGTGGTCGGGCTTGGCATAGATGAACGTCTGCCCGCCGCCGCCGAGCCGAACAGTGAGGTTGCCCATCATCCCGTCCTCGACGCCGAGTCCCAGGGTGTCGCCGTAGAACCGTCGGGCGGCGTCGATGTCGTCGACCGAGAACGAGCTGAAGGCCTCCGTTGTGCTGAACATTCCTGTCTCCTTTCTGGATTGCATCGCATGATCCCCTCCGAGAATTCCACTGCCGGATGCCGCGGTCCAGCCCTTGCGGTGCGGGCCGGTGGTCCGGCGGCCGGGAGGCGTGCCGCCCAGCGGCGATAGATTGGAGCGGATGGACACCGACCAGACCGACGACGCGACGCGCTTTCTCGAGGAGCGCCACCTTGCCATCCTTTCGACCTTCGGCGCACGTGGCGGAATTCACTCGGTCCCGGTCGGATTCACCGTCGCGGACGGGCTCGTGCGCATCATCACCTCCGATTCCACCCAGAAGGTGCGCAACGTCGAGCGGGGCGGGGAGGCATCCGTCGCCCAGGTCGATGGGCGGCGCTGGATCTCCTTCGCCGGCACCGCGCGCATCAACCGCGACCCCGACGCTGTCGCCCGGGCGGTGGAGCTCTACGCCGGGCGGTATCGCCAGCCGCGGGTGAACCCCAGACGCGTCGTCGTCGAGATCACCGTCGTCACACTGATGGGCTCGTCCGGAATGGTGCCGGGCCCCGCGATCGAAAGGCTGAATCCATGAAATACCTGCGCCTGGGCAACTCCGGCCTCGAAATCTCCGCCGTCGTGCTCGGCTGCATGAGCTATGGCGAACCGGATCGCGGCGGTCACGAGTGGACTATCCCCGAGGAGGCGAGCCGCCCCTTCATCAAGCAGGCGCTCGAGGCCGGCGTCACGACCTTCGACACCGCCAACGTCTACTCCGACGGCAGCAGCGAGGAGATTGTTGGCCGGGCGCTCGCCGACTACGCCGCCCGCGACGAGGTCGTGATTGCGACCAAGGTGCATGGACGGATGCGCACGGGGCCGGGTGGCGCCGGCCTCTCCCGCGGGGCGATCATGACCGAGATCGACGCGAGCCTCAGGCGGCTCGGTACCGACTACGTCGACCTGTACCAGATCCACCGCTGGGACCCGGAGGCGCCGATCGAGGAGACGATGGAGGCGCTGCACGACGTGGTCAAGGCCGGCAAGGCCCGCTACATCGGGGCCTCGTCGATGTGGGCGTGGCAGTTCGCGAAGGCCCAGTACACCGCCGACCTCGGCGGGTGGACCCGGTTCGTGTCGATGCAGGACCAGTACAACCTCATCAATCGCGAGGAGGAGCGCGAGATGCACCCGTTCTGCCTCGACCAGGGAGTCGGCGTGCTGCCATGGAGCCCGCTCGCCCGCGGAAAGCTCACCCGCGACTGGGACGAGCGAACCGCGCGCAGCGAGACCGACGAGTTCGGCCGCACGCTCTATGGGCAGCACGAGGAGGGCGATCGCAAGATCGCGGATGCCGTGGCGGCGGTGGCCGCCACGCGCGGGGTCTCCCGGGCTCAGGTCGCGCTCGCCTGGGTGCGCCAGCAGCAGGCGGTGACGGCTCCGATCGTGGGAGCCACCAAGCCGCAGCACCTCGAGGATGCCGTCGCGTCGGTCGACCTCGTGCTCACCGGTGAGGAACTCGACCTCCTCGCTGCACCCTACCTTCCCCGGCACGCGGAAGGATTCTAGGCGCCCGGGAGATCAGAGGAGGTCAACGATCGCGGCCCAGTCCTCGTCCTTGATGTGGTCAACGGCTGAGCCAGGAAAAGAGATCAGGGCGGATGCAGAGGTGTGCACGACCTCGTGCTGCAGGGCACCTCAGGGGTCGTGCCGCGGCTCGTGGCTCACGAGGCCGACGGTGTTGCCTTCGCTGTCTCGGATGAACGCCATCATCTCGTCGGTTCCAGCCGGGCCGAGGGTGTCGTTGGTGTGGCTGAAGATGATGTGCGGCTCACTCACAATCTCCACGCCCCGCGCCCTCAGTGATTCGACCGCGCGGTAGACGTCGTCGACCTGCAGGTAGATGAGCGCGGAGGGGGCGCCTGCCTCGAGCAGCAGCCGGGAGATCCCGACGTTGAAGAACACCAGGCCGGGCGGATCGAACCGTGCCGCGGGCGGCCCGCCGAGCAGTGCCTCGTAGAACGCGGAGGCCCGGTCGAGGTCGTCGGCGTGCTGGGCAACCTGCAGGATCTCCGTCGCCTCCATGGTTACCTCCGCACCGATCATTACTCGGACGCGGTGAGCGTGTCCAGTGTCCATGGGACTAATCGAGCCCGGCGCGTGAGCGACGGCACCACGCGTGACGCCCTGCTCTGCCGGCGGCCGCTGACCAGCGGTAACGTGAGGGAATGCACCGGGAGGCGAGGGACCAGCATGCCAGGCAGTGAGGACGACGAGGTCGACCTGCTGATCACGGCGTGGGCCGACCGCCTGCCCGACGTGGACTTCTCGCCCCTCGACGTGATGTCACGGTTGCGCCGGGTCGCGCACAAGCTCACCGGGCTACGCAGAAATGCCTTCCAGAGCGCGGGCCTGAGCGTGTGGGAGTTCGACGTGCTCGCCGCTCTCCGTCGCTCCGATCCGCCCCACGAGATGAGCCCGGCCGAGCTTGTGCACGCGACCATGATCGGGAGTGCGGCGATGTCGAACCGGCTCGAGAATCTGGCCGTGCGCGGGCTCGTCGCGCGCAAGGGCAATCCGCGCGACGGCAGGAGCAACCTCGCGAGCCTCACGGCGGAAGGCGCCGAACGCGTGGACTCGGCGATGATCGCGCTCGTCGAGAGCGAGGCGACCGAGCTGCAGTCGCTGTCGCGGCAGGAGCAGACGCAGCTTGTGGCGCTTCTGCGCAAACTGGCCACCGATAGCGGGGCGTGACGGCGCCGCCGACCACGCCTGCCGATCGGCCCACGGGCGGATCTGAGCTGTCAAGTCGGCAGGGGAGTCGTCAATCGGAGGCTATTCTGCGGAGATGGGTACTCAGACAGACGCCGGTGCACTGGGTGAAGCCTTCGTGACGCTTGCCGACTCGCTCAGGGCCGGTTACGACGCGATGGACGTGGTGGACGAACTTGCGCGGGCCTGTGTTGCGTTCACCAGCGCGACGGATGCCGGCGTGCTGCTCGCGGACCCGGACGGCGGCCTCCACGTTGCGGCAGCAACCAGCATGCGGGCCAGAGACAGCGATTCAGCGCAGCGGCATGCCGGTCGAGGACCGAGCCTGGCGAGCATCCGATCGGGAGAGCCGGTACCGGTGCCCGACATTGCAGCCGCACACGACGAGTGGCCCCAGTTCGCCCTCGTGGCGGCGAGCCAGGGTTTCCGGGCGGTGCATGCGGTGCCGTTGCGGGTGCGGGGCACCACGCTGGGCGGGTTGAGCCTGTATTTCGATCAGAGTGGACCGGTGAGCGCGTGCGATTCTGCGGTCTCGATCGCGCTCGCACGGGTGGCGGCGATCGGTATTGTGCAGCACAGGACGATCTCCTCCAGCCATAACGTGGCCGCGCAGATGAGGTCGGCGTTGGGGAGTCGAATAGTCATCGAGCAGGCCAAAGGTTTCCTCGCGCACGAGCACGGGATTGCGGTCGACGACGCGTTCCTGCTGCTGCGGGACTACGCCCGCCGCAACGGCACGGGTCTGCGGGAGGTCGCCGATCAGGTCGTGACGCGCCGCCTGGCTCTGCGATGACCTCCCCTGTGAGCGATGGGTGGCAGAACGCCCGACCGGTGAGGAGGCGTCACGCGGTGATCAGCGGGCCTCGACTGATGTCCGCCGGCGTTGCGGTGCGCAGGCGCGGTCGGAGCGCCAGCATTCCCGCCGTGTAAGTGAGGCACAGAATGGGGAGCGCAATGGCAACATAGAGGTCGACGCTGGACGACCGGACCGCGAGGCCAATGCTCGTCATTGCCACGTAGCCGACGAGCGTGACAAGCGCGATCAGCGGCCACACAACGAGAAGCAGTCGGCCGGCGAGCCCCGCGCCGACTGGTGTGTCCCACGCGCGCGACAAGGTCATTGTCGTCGCCGTCATCAGCAGGATCAGCCAACTCGCGAAGAACCAGCCGACAAAGAAGCTGCTGCTGACCGCCAGCGCGAGGATGACCGCGACCGTCACGGCCAGCGTGACGAGACGTCCTGAGAGCCGAATGTGCACGGCGATCAGTGCCAGGGAAGATGCCACGATTGCCGCGCTGATCAAGACAATCGCAATCGTGTAGGTGTTCGGGGTCCAGATTGGCAAGACGCCGGGTTGGGTCAGCGGAATCGCGATCGCGGATGCGGCCCAGAGCACGCCGGCCGCCAAGGTGAAGAAGTCGGTGCCGCGGGTGAAGAACGCGTACATGGTGGATCCTTTCGCCGGTACGGCAGAGATCATTCTGGCTAGCAGGGCTGGATCGCCCAATCGGTTGAGCGAGGTGCGCTGCGCCGTCTCGAGATCGAGTCCGGATGCGCGCATCCGGTCGGTCGCCTCGATGAGGTGGTCGTGCAGCTCATCGCTCAGGTCGGCTGCGTCCGACCGCGTGTGAACGGCTTCGTCGAAGACGAACATATAGTCCCTGATCAGGGGGTAGTAGGCCACGGTCTGCTCCGGAGCACGGAATTGACGGTTGAGGAAAATGTGTTCCACATCTCGCGCTGCTGCTGCAGCCGCGCGCCTCCGGAACGGGTGAGCCGGTAGGAACGGCGTCGGCGGCCGGCTACGACCGTCCACTCGCTCTTGAGTGATCCCGCGAGTTCGAGGCGGTGGAGGACGGGATAGACCGTGCCTTCGGCGAGGTCGAACACCTCGCCGCTGCGGCTGCGCAACTCGTCAATCAGGGCGTAGCCGTGAAGCGGTCCGTCAGCGAGGACGGACAACACCAACAGGTCGAGATGACCCTTGAGCGCTTCACTGTTCATGCCACGTGATGCTACGCCTAGTGATGCTAGGTGTAAAGGGTTCTTTACCTAGAATCTCTATGTACCTAGAGGTGCAAGGTATAGGGTGGGCCCGTGAACATCGACAAGGACCTCGTCGCCGCGATGGCGACCCCGCTCGTGCTCGCCATCCTCTCGGAGGGCACGAGTTACGGCTACGCGATCCTCAAACGCGTGCGCGAGCTCTCCGCGGGCGACGTGGAATGGACCGACGGCATGCTGTACCCGCTGCTGCACCGCCTGGAGCGGCTCGGCTATATCGGTGCCGAGTGGGGAGCGTCTCCGGAGGGAAGGCGGCGCCGGTACTACGAGATCACGGAGGCCGGGCGCGCCCAGCTGGTCGAACAGCGCAAGCAATGGGCCACGGCAAACCGCACCCTCGGCGGGCTCTGGGGACAGGCCGCGTCACCGGCCGGAGCATGACCGTGAACCTGGTCGAGAGCCGGATCGGCGAGTGGCGTGCTGCGGTCCTGCACGGCGGCGCGGTCGCGGATAGCGACGCCGACGAACTGGAGGGACACCTGCGCGAGCAGATCACCGACCTCGAGGCAGTGGGCTTGGCCGGCGACGAGGCGTTCCTCATCGCGGTCAAGCGGCTCGGCGAGGTTCACCAGATCACTGCCGAGTTCGCCCGCGAGCACGGCGACAGGCTGTGGAAGCAACTTGCAATGCCGGGCACGGGCGCCGGGCGGCCCCGGCCGATCGTGACGATGCTCGCCTTCGCGGCCCTCACCGCCGTGCTGATCCAGATCGCGCGGATGCTGACCGCCATCCCCGGCGCGAGCGAGGCGTGGTTCGTCCGCGACATCAGCCTGTTCGTGCTGCCGGTGCTCGCGGCCTATTTTGCCGTGGTGAGACGGATGCCGGTGCGCCGGGTGCTCGTGCTCGTCGCGGTGGTGGCGGTACTGGCGCTCGCCGTGAATCTCTTCCCCTTCGCGGAGCGCGCGAGCACCGACGTGCTTGTCGCCATCCACCTGCCCGTCGCGCTGTGGTTCGTCGTCGGTGCCGCCTACGTGGGCGGCGACATCCGAGCATCCGCCCGCCGCATGGACTTCATCCGCTTCACCGGCGAGTGGGCCATCTACTACGCGCTGATCGCCCTCGGCGGCGGCGTGCTCCTCGGGCTGACGGCCGCCGTACTCACCCCGATCGCTCCCGGCGCGCTCGAGCAGGTGATCACCTGGGTTCTTCCCTCGGGTGCAGCCGGGGCAGTCATCGTCGCGGGCTGGCTTGTGGAGGAGAAGAAGAGCGTCATCGAGAACCTCGCCCCCGTGCTCACCGCGATCTTCACTCCACTGTTTGCCGTCATGCTGCTGGGGTCCGCCGTCGTCTACGGGGTTGTCGGCGTCGGGCGGGAGTTCGACCGCGACCTGCTGTTCGTGTTCGACCTGCTCCTGTTGGTGGTGCTCAGCCTCGTCGTCTACGGCATTTCCGCTCCGGACAGCGCGAGCGGCGCGGGCGCGATGGATGCCGTGCGGCTCGTCGCCGTCGTCGCCGCGATCGCGCTCGATGTGCTGGTTCTCGCCTCGATGTTCGAGCGGGTCGGCGAGTTCGGGTTCACCGCCAACCGGGTGGCGGCACTCGGGCTGAACCTGGTGCTGCTCGTGAACCTCGCCGTTACGACGTGGCTCACCGTGCGCCTTCTGACCGGGCGAGGTCAGGCCGTTCGCGTGGAGCGGTGGCAGACCGGGTACCTGCCGGTGTGTGCGGCGTGGGTCGCCGTCGTGGTGCTCGCCCTGCCGCCGATGTTCGGGTTCGCGTGAGACGCACAGCGCCCAGAACACAGCGTTCCTGGGCAACTCGCGAGAGGTGCGCGTCTCCCGCGTTCAGCAGCCGACGTAGGCCGCGAGGTGCTTTCCGGTGAGCGTGGAGCAAGTGGCGACGAGGTCGGCGGGGGTGCCCTCGAACACGATTCGCCCTCCGTCGTGACCCGCGCCCGGGCCGAGGTCGATGATCCAGTCGGCATGGGCCATCACGGCCTGGTGGTGTTCGACGACGATGACCGACGTGCCGGAGTCGACGAGCCGGTCGAGCAGGCCGAGCAGATTCTCGACGTCGGCGAGGTGCAGGCCGGTGGTCGGCTCGTCGAGCACGTACGTGCCGCCCTTCTCGCCCATCCGGGTGGCGAGCTTGAGCCGCTGGCGCTCGCCGCCGGACAGCGTGGTGAGCGGCTGGCCCAGGCTGAGGTAGCCGAGCCCGACGTCGGCGAGCCGGTCCAGCACGGCGTGCGCGGCCGGTGTGCGTGCGGCGCCGGCGCCGAAGAACTCCCGCGCCTCTGTCACCGACATCGCGAGCACCTCGCTGATGTCGCGGCCGCCGAGTCGGTACTCGAGCACAGAGGCCTCGAACCGTTTCCCCTCGCAGACCTCGCAGGTCGTGGCGACGCCCGCCATCATCCCCAGGTCGGTGTAGATTACTCCCGCGCCATTGCAGTTGGGGCAGGCGCCCTCGGAATTGGAGCTGAACAGCGCGGGCTTCACCCCGTTGGCCTTCGCGAATGCCTTGCGGATCGGCTCGAGCATTCCCGTGTAGGTCGCCGGGTTGCTCCGCCGGGAGCCGCGGATCGCCGCCTGGTCGATCGACACCACCCCAGCGCCGGGAGGGATCGACCCGTGCACCAGCGAGCTCTTGCCCGACCCGGCAACGCCGGTGATCACCACCAGCACGCCGAGTGGAATGTCGACGTCGACGTTCTCCAGGTTGTGCTCTGTGGCGCCGCGGATCTCGAGCGCGCCCGTTGGCGTGCGCACCGCCGGCTTGAGGGCCACCCGGTCGTGCAGGTGCCGGCCGGTGAGGGTGTCGCTGGCCCGCAGGTCGTCGAGGGTGCCCTCGAAGCAGACCGTGCCGCCCGCGGCGCCGGCGCCGGGGCCGAGGTCGATGACGTGGTCGGCGATGGCAATCATCTCCGGCTTGTGCTCGACGACGAGCACCGTGTTGCCCTTGTCGCGCAGCAGCAGCAGAAGCTCGTTCATGCGCTGGATGTCATGCGGATGCAGGCCGATCGAGGGCTCGTCGAAGACGTAGGTGATATCGGTGAGGGACGAGCCGAGGTGGCGGATGATCTTGGTGCGCTGGGCCTCGCCGCCGGACAGTGTGCCGGTCGGCCGGTCGAGGGAGAGGTAGCCGAGCCCGATCTCGACGAACGAGTCGAGGGACTGCCGCAGTGCGGCGAGCAGCGGGGCGACCGTCGGTTCCTCGAGCGCGCTCACCCACCCGGCCAGGTCGCTGATCTGCATCGCGCACGCGTCGGCGATGTTCAGACCGGCAATCCGCGACGACCGGGCGCCCTCGCCCAGCCGGGTGCCCCCGCACTCAGGGCAGGCGGCGAAGGTGACCGCGCGGTCGACGAAGGCGCGAATGTGCGGCTGCAACGCGTCGACATCCTTCGACAGGAACGACTTCTGCAGCTGCGGGATCAGCCCCAGGTAGGTCAGGTTGATCCCCTCGACCTTGATCTTGGTCGGCTCCTTGTGGAGCAGGTCCTTCAGTTCCTTGGTGGTGAAGTCGCGGATCGGTTTGTCGGGGTCGAACCAGCCGCAGCGGCGGAAGATGCGCCCGTACCACCCGTCCATCGAGTACCCGGGTATGGTCAGGGCCCCCTCGTTCAGCGACTTCGAGTCGTCGTACAGCGCGGACAGGTCGATGTCGCTCACCCTGCCCATGCCCTCGCACCGCGGACACATTCCCCCCGTGATGCTGAAGCTGCGCCGCTCCTTCACCGTCTGTCCCGCGCGCTCGAGAGTGACCGCTCCGGCCCCGCTGATCGACGCGACGTTGAAGGAGAAGGCCTGGGGTGAGCCGATGTGCGGTTGCCCGAGCCGGCTGAAGAGGATGCGCAGCATCGCGTTGGCGTCGGTGGCCATGCCGACGGTGGAGCGGGCGTTGGCCCCCATCCGCTCCTGGTCGACGATGATCGCCGTCGTCAGGCCCTCGAGCACGTCGACATCGGGCCGGGCGAGCGTGGGCATGAATCCCTGCAGGAATGCGCTGTAGGTTTCGTTGATCATCCGCTGCGACTCCGCGGCGATCGTGCCGAACACGAGCGAGCTTTTTCCCGATCCGGAGATGCCGGTGAACACCGTCAATCGGCGCTTGGGGATCTCAACGGTGACGTCCTTGAGGTTGTTCACGCGGGCGCCCTGCACGCGGATCAGGCCGTGGGTGTCGGCGGTGTGTGGTGTCGGCGACTGCGTGTCGGTGCTCATGGTGTCTCCCTGCGTTACCCGGGTCTGCCGCGGGACCGAGTGTCTAGGCTGGTCGGCATGGCCACAGTAATCCTCGTGCGGCACGGGCGCACCACCGCGAATGCCGACGGCACGCTGGCGGGGCGCACCCCGGGGGTGCTGCTCGACGAAATCGGGCGCGCCCAAGCGGCCGTCACGGGCGAACGGTTGGCCGTGGTGCCGCTCGTCGGGGTGGTCTCGAGCCCCCTGGAGCGCTGTCGGCAGACCGCGCAGCTGATCCTCGACCACCAGACCGGCTCGCTCGTCACGCCGGTCGAGGAGGGCATTACCGAGTGCGACTACGGGCAGTGGCAGGGCCGATCCCTCGGCGAGCTGGCCAAGGAGGCCCTGTGGTCGGTGGTGCAGGCGCAGCCGTCCGCCGCGGTGTTCCCCGGCGGCGAGTCGCTGTTGGCGATGCAATCGAGGTCGGTGGCCGCGATCCGGCGTCACGACGCGGCGTTCGAGGCCGAGCACGGCCCCGGCGCGGTGTGGGTGGCGGTGAGCCACGGCGACATCATCAAGTCGATCCTGGCCGACGCGCTCGGTATGCACCTCGACCTGTTCCAGCGCATCAATGTCGGGCCCGCATCGGTCTCAATCGTGCGCTACGGGACCGGCCGCCCCAGCGTGCACGCCACCAACACTGATGCAGGCGACCTCTCCTGGCTGGCCGCCGCCGCCCCCGCCGGCGACGCGCCGGTCGGAGGCGGTGCTGGCACTCAGGCACCGCAGCGCGCGCGCTCGTAAAATACCGGCATGCCCACAATCGTCCATGAGTTCGCCTGGCCCGACCGGGTCGTCGTCGGCACCGTCGGCACCCCCGGGTCCCGCACGTTCTACTTCCAGGTGCGCACCGGGGCGAAGATCGTCAGCGTCGGTCTGGAAAAACAGCAGTCGGCCTTGCTCGCGGAGAAGATCGACGAGATTCTCGACCAGTTGATGGCGGGCGACGGCAATCCGTTCAGCATCCCGACCAACACACCCATCGAGCTCGTCGACAACGACCCGCTCGAGCATCCAGTCGAGGAAGACTTCCGGGCCGGCGCGATGAGCCTGGGCTGGGATCCCACAACGGCGCAGGTCGTGATCGAGGCGTACCCGATCGTACTGACGGAGGATGGCGATCCTGAGATGGTCGTCATGGAGCCGGCGGAAATGCTGCTCGTGCGAATGCCTGTCGGCACCGCGCGGGCATTCGCGAAGCGCACCCGAGAGGTGGTGGGGGCCGGGCGGCCGCTCTGCCCGCTCTGCGCGAACCCTGTGGACGTGGACGGTCACGCCTGCACCCTGCCCGACTCGCCCTGGTGATGCCGGAGGCCACGCCCGCCGACGGTGAGCTCGCCCTCACCGGTCGGATCACGACCGCCTCGAACGCGACCTTCCTCGGTAGCATCGACGGGGTGCCGGTCGTCTACAAGCCCATTGCCGGCGAACGTCCGCTCTGGGACTTCCCCGACGGCGATCTCGCCAGCCGGGAGGTCGCGGCGTATCTGGTCTCGGAGTCGTTCGGCTGGAACGTGGTGCCCCGAACCTGGCTGCGGGAGGGTCCCCTCGGCCGCGGGATGGTGCAACTGTGGCAGGACGCCGACCCGGATCAGGGAGCCGTCGACCTGGTCGCCGCCGAGGACGTGCCCGACGAGGGGTGGCGTCACGTCTTCGACGGCACCGACGAGAACGACCGGGCTGTGTCGCTCATTCACGAGGACTCCGCGGCTCTGCGTCGGATGGCCGTGTTCGACATCGTCGTCAACAACGCCGACCGCAAGGGCGCCCACGTGCTCGCGATGGCGGACGGCCACCGCCACGGGGTCGACCACGGGCTCACCTTCCATGCCGAGCACAAGCTGCGCACCGTGCTCTGGGGGTGGCTGGGCGAATCTCTTACCGCCGACGAGCTCGACGGGATCGACCGAGTGTGTGCGCACCTCGACGGCGAGCTCGGCGATGCGCTCGCCGGGTTGCTCGGTAGTCACGAGCTCGCGGCCCTGGCCGAACGCTGCGACGGCTTGCGCTCCGATGGCCGGTTCCCTGCACCGCGCGGCGGCATGCCCGCGGTGCCCTGGCCTCTGTTCTGACCATGGACCTCGAAGTGTCGCCCTCGCTCACGATTCCCGCTGCGGAACTGGGCTGGCGGTTCTCGCGGTCGTCGGGGCCCGGTGGTCAGCACGTGAACACCTCGGACAGCCGTGTCGAACTCTTCTGGAACATCGCCGACTCGGCGGTGCTCTCCGAGAGTGAGCGGATGCTGCTCCTCGGCCGTCTCGCGCGCCGCCTGGTCGACGGGGTGGTCACCGTGAGCGCCTCCGAGCAGCGCTCCCAGCTGCGCAACCGGGAGATCGCCCTCGCCAAGCTCGCCGATCTCGTCGCGGCGGGACTGGCCCCGGATGCTTCTCCGCGCCGGCCGACCAAACCGACGCGCGGGTCGAACCGCCGCCGGCTGGCCGCCAAGGGCCAGCGGTCGGCGACAAAGCAGAACCGGCGGCGGCCGCCCACCGAGTAGCCCGTCGCGTTCTGGTGAATCACGTGTCGCGTCGGCGAGGAACTGGACATTCTCTTCGCCGAACGGTTTCTCGACGGTGGCGGTTCCCGTCATGCAATGGCTGAAATCAGGTGTGAGGACGGCATACGACTCACACGGGTCGGGTCGTCAGGTGAACTCGGAGAGGGTCGTGTCGGCGATTGCCGTTGCCAAGCGCTCTGCGAGCTCGACGTCGCGGGAGGCGATCGCCTCGGCAAGTCGAGTGTGGAGAGCCAGCCCACGAGCGGTGGTCTCGATGATGAGGGGCTGATCTGCGTGATCGCGTGTTCGCAATGCCGCGGTGACCACCTCCGCGAACTGTGCGATCACCGGATTGCCGCTGCCCTCGAGAAGGAGGCGGTGGAAGGCGGTGTCTGCGTTCAGGAATGTCTCGCCGTCGTTCGCCTCCGCGGCTGTGGCCAGCGTGCGGCTCAGCTCGACCAGTCGGGCGATCTCGTCGTCGGTCATATTGGCGGCGGCGAGACGCGCCGCGGTCGCCTCGATCCCACGCCGCACCTGCAGCAGTTCGACCATTTGATCGCGATAACCTGTCGCGGCCCGCCACCGGATGATCGCCGGGTTGAGCAGTGCCCAGGAGCTCGAATGGTTGACCTGCGTGCCCACCTTGGATCGTGCGCGCACCAATCCCAGCGCCTGGAGAGAACGGAGGGTCTCCCTGATCACTGTTCGTGAGACGCCGAAGCGCTCGCGCAACTCCTCCACGTTCAAGGTGGTGTTCTCGCGCAGGGTGCCCGCGACTATCTCGGACCCGACCACGTCGAGAACGGTGGCGTGCAGCGACAGCCTCGGGGCGGCATCCGCGCTTCCCTGGCCGTCATCGCGGGCCGGACCAGGTTCGCCTCCCACGGTCACAGGGTGTCCGGATCGACCCCGAGAAACGCTGTGAGGGCGTCGACGATGAAGGCGTGATCGAGGTCGTGACGCAAGCCAGAGACAGCGATCGTGCCCACAAGCCCGGCTCCCGCGACAACGATCGGGAAACCTCCTCCACTGCCGGAGTACTGCTGCGGGTTCATCCACGGCGCGTTCTCAAGAGCGAACGGAGGATCGAGGATAGGGAACCGCAGCCCGACGGCGTAGCTGCTCGCCGCCCACTCGCGCACGGTGTTCTTCTTTCGCTCTATCCACTTCGCGTTGTGGGCGGAGGTGCCAGGGAGCGCGGTGTGGAACAGCCGCTGGTCGCCATGGGCGATATCGATGGTGATCGCGTGCCCGCGCGCCAGCGCCAGCTCGCGCATCAGGATGCCCAGCCGGAAGGCGTCATCCGCGGTGAACGTTGTGAACACGAGACGTTTCTCGTCGGCCTCGACTCGGGCGATGACCTCGGCGCTGGATGTCATCGTTCGGGGATGTCGAAGGTTTCGATGTCCTCGCCGGTGCGAAGGCCCTGCTCGAGGGCCTCGATCGCGGTGAGGTCGGATTCGGTCAACTCGATGCCGTCGGTGCGGAGGTTCTCCGTGAGGCGTTCGACGGATGCGGACTTCGGTAAAGCGATCCGACCTCGCTCCAGATGCCATTTCATAATGACCTGGGCTGGACTGGCACCGACGCGCGCCGCGATTTCGACGATGGTCGGTGCCGTGAGGTCTGCGCCGCGGCCCAACGGGCTGTATGCCTCGACGGCGATGCCGTGGCTGCGGGTGAGGGCGTCCAGTTCCGCTTGCTGATAGGTCGGGTGCACCTCGATCTGGTGCACCGCGGGCACGACATCGGCGCCAGCGAGGAGGCGGTCCAGATAGGGGAACTTGAAGTTGGACACCCCGATCGCCCGGATTGCACCCTCGGTGTAGAGCTTCTCGAGCGCCTTCCAGGTCTCCTGGTACAACCGCCGCTGCGGAACGGGGAAATGGATGAGGTAGAGATCGATGTAGTCCAGACCCAGATTGCTTCGACTCGTCTCGTACGCGGCGAGTGCGTTCTCGAAGCCCTGATCGGCGTTCCAGAGCTTCGTTGTCACGAAGATCTCCTCACGGGGAATGCCCGAGCGCAGAACCCCACTGCCCACGCCCTCCTCGTTCTGGTATCCCGCAGCCGTGTCGATGTGGCGGTACCCGGCGGACAGCGCCGCCTCGGTCATCCGCTGCGCGTCGGCCGGCGGGATCTGGAATACGCCGAACCCGACCTGCGGAATCACGACGCCGTTGTTGAGGGTAATGATGCTCATAGGCCTCAAGCTATCAGTATTACTAATAGGGTGCGGCCCGTGTCGACCGTCCCCGTTGGAGCCTCTAGTTGAGGTCTGCCCGACACGCGGCGATGGTCCAGCTGGCCGAGGTGGATGCTCCTGGGTCGAGTGTGAGGAGGTTGGTGCCGGAGTTGAACGCATCCGGTGCACAGGTCATGGGCTCAACTGCGAGTCCGGTTCGCGAGGTCATGTCGGGGCGGTCGGCGGTGTGGATCTGGAGCCAGTCGAGCTCGGCACCCCACGTCATCTCGACTCCCGAGCGGTCCGGTCCGAGCAGGCGTACCCGGCGCAAGCCGTCAGAGCTGGCGATCAGTGACGTGTAGGCGTGATCGACGAAGGTGTCGCCGATGAGGCGCTCCTCGCGAAAGTCGAAAACGCTGCCAGACACATGGCTGAGTCCCGTCGGGACGAGCAACTCGTCAACCAGAAGCACCTCGTTCGCCGGGATCTCGACCGTCCAATCGTCGACCAGTCCCGGACCTCCCACCAGATAGGGGTGTGAGCCGAGCCCGACGGGGGTCGCTGAGGTTCCGTTGTTCTCGGCCCTGACGGTGACTCGAAGTCCTGCAGCATCCAACTGGTAGTCCGCGTAGATGTTGAGCTGATGGGGGTACCCGTCCTGGGCGGTGATGGACGCTGTCATTCTCACCGAGGTGTCGCTGGACTCAATTTCCTCAAAGTCTGCCCAGACGACAAGTCCGTGCAGAGCATGCCCACGGGCAACCTCGGTGATCGGCAGTTGTTGGGGTGAACCATTGAAGGTGTACCGCCCGCCCACAACCCGGTTTGGCCACGGTGCCAGGATTGCCCCGCTGTAGAACGGGCGCAGCTCGTCCTCACGGAATGGGACAACGAGGTCCCTGCCTCCGAAGGTGAACGATCGCAGACTGGCGCCGACGCTCGCGACAACTGCCTCGTAGCCCCCCGCCTTCAAAACAAACTGGGTGCCGGAAATGGGTGAAGTCATGAGACGTTGAGGATATCGGAAACCTCGGTCACGCCGAGTCGGGTGGGGCCTGAGACTAGGTGACGGCACGGGTCCCCGTCAGGGGTCTGCATTACCCACAAATGCCGCAGACTCGGTTAGAAGGGTACGCCGCACGCGGCGTTGGCAGAAATCTTGTAGGCGGATGGCTGGAAGCTCCCATTTGTTTCCCTGAACGCTCGAGCCGGTCCAGGCCACAACAGAGTCAGTCGTTCGCTGCGATCGTCGACGTACCAGCTCGTGCATCCGCCCGTCAGCCACACGGTCGACCGGCTCATCTTGTCGATCATCTGGGTGTATTCCTGTTCCGCCGCGTGCGTTACCTCGAGGACCACCCCACCGTTCGCTGCACGGAAGTCGAGCGCTCCCAGGATGTAATCAATCTGCGTCTCGATCATGTAAATGGCCGAATTGTGCCCGAGGCTCGCATTCGGTCCGTCGATGACGAATAGGTTCGGAAAGTCGTGAACGACGGTCGACGCAAACGATGTCATACCGTTCGACCAGTGCTCGGAGAGTCGCACTCCTGATTTTCCGAGGATTCGGTCGGCAAAAGGCGGCCGTGTCGTATGAAACCCGGTGGCCAAGACGATGACATCGAGGTCGTGGGTGTTACCGCTGGCAGCGATGGCCGTAGTGCCGGTCACCGCAGCCAAAGCTGAAGTCTCGACGCTCACATGGCTGGACGAAAGGGCAGGGTAGTACTCGTTGGAGAGCAGCACCCGCTTGCATCCGATTTCATAATCCGGCGTCAGTTGCGCGCGCAGCTTAAGATCCGGGACGCTCTCCTTGAGGTTGAGGGCTGCGCGCGCGCGAAGCGCATCAATCTTCTCGGGGATGCCCAGACGCTCGTCGAACGCCTCTTCCGCGTGGGAGAAAATTTGGGAGCGTGAATCGTCGAGAATCCGGGTGTCGCTGCTGAACAGGCGCCGCTCGGCGGCTGAGTAAGCGCGGTCGGGCCGGGGCACCACCCAGGCGGCGCTGCGTTGAAAGACCACCACCTCGCGCGCAGATTTGGTGACGGCCGGAACGATCTGAATGGAGGACGCGCCGGTTCCCACAACGCCGACGCGCTTTCCCGCCAGACTCACCGCATGGTCCCACCGGCTCGAATGAAAAACGTGACCGGAGAAACTCTCAAGCCCGTCGATCCGGGGAATCTTGGCGTCGGACAGCCGTCCGGCCGCCACCACAAGTACTCGAGCGGTGCAAACGCCGCGGGTTGTCGTGATCTGCCACCGCTCATCTGGTTCTATCCAGCGTGCGTCGAGAACCTCGGTCTCCAACCGGAGGTGCGGGAGGAGGCCTTCTTCTCGCGCGCAATCCCGCAAGTACGCGAGTATCTCCGACCCGGAAGGAAACATGCGTGACCAGTCGGGCTTCTGCCGAAACGAGAAGGAGTACAGGTGGGACGGGATGTCACAGGCAACCCCGGGGTAGGTGTTGTCGCGCCAGGTTCCCCCAATGTCGGCCGCGCGTTCCAGAATCAGGAAAGACTCGAATCCCCGGCGGGCCAGTTGAATGCCCAGACCGAGTCCGCCGAAGCCCGCGCCGAGAACAGCAACTTCAATATCGACACCATTCACGTCTTCTCCCCGCACGTTATCGGGGCCGACGTCCTCCGGCACAGTCATGCTGTGCCGTACGTGGTCGTCCGTTGCCGAGTCGAACGTCCAATCTCGGATGTCGCCCTGGCGATTTCCCGCACTGTGAGCACCCGACCGGCTTCCGGACCGGCGTCGGGGAAAAGAGTTCCATCGAGAAGGACGCCGCCGAGATCATCCGCCCCACCCTGCAATACCTGCTGGCTACCAAGAATACCGAGCTTCGTCCAGGCGGCCTGGATGTGGTCGATCCTTCCGGTCAGCATTAGCCGGGCCACCGCATGCAGCGCTCTCGTTTCGTCGATCGTCGGTCCAGGCCGCGTGATCGCTCTGAGTGTTGCGGGAGAGTCAGACGGAACGAACGGAATGGGTATGAACTCGGTGAATCCTCCCGTCTCATCCTGGATCCGAATCAGTGCTCGAAGATGTGCAACCTGGTCGGCTGGCGACTCGATGTGCCCGTAGACCATCGTCGCGGTTGACCGGAGCCCAGCGCCATGCGCAGCCGTGACCAGGCCCGTCCACGCGGCGACCGAAAGCTCGCTCCCACCCGAGAGCTTTCGACGAATGTCGTCGTTGAGGATCCGTGCGCCGGTGCCCGGAACTGAACTCACTCCCGCGTCAAGGAGCGACTCAAGAAACTTGCCCGGTGTGAGGCCACAACGTGACGCGCCGTCCAGAATCTCGATCGGTCGGAAGGCGTGCAGATGAAGGTCAGGGTTCCGTGACTTGATTCTCCTGATCAGTTGGAGATAAGTCGCTCCCGGGAGCGCCGGATCGATCGCACCCTGAATGCAGATCTCGGTGGCACCCAGCTGTGTTGCCTCATCGACGAGATCGTCGATCATCCCAGAAGAGAGTCGCGCCGGGAACAGTGACGAGTCGAGATTTCGATTGACGACGTACGTAACCGTGTCGCCCACCGTCTCCCTGCGCAGTGCGTCCGCGACGGCGGTAAGTGCGTCCAGGTCTGTTCCACTGGCGCCCAACAGGGTGACATAGTCGTGGTCGACCAAGCCTGCCGGAGCATTTTCGGCCGCGCGCAGGATATGAGCGATCTCCGGATTTTTTGAGATCGAATCCCTGATCGCAATTTCTCTGGCTGGCGTGGACAACTCCGCCGTCCACGCCCGGCCGGCCGGCCGCACATTTTCTCGGGCCATTCCTGTGTCATGGTCGGCTAGCGCGCGCACATGCGGCGCAATCCGTGGGTCAATCCAGGGCTCGCCCGCGCGAATGTAATGCGGATGTGTCGTGAGACGCTCGCGCAGTTCGAAGCCGCTCTCGGCGGTCAGCCGTGCGAGCTCGTCGATCTGCGGCCACGGCCGCTCCGGGTTGACGTGATCTGGGGTGAGTGGACTGACCCCGCCCCAATCATCAATGCCGGCGCGAACCAGCAACGCGAGTTCGTTCGCGTCGGTCAGATTCGGCGGCGCCTGGATGCGAGATCCGGCACCCAGCACGAGCCGGGTGACCGCGACGGCCGCCACATACTCCTGAGTTGCGAGGTCGCGCGCGCGCATCATTGCCGTCGCTGGCTTCGCGCGAAAATTTTGCACGATCACTTCCTGCACGTGGCCGTATTGTTCTGCCGAGTCACGAATTGCGAACATGGCATCGACGCGTTCTGAGTTGTTCTCCCCGATGCCCAGCAACACCCCGGTCGTGAAGGGGATATTCGAGCGACCCGCGTCTTCAAGAACGCGCAGTCGCACCGCCGGATCCTTGTCGGGAGACCCATAGTGCGGGCCGCCCTTCTCGGACCACAGCCTGGTGGCGGTGGTCTCCAGCATCATCCCCATCGATGGCGCAACCGGCTTGAGCCGCTGCATCTCAGCCCACGTCATTACGCCGGGGTTGAGGTGAGCCAGCAGACCTGTCTCTTCCAGAACGAGGATCGCCATGTCCCGCATGTAATCGAGCGTCGAGTCATAGCCGTGGTCGTCAAGCCATTCGCGTGCCGCAGGCCAGCGATTCTCGGGGCGGTCTCCCAGGGTGAAGAGAACCTCTTTGCACCCAAGCGCGGCGCCGGCTCGAACCACTTCGAGTATTTCCTCGGGCGACATATACGGCGCTTTGCCGGCTCTCACCAGCTGGCCCGGGGTCTGGACGAAGATGCAGTAGTGGCAGCGGTCCTGGCACAGCTGGGTCAGCGGAACGAAGACCTTGCGCGAGTATGTGATCACGCCAGGGCGCCCCGCTGATTCAAGGCCGCAATCACGAATACTGCTCGCGACCTGAAGCAGTCGATCCAGTTCATCATCTCGAGCGTTCAGCAGCGTTTCAGCGTCGATGGCACTCAGGCTGCCGCCAGCTTCAGCACGGCTGAGGGCCTGTCGAATTTCAGCAGTTTTCCGAGGAGACTCGATCGAACGAGTGGGCTCCGAGATGCTAATCGCGGTTGCAGACACAGTTCTCCTTTGGAAGTCGATCACCGACAGCCCAAAGCCAGGCCCACTACTAGATTCGTCCGAAGTTTACTGCATCAAGAACTGACAAGTGGAGCGAGTGACGGGAATCGAACCCGCGCTATCAGCTTGGGAAGCTGAAGTTCTGCCACTGAACTACACTCGCGCGGCCAGCTGGGCTGGCTCGAGTCACATCGTACCCCGCGGGTTCCGGGGCGGGCGAACCGGTGGTGCGGTCGCTCTTCGCTGGCGCGGTGGTTACCGCATGCACGCGAGTGAACGATGCCCGCGCGACACACGTTGTCGCCGAGGGCAACCGCCGCGAACGCGCCAATGATCCACGCGAAGTGCTCACGAGCGCCGGGGGAGTCCAGCCATGAGAAGGATGTCTCTCAGTAAGTGTCCCGACAGCGCATCGGTCCAGTCCCATCTGGCGAAGTTCAGGCCCCCGGCTCGGAGCTCATCCTCGCGACGCTTCTCTTTGACGACCGCCTCGCCCGGTGTCATCCGTCCCAGATATTCCGGTTTGAGGTACTTGCGCTTGCCGTCGAACTCGCCGGCCAGCCGCCAGCCCGGCCACTCGAAATCGGTGAAGTACCGATGCCCCAGCGCGGTCGTATGCTCGACCTGCAGCATCGGAGCGGGGAACCCCAGCTCGTGGATTACCGCCCGGCTGAGGGATTCACCCGGGTTGGCGGCGAGAGCGTCGGCGAACTCGATGACGCGCCGCGCCTTCGCGAAGCCATGCCCGAGATTGGCAAGCTCGAGGCCGGCTTGGAGCGACTCGATCGAGGCTGTGTGGAGCACGTGGTCCGCGGGTGCAACCGCGAGGCGGAATGGCTGCAGCACCGCGAGGCCGACGACCGCTCGCACGGGGGTCTCGGCGCGCAGGACGCCCAGTTCGGTGAGTTCGGCCGGAGTGATGCCGAGGCCGTGCCGCACGAGGCCGGGCTCGGATCGGCCGCCATTTGCGCGGTCGGAGACCACGTGAACCACATCGGGCACGCCTCCAATGAACGGGATGCCGTGCAGCACGGCCGCCGAGTAGTGCGAGAACACCAGACCGGGATGGGAGGCCGCGAAGGCCTCGATCCGGATGCGGTGGCGCTGCCGGTCGGTCAGCGCCTGCCACTCCGGCGCGTCGTAGTAGGCCCCGCGCTTGACGCGAATGCGCAGGCCGCGGTCGACGTCCCTCGCGAGGCTGCGGGGGTCGATACGGTCGCGCTGCACGAGGACGAGCGGATCGAGAAGGGTGGTCATGCGAAGGAGCGTGGTCGCCAGCGGGCCACTGCGGGCAGTCGCCTGGTGAGCTGTGCCCCCGCTCGAATCGAGCGCAGAGGGGGAGGAGCGGATGCTGCGGGGCGATGCGGCGCGCGGGCCGCCGATCATGCGGGTGCTGTTCAGTCGCGCGGGTGCGATTACACCCGCATGAGTGAACAACACCAGCGCGAGCGGACAGCGGGGCCCGCGCGTCGTGAACAGCACCCGCGCGAGTGAACAGGGACCGCGCGAGTGACCGCGCGAACCCACGCAGGCGGGTTTCGACATGGTCGCTGCGCGACCTGCTCACCCGGCGGGCTTTGCAACGACTGACCGTGCGCACGGCCCCCGCGAGTCCACCCCGTCCCAGCCCGGTACCATTGCCGCATGCTCCTCTCAGACCGGGATATCAAGGCCGAACTCGATGCGGGACGGGTCTCGCTCGAGCCCTACGCCCCCGAGATGATCCAGCCGTCGAGCATCGACGTGCGCCTCGACCGCTACTTCCGGCTGTTCGACAACCACAAGTACCCCTTCATCGACCCTGCGGAGGACCAGCCCGACCTCACCCGGCTCGTTGAGGCGAAGCCGGATGAGCCGTTCATCCTGCATCCGGGCGAATTCGTGCTCGGCTCGACCTTCGAGCAGGTCACACTGCCCGACGACCTCGCCGCGCGCCTCGAGGGCAAGAGCTCGCTCGGTCGGCTCGGCCTGCTGACCCACTCGACGGCGGGCTTCGTCGACCCTGGCTTCAGCGGGCACGTGACGCTCGAGCTGAGCAACGTCGCGACCCTGCCGATCAAGCTGTGGCCCGGGATGAAGATCGGGCAGCTGTGCTTCATCCGCCTGAGCTCGCCCGCCGAGCACCCCTACGGCTCCGCCGCGTACAGCTCCAGGTACCAGGGACAGCGCGGCCCGACGGCATCCAGGTCGTTCCAGAACTTCCACCGCAGCAACACCTTCGACCAGGACGAGAGCCAGCTCGACTGATCTGTGCGCCCCCGCACTGGGGGTAGCCCGCACGCCGCCAACCTCGGCTGGGCCATTCCGGCGCGCCGCGAAGTTGGCTACTCTCGGACAACATCTAAGGTCAGCGGCCAGATCCCCGAATCTCACCTGCTCAGACAAGCATCGGAGGGGCTATGCGCGATCTCAACTCGCTCGTCACCAGCAAACTCGCGTTCGGCGTGCTCATCGGCTCGCTGGTCGCAACGGGCGGCACGGCGATGGCCGCCTTCGCCGGAGTCCTGCCAGACCCGTTGCAGCAGAGCGCGCATGTGGTGTTGGGTGCGCCTGAGCCCGGGGACGCGCCCGTCGACGATGATCTCGACGATCTCGACGACGAGACGGATGCCGACGGCGAGGCCACGGACGACGACGCGATCGACGACGACGGCGCCATCGACGACGAGGCCACGGGCCCTGATGTCACCGGCTCGGCCGCCTTCGGTCTCTGCACCGCGTACACGAAGGGTGGACTCTCCGAGAACTCCACCGCATACAAGGCCTTCGACGACGTGGAAGGCGGCATCGACGCGTACTGCGACACCGTGATCGCCGGCAAGGCGGAGAAGCCAGGCAAGGCGGAGAAGTCCGAGAAGGCCGACAAGCCAGAGAAAGCGGACAAGCCCGAGAAAGCCAAGGACCCCGAGAGCGCCGAGGACGAGAGCGGCGAGGACGAGAGCGCCGACCAGCCTTCCGACGGCCCGGCCGACGAACCGGCGGACGGCTCCGGCGACGCTCCCGTCGAGGATCCGACCGAGGCGGCACCCGACCAGCCGAAGTCCGCACCTGATGCCGAGAAGCCCGCCAAGGAACTTCCCGCCCAGTCGAACGGCAACGGCGGCAAGGACCGCTAGAGCCTCAAGGACCGCTGGAGCTTCCACGACCGCGCGAGCGTGACAGACCGCGAGAACCTCGCGGGAGCTCGTTGCTAGGGCAGGTCGCGCGCCGCCTCCGGCTTCGGCCACTGCTGCAGCTGCAGCACGAGCCACGGGCTGAAGGCGAACGGCGCGGCCTCGACAGCAGCGCGCAGCTCGTCGGGACGCAGCCACGCCCACTCGGCGACCTCGTCGGGGCTGGGGTCCACGGCATCCGTCGTCACGGCCGAGAACACCGGGCAGATCTCGTTCTCGACGATGCCGGACGCGTCCACCGCGCGGTACCGGAAATCGGGCAGCATGGGGCTCACGGCCGAGATCGTGATGCCGAGTTCGCGCTGGGCGCGACGGGCGACGGCCTCCTCCTGAGCCTCGCCGGGGGCCGGATGCCCGCAGAACGAGTTCGTCCAGACGCCGGGCCACGTGCGCTTCGACAGCGCGCGACGGGTGAGGAGCACCCGTCCGTCGGCGTCGAAGACGTGGCAGGAGAAGGCGAGGTGCAGGGGAGTGTCGGTCGTGTGCACGGTCGCCTTGTCGGCGGTTCCGAGCGGGGTTCCGTCGTCGCCTAGCAGCACTACGTACTCTGTCGTTGCGGTCATGCTGGTCAGATACCCTAATTGAGTGAACGCACAGCGGCTGCACGACCTCTCGATGGAGAGGCAGGCTCAGGTCGACGCCGTGCTCGATCGGTTCTTCAGCCTATCCAAGAACCGCGCCGCGAAATTCGGAGCCGAGTACGCCGGGCTCTGGAAGAAGCTCGAGTTGAGCGCATCCGGCGGAAAGCGGTTCCGGCCCCGCATGGTCATGGCCGCCTACGAGGGCCTCGGCGGGCTGGATGCCGACGCCGCCGCCTACGTCGGCGCCGCCTTCGAACTGCTGCACACCGCCCTCATCGTGCACGACGACGTCATCGACCGCGACTTCAGCCGCCGCGGAATCCCCAACGTCTCAGGCAGCTATCGCGACATCGCGACAACCGCCGGCATCCCGATCCCAACCGCCGAGCACCGTGGCATGTCCGCGGCGGTCATCGCGGGGGATCTGGCCCTGTTCAATTCCTACCGGCTGATCGACCTGAGCGGCGTCGACGAGGGCATCCGGGGCAGGTTGCTCGAGATCCTCGACGACGCGCTGTTCGCCTCGGCCGCCGGCGAGCTCATCGACGTGGACTTCTCCATCGCGGCGACGATGCCCACGGCCGACGAGGTGCTCAACATGGAGCGGCTCAAGACGGCGGTGTACTCGTTCGAGGCGCCGCTGCAGGCCGGTGCGGTGCTCGCCGGGGCGCCCCAGAGCGTCGTCGACCGGCTGGGCCGGTACGGCTGCGAGATCGGCATCGCCTACCAGATCGTCGACGACCTGCTTGGGGTGTTCGGCCTCGAGGAGCAGACCGGCAAGTCCACGATCGGCGATCTTCGCGAGGGCAAGCGCACCGTGCTGATCGCCCACGCCACGAGCACGCCGCAGTGGGCCGAGATTCGCCCGCTCGTCGGCAAGGCCGACCTGAGCATCGCCGAGGCCACCCGCATCCGCTCCGCCCTCGAGGTGTCCGGCAGCCGGGAGTTCACCGAGAGCCTCGCCCGCGAATACGTGGCGCGGGCGCTGATCACGATCAACGACCCGGAGATCCCCGCGCCGCTGCGGGCCGAGCTCGAGTCCGTCGCCGGCGACGTGCTGCGCAGGGTCAAGTGACGCGCGACTCGCTCTACGACCGCGTCGCCGAGGAGACCGCCGGCATCGTCATCCGCCGCTACTCCACCTCGTTCGGCCTCGCATCGCGGCTGCTCGGCCCGGCCGTGCGCCAGCACGTCGAGAACATCTACGCCCTCGTGCGGATTGCCGACGAGATCGTCGATGGGGCGGCGGATGCGGCGGGTGCCGACCGCGGCACCGTCGCGCGCATCCTCGACGAGCTCGAGCGCGACACCGACGAGGCCATGCTCACCGGCTACAGCGCCAACCTCGTCGTGCACGCCTTCGCCCTCACCGCGCGGGACACCGGGTTCGGCACCGAGCTGACCGCGCCGTTCTTCGCGTCGATGCGCGCCGACCTCAGCGCGACCGAGCACGACCAGGCGAGCTTCGAGACCTACGTCTACGGATCGGCCGAGGTCGTCGGGCTCATGTGCCTCAAAGCCTTCCTCGACGGCGTGAACGTGACCGCCGAGGACGAGGCAACCATGGTCACCGGCGCGCGCAGGCTCGGTGCCGCCTTCCAGAAGGTCAACTTTCTGCGCGACCTCGCCGCGGACTTCGAGCAACTCGGCCGCAGCTACTTCCCGGGCGTCGACGTCGCCTCGTTCACCGAGGCCGACAAGGTGCGCCTGCTCGACGACATCGACGACGACTTGGCCGTCTCCGCGAGCGTTATCCCGATGCTGCCGAGATCGTCCCGGCGCGCGGTGGCGCTGGCTCAGGGCCTTTTCGCGGAACTGTCTGCCAGACTGCGAGCGACACCGGCCGACCGGCTCGTGCGAACCCGGGTGCGCGTGCCGAACCCGGTGAAACTGAGGATCGCGGCCGTCGCCGCATCGGGCCGAGTGCCACGAATTGAAAGGGTTGCCAGATGAACCGCATCATCGTCATCGGCGGAGGGATCAGCGGTCTCGCCTCCGCGGCGCTGCTCGCGCGCGAGGGCCACCGGGTCACCCTGCTCGAGGGCCGCGACGAGGTCGGCGGCCGCGCCGGATCGTGGGACCACGAGGGCTTCCGCTTCGACCTCGGCCCCAGCTGGTACCTCATGCCTGAGGTCTTCGACCACTTCTACAAGCTGCTCGGCACGAGCGCGGCGGAGCAGCTCGACCTCGTGACCCTCGACCCCGGCTACCGGGTGCTCTTCGAGGGGCAGCAGTCCATCGACATCACCTCCGACCGGGAGAAGAACCTCGAGATCTTCGAGGCCATCGAGCCCGGTTCGCGGGCGCGCATGGAGAAGTACCTCGCCTCGGCCTATGACACCTACGAGATCGCCAAGAAGCGCTTCCTCTACACGAGCTTCGCCGACCTGCGACCGCTGCTGCGGGGCGACGTGCTCTCCCGCCTGGGCAAGCTCGCGCGACTGCTGCTGCAGCCGCTGTCGACGCTCGCCGCCAAGACCGTCAAGGACGACCGTCTGCGGCAGATCCTGGGCTTCCCGGCCGTGTTCCTCGGCTCCTCGCCCTTCATCACGCCGAGCATGTACCACCTGATGAGCCACCTCGACCTCGCCGACGGCGTGCTCTATCCGATGGGCGGGCTGATCAAGCTCATCGACAGCATCGAGGAGCTCACCCGCGAGGAGGGCGTCACGGTCATCACGGGCGCGCGGGTCACCCGCATCCTCGTCGACACCTCCCAGCCCGGCAAGCCGACGGCCGCCGGTGTCGAATACACCGATGCCGCGGGTGCGCCCCAAGCGCTCGAGGCCGACATCGTCGTGTCTGCCGCCGACCTGCACCACACCGAGACCACGCTGCTGCCACGCGAGCTGCAGACCTACCCGCAGGAATACTGGGACAAGCGCACCCCCGGCCCCGGCGCGCTGCTGCTCTACCTGGGTGTCGAGGGCAGGCTGCCCGAGCTCGAGCACCACAACCTGCTCTTCACCAAGGACTGGAAGAAGGGCTTCGACGCGATCTTCGGCGATACCCCCTCGATCCCGAACCCCGCCTCGCTCTACGTCTGCAAGCCGAGTGGCGTCGACCCGTCGGTGGCTCCTCCCGGCTATGAGAACCTCTTCGTGCTCGTGCCCATCCCGTCCGACCCGACGATCGGGCACGGCGAGATCGACGGCGACGGCGACCCTCGCATCGAAGCCGCCGCCGACCACGTGATCGAGCAGATCGCCAGCTGGGCCGGCATCCCCGACCTCGCCGACCGCATCGTCGTGCGCCGCACGATGGGCCCCGGCGACTTTGCTGACGACCTCAACTCGTGGCGCGGCACCCTCCTCGGGCCAGCGCACACCCTGAAGCAGAGCGCCCTGTTCCGGGCCGGCAACGTGAGTAAGAAGGTCGACGGCCTCTACTTCGTCGGCGGGTCCACGATTCCGGGCATCGGCCTGCCGATGTGCCTCATCAGCTCGGAGGTGCTGCTCAAGCGGCTGCGCGGCGACGTGTCGACCGAGCCGCTGCCCGAGCCGCTGATCAGCTCGCTCGTGGCGCCGGCTCCGGCATCCGACCTCCGCTAGCCGCGTGGGAATCCTCTACCTCACAGCGCTCACCATCGCCCTCACCGGCATGGTCGTGCTGGACCGCCGCTTCGGCCTCTTCTTCTGGGCGGATGCGCGCCGGGCCGCCGTAGTGCTCGCGGCCGGGGTCGTGTTCTTCCTCGTCTGGGACGTGCTCGGCATCGGGCTCGGCATCTTCTACCGCGGCGAGACCTCGTTCATGACCGGCCTGGTCATCGCGCCGGAGCTCCCCATCGAGGAGGTCTTCTTCCTCGCCCTGCTCTGCTACCTGACGATGAACGCGTATGCGGCGGCGGGACGGATGCTGGGGCGGATGCCGACCGACCGGCGTGGGGTCGCGTCGTGACCTACTGGGCGCTCAACGCGTTCTTCCTCGCCGCAGTCGGTGTCGTGGCGATGCTCGCGAGCCTGGGCGGCCGCCGGTCGGGGGCCAGTGGTGCCGGGCAGCGCTGCGTCGGCCGGCCCGCTGTCTCCTGGCCCGCCGCCGGCATCACCGCGGCGCTGCTGCTGGTCATGACCGCGGTGTTCGACAACATCATGATCGGCGTCGGCCTGGTCGGCTACGACGAGGCCCTCATCTCCGGCGCGCTCATCGGCATCGCGCCGCTCGAGGACTTCGCCTACACGGTGGCCGCGGTGGTGCTGCTACCGTCGCTGTGGGCGCTGCTTCCGGTGACGTCGGGCTCGGCATCCGCCCGGGCTGATCCCGCGTCGGCCTCGCCGTCGGGAGGGGACGCATGACCGCACTCCGCTCCACGACCGTGCTGAAGAGCCTGTTCGTGTCGTCGCGGCCGCTCAGCTGGGTGAACACCGCATTCCCGTTCGCGGCGGCGTACTTCGTGACTACGCGCGAGATCGACCTGCTGCTCGTGCTCGGCACGATCTACTTCCTTATTCCGTACAACCTCGCGATGTACGGCATCAACGACGTCTTCGACTACGAGTCCGACCTGCGCAACCCGCGAAAGGGCGGCGTGGAGGGTGCGCTGCTCGACCCGCGGGTGCATCGGACGACGCTGGTCGCCGCGGTCGCGACGAACATTCCGTTCCTGGCATATCTGTTCGCCGTCGGCTCGCCGCTGTCCTCTCTGGTGCTCGCGGTGAGCGTGTTCGCGGTCATCGCGTACTCCGCGCCGCGGCTGCGGTTCAAGGAGCGGCCGTTCATCGACTCGCTCACCTCGAGCACGCACTTCGTCTCGCCCGCGGTGTTCGGCCTGGTGGTCGTAGGCGCGGCCTTCACGCCGCAGCTCGTGGCGATACTCGTCGCGTTCTTCCTCTGGGGTATCGCGTCGCACGCGTTCGGAGCGGTGCAGGATGTGGTGGCCGACCGCGAGGGCGGCATCGCATCGACCGCCACGGTGATCGGAGCACGCGCGACGGTGCGGCTGGCGTTCGTCGCCTACGTGCTCGCCGGCATCCTGCTTCTGACGATCGGGCTGCCGGGCGCGATCGCGGCGGTGCTCGCGCTGCCCTACGCGCTGAGCGTGCTGCCGTTCTGGTCGATCCCGGATGCCGATGCCGGCAGCGCGAACCGCGGCTGGAAGCGGTTCCTCTGGTTCAACTTCGTGAGCGGCTTCGTGGTGACGATGCTGCTGATCGCGTGGGTGCTGCTGTAGCGGTGCGCGCCGGTGGCCCTGTTTCGGCCCGGGCTAGCCGCCCGCGCGGGTGCTGTTCAGTCACGCGGTTGTAATCGCAGGCACGCGACTGAACAACGACCGCGCAACTGCCGGAGGGTCTGCTGCTCAGCCCGCGGGGGACTCCGCGCGCCGGTCGCCCGGCTCAGTCCAGCCGAGGTTGCCAGCCATTCGTTCGAGGGATCGCACCGTGACGTTGTACTCCTCGTCGCCGAGCCCCTGCGAGAGGTCGGCACGGATGCGGGCGACGACCTCCGAGATGCGCTCGAACGCCGTCTCGCCGCGCGGGGTCAGCGCGAACCCGCTCGGGGACGCGGCCACCCAGTCGCTCTCGACGAGCTCGTCGATCTCGCCCGCCGTCGTGCCGTCGGTGCCGAGGAACGGGGAGAGCGCATCGTTCAACTCGTCCCGCGTCGCCGGGCCGCGACCGAGCAGGTTGAGCAGCTGCCACTGCCGCCGGGTCACCCCGTGTTCGTCGAGCGTGCCGTCGAAGTGCTCGTCGATGAGGCGGTCCACGAGCTTGAGCCAGTATCCGATCGGACGTTGATCAGTCATACGCCCAGCGTACGAGATCCTGCTTTCATTATTCAGGAGTGGACAGTGGCAAAGTCGATAGAAATGTGCGGATGGCGCCAGCATCCGCCGTCCCACCGTGTTCAGCGCGCGAAATCGGCGTCCACGCCCGCCTCGCCTCCTGAATACCGCCGGCCGGCCGGCCTGACTCCTGAATAATGAAAGAGTCAGTGCCCGCGGCGGGGGAAGAGCCGCAGAATCGCCCGGATGCCGATGAAGACCTCCATCGCGGCGGCGGGCCGGAGCCAGGCCGAGCGGGGCACATCCAGCATCCGCCCCTTCGTGACGCTCGCCGCCGCGATCGCGACCACGGGCGCGGACCACGCGGCGAAGGTCAGCGCCTTCACCGCGCGACTGGGCTCGTGGCGCACGATGAACCAGGTCCAGAAGGCGGTGTCGGCGAGGAAGTCCGCCTGGGTGCCGAACGAGGTGACCGTGCCGGTGGCGCGCGCGATCTTGCCATCGGCGAAGTCGGTGGCGAGCGAAATGACCGGCAGCGACCGGCCGAGGCGGCCCTCGAGCGCCGGCAGGTTGCCGCGGATGAGCGTGAGCGCATTCGGGATGCCGATCGACCGCCGGCCGCCGATCATGCCCAGGTGGGTCACCGCCATGATCCAGCTGACGGCGACCCAGACGAGTCCGCGCCGGTTCGAGAGAGCACCCATCACGACGTGGATCAGCGTCGACTCGAGCAGCGGTCGCGGGTTGATCCGCGCCTGGTGCACCGAGCGCAGTGTCGCGAGCGCGATGAAGCACACCCACGCGCTCGGCCGCCACCTGCCGTCACTCAGGACGGCGAGCAGCGAGTTGCTCGCCTCGCGGCTGGTGGCCGCATTGATCTGATCCTGCTGAGCCGGCATCCGCGGCTAATCGATGCGGGCGGGCCGCGGCTTGACCGGCAGCATGAGGAGCAGGCCCGCGAGCAGCACGAGCACGATGCCGATGATGCCGAACCGGGTGTCGCCCGTCACCAGCACGAACAGGCCGAACAGGCCGGGCGCGAGGAAGCTCACCGCTCGGCCGGTGGTGGCATAGAGGCCGAAGATCTCGCCCTCGCGGCCGGGAGGGGTGATCCGGGCGAGGAAGCTGCGGCTCGACGACTGCACCGGGCCGACAAAGAGGGTCAGGAAGAGCCCGGCGACCCAGAACCCGGACTTCCCGTCGCCGACAAACAGCACCGCGGATCCGGCGATCACCAGGCCCGCGAGTGAGGCGATGATGATCGCCTTCGCTCCGACCTTGTCGTCGAGGTAGCCGCCGATGAACGTGCCGATTCCGGCGACCACGTTCGCCGCGACGCCGAAGATGAGCACCTCGGCGAAGCTGAAGCCGAAGACCTGGGCGGCGATGATGGCTCCGAGGGTGAACACCCCGGCGAGACCGTCGCGGAACACCGCGCTCGCGAGCAGGAAGAGGAGCACCTGCGGGCTCTTCTTCGCGAGCAGCCTGATGGTGCGGAACAGAAGCAGGTAGCTGCCGAAGAAGCTCACCCGGTTCTCGCGCACCCGCGCGGGGATCTCGGGCACCGCGATCAGCACGGGGAGCGCAAAGACCGCGAACCACAGCGCGGCGACGACGATCGCGATTCGGATGTCGAGGCTGCCGCCGTCGCTCCCGCTGGGGAGGCCGATGAGGCCGCCGCTGCCGATGCCGGCGACGCCGCCGATGAAGACGACGAGCAGCAGCACGAGCAGCACGATCCCGCCGACATAGCCCATGCCCCAGCCGAATCCGGAGACACGGCCCACGGTGGCGGGCGTCGAGACCTGCACGAGCATCGCGTTGTAATTGACGCTCGCGAACTCGAAGAAGATGTTTCCGGCGGCGAGCAGCGCGGCGCCGAGGTAGATGTAGCCCGGCACCGGCGCGACGAAGAACATCGCGGCCATCGCCAGCACGACGAGGCCGGTGTTGATGGCGAGCCAGAGCTTGCGCCGTCCGGAGCCGTCGGAGCGCTGCCCGAGGATCGGTGCGAGGAGGGCGATGAGCACCCCGGCGATCGTCAGGGCCCCGGCGACGACGCGGGCGCTCGCGGCCTCCGCCGCCTGCTCGCCCTGGCCGGCCAGGATCTCGGGATCGAAGAACAGGCTGCTCGCGAGGTAGGTGCTGAAGACGAAGGTCGTGACGACGGCGTTGAACGAGGCGGAACCCCAGTCCCACAGCGCCCACGCCCGCACCCGGCTCTTCGGCACGGGCGTGTCGTCCATGAGGCTCTGGCCCACCGTGTTGACCGCATCGTCATCGGAGGGGAAGGGGGGCTCCGGCGCGGTGCCGTCAGCGGATGAAGGGTCGCTCATGATTCAGAGGCTAGTGCGCCCGGGCGAACGGAGGGGGATGCGCCGCTCCTGAATCAGGGGAGAGTTCCCGTGACGACGTGGATGTGCCCGCCCCGGTGCACGGTGTGCTCGGCATCCGCCGCTTCCCGCTCGAGCGCGCGCCACGGCCGCGCGGCGAGGTCGGCGCCTCCGGCCGCGCAGGCGAGCCGGGCGAGCGGGGCGAAGACCGCCGCGGCGCCGGTCGGGAGCGCCATATCGACGATCCCCGCTCGTCCGCCGGGCCGCACGACGTCGCGGATGAGCGTCCACGCCGGCATCCAGTCGTCGAACACGCTCATCGCATAGGTCGAGAACGCCGCGTCGACCTTCGGCCGGCCGCCCTCGCGCAGCGTGATCGAGGTGATCTGCGCCGGGTCGAGCGACAGCACGTCTGCTTCGAGCAGCGACACGTTGGACCAGCCATTGCTCCGCACTCGGTCGCGGGCGACCGCGAGCATCGAGGGGCTGCGGTCGACGCCGATCACGTGCCCGTCCGCACCCACCCGATCGAGGAGCAGCGGCAGGTTGAGCCCGGTTCCGCAGCCGAGGTCGAGCACGATGTCGCCGCGCCCGAGCCGCAGCGCGGCGATGCCGGCGACCCGCCCGGCGCGATAGACGAGGCGCTCGCCGGAGAGCACGTCGTAGAGCCGCGCCCCGGCCGTATACCGTTTCATCATTCGTTCCCCCGCGCCCGCTTGAAAGTCCGCACAGATCGGGCGGTTACGCTGCCCAGTATGGGAGAACGCGCTGAATGGGAACTGGTCGTTATCGGTGGAGGCTCTGCGGGGCTCGTCGCGAGCCGCACGGCCGCGAGCTTCGGCGCAGAGACGCTGCTGATCGAGGGCGACCGCCTCGGCGGCGACTGCCTCTGGACCGGCTGTGTTCCGTCGAAGTCGCTCATCGCCGCGGCATCCGCCCTCACGATTGCGTGCAACTCCCCGCACCTCGGGGTGGAGACGGATGCCGTGGAGCTCGACTTCGCCGCGGCCATGCGGCACGTGCACGGCGCGATGCAGACGATCGCCCCGGTGGACTCGCCCGAGGTTCTCGCGCTCGCCGGGGTCGAGGTGCTGAGCGGACACGCCCGCTTCACCGGCGCCCGGTCGCTGGCCGTCGGCGGGCGGGAGATCAAATTCGGGCAGGTCATCATCGCCACGGGAGGCTCGCCCGCGGTGCCGAAGATCGACGGGATCGGCAGCGTCGAGGTGCTCACGAGCGCGACGGTGTGGGACCTCACCGAGCTGCCGGAACGCCTCGTCGTGCTCGGCGGCGGGGCGATCGGATGCGAGATAGCGCAGGCCATGGCACGATTCGGGTCGGCCGTGACGCTCGTGCACCGCGGGGACCGGCTGCTGGCCAAGGAGGAGCCGCGCGCGAGCGCGATCGTGCGGGCGGCGCTCGAGGCTGACGGGGTCACCGTGCTCACCGGACGCGAGGCCACCTCGCTCTCCGGCGACGGCCGCGGCCTCGGCGGCGCGGTCAGCCTCGATGACGGCAATGTCCTGCAGTTCGACGCGATCCTGGCCGCGATCGGCCGGGCGCCCAACACGGGATCTCTCGATGCGGACCGGGCCGGGGTCGAGCTCGACGGGGCCGGCAACGTGGTTGTCACCGCACGGCTGCGCACTTCTAACCCGCGCATCTGGGCGGCCGGCGATGTGACCCCGCTACCGAAGTTCACCCACACCGCCGGGGTCAATGGCAGCATCGCGGCCTCAAACGCGGTGCTCGGGCTGGCGCGCACGATCGACTCCGCCGCGGTGCCGCGGGTGACGTTCACGCATCCGGAGGTCGGTTCGGTCGGCGCCGTCCAGGCGGATGCTGCCGCGCAGGGTCTCATCGCCCGTACGATCGAGCACGAACACCTCGACCGAGCGATCGCCGAGGGGGCGACCGGAGGCTACACGCAGCTGCTCGTCGACAAGAGGGGGCGGGTTCGCGGCGCGACGATCGTCGGCCCGCGGGCGGGGGAGAGCCTGGGCGAGGTGAGCCTCGCGATCTCCCGCGGCCTCACGACGAGCGACATCGCGTCGACGACTCACGCGTATCCGACCTTCAGCGACGCCGTCTGGAACGCCGCCGTCGCCGACGTGCGGGCCCGGCTCAACCAGGGCGCGACGAAGGTCGCGACGAACGCGCTGCGGCGACTGCGGCGGTGGCGGCTGCGCTGAGCCCGGCGGGGTTTCGACACGCGGGCCGGCGGGGCTCAGCCCAGGCTGCGATAGCCGACGATGATGCGCTGAGCGGCGCTCGCCGCCACGAACACGGCCCACACCGCGGCGATCTGCCACGCGATAAACGGCACCATGAGCCACACACTGTGCACGACGATCGTTTCGGTCCCCTCGGCGATGCGACCGAGGAAGGAGAGCGAGCGCCCGTCGTCGATGCGTCGCCCCGTGCGCTCGGCGATCGACGAGAACGCGAGGAACGCCGTGCCGTTCACGTAGTAGGCGAGCAGCACCAGCGCGAACGGCCACCAGGGCGCGTCGAATGCGGCGCTGGCTCCGACGGCCACCCCGAACACGGTCGCGCCGTAGACGACGAAGTCGCAGACGATGTCGAGGAATCCGCCCGCCTCACCCGCGCCGCCGGCTGCTGCGCCCTCTCGCGAGCGCCGCAGCCTGGCGAGGGACCCGTCGAGCCCGTCGAGGATGCGGGAGACCAGCCACAGCACGAGAGCCAGCCACCACAGGGTGAGGGCGGCGGCAAGTGCGCTCGCGAGCCCGAGCACGAGTCCGGCAACGGTGAGGCGGTCTGGGCTGATCCAGGGCCGGTCGATCGCGGACGCGACCGAGGTGAGCGGAGTGTCGATCAGGCGGCGGACACGGGAGTCAAGCATCCGGCGCTCCCCTCGTCGGGGTCGGGGTCGGGGTCTGAGGTGGAGTCGAAGCGCCGCGCCGGCGCATCCGAATCCCCACGATCGCACCCGCGACGCTCAACGCGCCGAGGGTGCCGAGGGCGATGTAGAGGCCGGGACCGGGCTCGAATCCGACGCCGCCGACCGCGACAAAGGCCAGCGTGCCGGGGATGATGCCGAGGACCGTGCCGAGCGCGTAGTCGCGGCGACGCACGGACGTGAGGCCGGCGGCGTAGTTGATCGCGGTGAACGGCAGCACGGGAATCAGGCGCACGCCGATGATGCTCACGAGGCCGCGCCGCCGGAGGAGCGCGTCGATGCGCTCGACCCTCGCCCCGGTGAACCGCTCGACTGCCTCGCGGCCGAGGCCGCGACCGATGGCGAACGCGAGCGCCGCGCCGAGAAGCGCGCCCAGGTAGACCAGCAGTGCACCGAACGCGAAGCCCCAGACGACCCCCGCCGCGATGCTCAGCACATTCTTCGGCACGGGGGTCAGGGTGACGAGGCCGTAACCGACGGCGAAGGCGACCGCGCCGGGCCAGCCAGCGGCATCAGCAGAAGACCGGATCTCGTCCAGGCCGGGCAGCGGCACGACCACCCCAACCAAAACGGCCACGGCTACGAACACCACAAAGGCGGCGAGCTTCACGAGGGCCCGTCGGCGAGCGGTCGTGGCGCCACGGTCGTTCATGTCGAACCTCCGCCGAACCTCAGAAAACCACTGGAGTGGCTTACTGTATCCGAGTGATCTGTTCGGTCTAGCACCACGCATGAGCACCCGTAACGACCGACTATCACCTCCAAGGAGCCCAACGCCGTGACTCACCCTTCCTTTCGTCGACCCCCGCTGAAGCGCGGGGCGGCGATCATCGCCGCTGCGGGCCTCCTCGCCCTCACCGGATGCTCCGCGCCCGACTCCGTGGCCGCCACGAATGATTTCGCCAGCTGGGACGAGGTCGTGGGCGCCGCCCAGGGCCAGACCGTGCAGCTGTGGATGTACGGCGGCGACGAGCAGGGCAACGCCTACATCGACGACGTGCTCGCCCCCGCCGTCGCAGACCAGGGCGTCACGCTCGAGCGGGTTCCCGTCACCGACACCGCCGATGCCCTCAACCGGGTGCTCTCCGAACTGCAGGCCGGCCGCACCGACGACGGCACGGTCGACCTGATCTGGGTCAACGGCGCGAACTTCTCCACCGGCAAGGAGGCCGGGGCGTGGCTGTGCGACTGGACGAGCCTGCTGCCGAACATGGACAAGACCGCGTCCGACGACCCGCTGTTGAGCGACGACTTCGGAACCCCCGTCGACGGATGCGAGGTGCCCTGGCACAAGGCGCAGTTCACGATCGCCTACAACTCCGACGTCATCGCCGACCCGCCGACGAGCGTTGCGGGCGTGCTCGACTGGGCGCGCGCGCATCCGGGACGCTTCACCTACCCCGCCCCGCCGGACTTCACCGGGTCGGTGTTCACCCGGGAGGTGCTCTACAGCGTCTCTGGCGGCTACGAGAACGTGCCGCTCGCGTACGACCAGGAATCGTTCGACGAGCTGTCCCCGGCGCTCTACGAGGAGCTCGTCGACCTTGCCCCCTCGCTGTGGCGCGGCGGCGACACCTACCCGGCGAGCTCCGACGAGCTCAACCAGCTCTACGCCGACGGGCAGGTCGACATGACGATGACCTACGGCCCGGCCACCCTGACCGACCTCGTCGCGAGCGGCGTCTACCCCGCCGGCACGAAAATTCTCACTCTCGACGAGGGGACCGTCGGCAACGCCAGCTTCCTCGGTCTGCCGTCCAACGCCGAGTCACGGGCCGGCGCGATGGTCGTCGCGAACACCGCGCTCTCCGTCGAGCAGCAGGTCGCGAAGGCCGACCCTGAGGCGTGGGGCCAGTTCACGGTACTCGACTACGACGCCCTCGCATCCGATGAGCAGGCGCTGTTCGACGCGCTGCCCGAGTCGCCCGTCGTGCCGAGTTACGAGATCCTGTCGAAGAACGCGAACCCCGAGCTGTCCGCCGCGTGGGTGCCGCCTCTCGACGAGGGCTGGCGCACGAGAGTACTCGGCGCCCGCTAGGCGACCGGTCCACGCATGAGTCTCGCGCCGCTTCCCGGCCGTACGGCTGCCGGCGGGCGGCCGGGGCTGCGCGGCACACTGCTCGTGCTGCCCGCCGTCGTCCCCGCCCTGTTTGTGCTCGGCGGCGGGATCGGCGCGGCTGTCGCGCAGAGCCTCGGGCTGCTGCCGCTGATCGGCCCGGTGCGGCTCAGCCTCGACGCCTACACGGCGCAGTCCGGAGCGCTGCCGGTGTCGATCGGGGTGTCGCTCGGCATCGCCACGGCCTCCACCGCGATCGCGGCGGTGGTCGGCTTCGCCGCGGCCCTCGCGATCGTCTCGGGCCGTTGGGGCGGGCGGATCGTCGCCACCATCAGCGCCGCGACCGTCACGGTGCCGCACCTCGTCGGCGCCGCGGCGATCGGGCTGCTCCTCGCCGACTCCGGCCTGCTGCCCCGGTTGCTCGGCATCGACGCGGATGCCTGGCCCCGGTTCGTCGGCGGACCGTGGTGGGTTGCCGTTGTCGCCGAGTACGCTTGGAAGGAGTCCGCCTTCGTCGCGCTCGTTGTCGCCGGCACCCTCGCCACCCGCGTCGCGAGCTTCGACGAGACGGCGGCACTGCTCGGCGCCGGACGCCTCAAGCGGCTGCGGTTCGTGATGATCCCGCTCTGCCTGCCCGCCCTCGTCATCTCGTCGACGATCGTGTTCGTGTACACCCTCGGCTCCTACGAGGTCGCCTGGCTGCTCGGGCGCAGCTACCCCGAACCGCTGCCGGTCATGGCGCTGCGGCTCTTCGACTCGATCACCCTCACCGCCCGCCCCGAGGCTGCCGCAGTCGCGGTCGTCACGACCGCGATCTCGCTCGCCGTCGTCGCGATCGCCTTCCTCGCCCTCCGCCGCACGGCGCTGTGGCGGTGAGCGCGCGATGAGCATCCAGGCCCGTGCCCTCACCGCCGAACCCCAGTGGCCGGCTGCCGGCCGGCTGCGCCTTCCCGGAGACCCCGGCTCCCGGCTGACCGACTCACGCGGCGCCGGCCGCGTCGGCCGGGTGCTCAGTGCGACACTGCTGGCGCTCTGGTTCCTCGTGCCGCTCGTCCCGCTCGCGTTGTGGGCTTTCGCGGACCGATGGTCGTTCCCCGCGGTGCTGCCGACCGTGTGGGGAACCGACGGCATCGAGTCGGCGATCGCTCAGGGTGCCGTGCCCGCCTTCTGGCGCTCGTTCGCGCTCGGCCTCGTCGTCGCCGCGATCGCGACGCCGCTCGGAGCCGCGGCAGCGCGGGCGCTCACGATGGGCACGGTGCGCTGGCCGCGCGCCGTCGGTCTCGTGCTGCTCGCGCCGATCGCCCTGCCGCCCTTCGCCGCCGTCATGGGGCTGAACGTGGTGCTGTTGCGCGCCTATGTGCCACCGCTCGTCGGCCTCGTACTAGTGCTCGTCGTCATCGCGCTGCCCTATACGACCTTCGCGATGCGCGTCGCCTACGCGGCCCACGACATCCGGTTCGAGGAGGAGGCACGCACCCTCGGCGCCTCGCCGTGGACCGTGCTCTGGCGGGTGCACATCCCGCTCGTCGCCCCCGCCCTCGCCCGGGCGGCGTTCCTTGCGTTCCTCGTCGGCTGGAGCGACTACATCGTCACGGTCATCATCGGCGGCGGCGCCGTCGTGAGCCTCCCGCTGGTGATCGCCTCGAGCGCCGCCGGCATCGGCAACGACTCGGCCGTCGCGATCCTCTCGCTCACCGCGATCCTGCCCCCGCTCGCGTTGCTCCTGCTACTCGGCTTCGCCGGCCGCCGAGGCGCCGGGTCCCGCCGGGGCCGCCCCGATTCCATCGACCCGCGTTCCGCACGGTCCCGACTGTACGAGCCTGGAGCCACCCGATGACCTCCCACCTGCTCCTCGACGCCGTGTCGAAGCGCTTCTCGGATGAGCACGCGCCCGCGCTCGACGCCGTGACCCTCGATGTCGCCGCGGGCTCGTGCACCGCGATCCTCGGACCGAGCGGCTCCGGAAAGAGCACGATCCTGCGCGTCATGGCCGGCCTCGACCCGGTGACCTCGGGCCAGGTGCTCGTGGACGGGGTCGCTGTTGCTGGCCTCGCCCCCGAGCGGCGCGGGATGGGAATGGTGTTCCAGCGGCCGCTGCTGTTCCCCCACCTGAGCGTGCTCGACAACGTCGCCTTCGCCGATCGGGTCTCCGGGGTGCCGCGCGCGGCGGCCAGGCGCAACGCCGAGCGTTACCTCGACATGGTGCAGCTCGGCGGCTACGGGCGCCGGTCGGTGCGGGAACTCTCCGGCGGGCAGGAGCAGCGCGTCGCGATCGCCAGGGCGCTCGCGGCGCGGCCACGCGTGCTCCTGCTCGACGAGCCGTTCAGTGCTCTGGACCCCGAGCTGCGCTCCGACATGCACGCACTCATCGACGACATCCGTTCCGCACTGTCGCCGACGATTGTGCTCGTCACCCACGACCGCGATGAGGCGTCGGCGGTCGCCGACCGCATCGCCGTGCTGCACGAGGGCGAGCTGCTGCAGCACGACACGGTCGATGGCGTCTACAACCGCCCCGTGTCAGTGCGAGTCGCGCGGCTCATGGGCGGGCTCAACGAGGTTCCCGGGATGGTCGTGGGCGGCCTTCACGTGTCGGCGCTGGGGAGTATTCCGTTGGATGCGGGGCGCGATGATTCTGAGGGTGCCGCGACTCTCGTCGTGCGGCAGGAGGCGGTCGGCGTGCGTGCGCTCGGCGGGGATGCGGCTTCCGACGGGGTTGTGGGTGTCGTCACCGGCATCCGGAATCTCGGCCCGCGCCGGCTGCTCACGATCCGGTTCGGCGCCGCGGGTGCCGACTCAGTCGAGCTGAACGCGGAGCTGCCGCCCGGGCACGGCGTCGAGGCCGGGTCGCGGGTGGCGGTGTCGCTCCCGCCAGCGGCGGTCTCGGCCGTGCGGGCGTAGCCGTACGCTACTGGCTCGCCTTGCCGGTCGAGCGCACGGCCGTCAGGCCATCCGGACGCGACACGATCGCCGGGTCGGCGGCGCTGCGGCCGATGAGCGGCAGGAGCTTGCGCAGCCCGATGTTCTCGATCGGGTCGAGCACCGAATGCTGGGTGCAGGCGGGAACGGTGCGGCCGTCCTCGGGGTGACTCATGGCGTACATGCACGAGCCGAGGCGCTCCTGCGTCTCCTTGATCTTCGGGTCGTCACTCGTGATGCCCTGCTCCATGAGCGCCCAGGCGGGGGCGACCTCGGCCGCATCCATGAAGTTGTGCACAACGAAGGTCTTGAAGCCGAGCTTGCCCTTTCGAGCCGCGCGGATCATGTTGCCGACGCCTCCGGCGCGCTTGACAACCCGGCGTGCGAGCCCGATGAGCGGCGGGATGTCGCCGGGGTGGCCGGCGATCGCGCGGATGATCTTGATCGTGAGGATGTGCTTCGGGATGTCGCCGAAGATCATGCCGCCGAAGTGGTCGAGGAACCGGTCGCGCGCGGCGATGTCGCGCGGGTCGTCAGCATCCAGCAGAACGGCGAACCGGCCGTCGACGCGCATCCCGACGGTCGACCGGTTGCAACGGGGATCGCCGAACTGGGTCGCCTTCCACGGAATCCTGTGCCCGGCACCCTCTTCGATCTGGTCCCAGACCGCGTCGATGGTGACCTCGGTGAAGTCCTCCTTCCAGCGGCGGTCGTCGCCGATGAAGGCGGCGGGCTGGAACGACATCATGTCGTAGGGCATGTCGAGCACGTCGCGGGTGACGCTCGCGACCTCGCCGACATTGGAGGGCGTCACGGTCATGTTGTGCGCGAGGTAGGAGCTGACCCCGTGCTGCTTCTTGAGGTCGACGAACATCTTCGCGAAGGTCTCGCGGAACGGGTTCAGCTCGGCCTCGTTGC
Organism: Marisediminicola sp. UYEF4; assembly: GCF_040546025.1. Classification (NCBI taxonomy): domain Bacteria; kingdom Bacillati; phylum Actinomycetota; class Actinomycetes; order Micrococcales; family Microbacteriaceae; genus Marisediminicola; species Marisediminicola sp. UYEF4. Next base: position 72,876 of record NZ_JBEPNA010000007.1, on the reverse strand, counting down.
GGGGGCGCACGGCACCGCGGCGGCCGCGCATCAGCGAGTCGAAGTGAGCGGCGAACGAGACCTTCTTGAAGCGCGGCTGCCCGTTCTCGTCGAGCACCACGTCGAGCAGGTAGTCGTAGGAGAAGTCGCCGTGGGTCATCGACATCGGCTCACGGCCGAACTTGCGCATGGTCAGCAGCGCCTCGGCGTGGTCCTTCGCCGGCAGCAGGCTCACCTCGCCGCCGATGAGCTGTGCGTGGGCGCGCGGGCCGCGCACCTGGTGCAGGAACTCCATCTGCTCGTGCACCTCGGAGAGGGTGTGCTCGCCGTCGATGCGCACCTTGTTGGCGTCGGCGGAGTGGTAGCAGGGCGAGCAGGTCAGATCGCACTTGGGGAACACCCCGTGGGTGCCCTCGCAGCCGACGGCGCAACGGCCGAGCAGCTGGTTGTCGGTCTTGACGTGCTCGGGCAGGTCGGCCCAGCGCTTATCGAGAGCGATGCGCGTGTGGGGGTGGATCGGCCGGGTCGCAAGCTCAAAAGCACGAAGGGACTGGGCTGCGGACATCGTGATCGCTTTCGTCGTGCTGGCCTCGTCGGCGAGGTCCACGCGGGATCTGGCCATGCTCGACACACGGCCTCTGTGAAGCCTATTCGGAACCGGGCTGGGAATCGGATTGGATGCGGGGACGGGCAGCATCCGCCCCCGTCAGACCCGTCAACCGCGGTCGGAGGGCTTCCGCCGCCGAACGACGTACACGCAGACGGCGAGCACGATGAGGTCGAGGATGATCCAGACCGCCAGCAGTCCGCCGCCGACGCCCGCGCTGCGCTCGTCGCGCGTCGGTGACGCTCCGAGTGCCGCTGCGGTGGAGGCAGCGGCACCGAGCAATCCGGGGGAGAACATGCCCGCAGCCTACGCCGCGCGGCCCGGAGCATCCTGGCCCAACCTAGAACGTGAAGGCGAGCTCCGCCGGGTAGTCGCCCAGCGCGGTGAGCTGGGTCGCGGCCTGCTGCAGGTGGGCGAGGGAGAGGCCCATCGTGCCCGGCCCGAAGCTGACGCGGGAGACCCCGAGCTCGGCCAGGCGCTTCAGCGGCACGGAGGCCGGGTTGGAGATGACCGAGATCATGCCGTCGATCTCGTCGAGGGCGCGCTTGACCTTGTCTTCGGTGCCGAGCCCGAGCACGAAGGCGACGTCGGCGCCCGCCGCGAGGTAGGCGTTCGCGCGCACGATCGCGTCGTTCCAGTCGTCGGGAGTGCCGGCGAGCGCGTCGACGCGCGCATTGATGACGAGCGGAACGCCCGACTTGTCGGCCGCGGCGCGCACGGCCGCGACCCGCGAGACGGCGGTATCGAGATCGAACAGCGGTGCCTTCGGCTTGCCGCGGCTGTCTTCGATGTTGATCCCGGATGCCCCGGCCTCGATGAGCCGGGCGACGTTGGCCTCGACGCCCGCGGCATCCGGCGAATAGCCCTTTTCGAAGTCGACGCTCACGGGAAGCTCGACGGAGCGGATGATGAGCGCTGCTGCGGCGATCGCCTGGTCGACGCTGAGACCTTCGCCGTCGGGCACGCCGTGCGCCTCGGACACCGAGTGGCTGGCCGTCGCGAGGGCCTTCACGCCGGGGGAGGCGGCGACGATGCGGGCCGTGATCGAGTCCCAGACGTTGGTGACGATGAGCGGGGTGCCCGGCACGTGGAGCGAGCGGAGGAGTTCGGCCTTCTGGACATTGGTTTCGTGAGTCATGCTTCCACCTAACCGAGGGTGAGCCCGGATAGTTACCCGATGGAGGAGGTTCACAGGAAAGGGTCGGCTCCGCGAACCTGTGAGTTGAGCCGCGTCGACTCAAGTTTTTCGCTTCCGACTTGACAGGCGTCAGAGGTCCCTGCAAACTTGACACAGCGAGGCTCAACTACCCCGCGTACCTCGCGACCGACCACGAAGGAGCACTGAGCACATGGCTCGAGCAGTAGGAATTGACCTCGGAACCACCAACTCGGTTGTGGCCGTTCTCGAAGGTGGAGAACCGACCGTCATCGCGAACGCCGAAGGCTTCCGCACGACCCCGTCCGTCGTTGCGTTCACGAAGGATGGCGAGGTGCTCGTCGGTGAGACCGCGAAGCGCCAGAACGTCACCAACGTCGACCGCACCATCTCCAGCGTGAAGCGCCACATGGGCACCGACTGGACCACGAGCATCGACAACAAGAAGTACACGGCGCAGGAGATCTCGGCGCGCATCCTCGGCAAGCTCAAGCGCGACGCCGAGCAGTACCTCGGCGAGCCCGTCACCGACGCCGTCGTGACCGTTCCGGCGTACTTCAACGACGCCGAGCGCCAGGCGACGAAGGATGCCGGCGAGATCGCCGGACTCAACGTGCTCCGCATCATCAACGAGCCCACCGCCGCCGCGCTGGCCTACGGCCTCGACCGCGGCAAGGAAGACGAGCTCATCCTCGTCTTCGACCTCGGTGGCGGAACCTTCGACGTGAGCCTGCTCGAGGTGGGCAAGGACGACGAGTTCTCCACCATCCAAGTGCGCTCGACCGCAGGCGACAACCGCCTCGGCGGCGACGACTGGGACGGCCGCGTCGTGGCCTACCTGATCCAGAAGTTCAAGGAGACCACCGGCGTCGACGTGTCCAAGGACAAGATCGCGATCCAGCGCCTCAAGGAGGCCTCGGAGCAGGCGAAGAAGGAGCTGTCGTCGCAGATGTCGACGACGATCCAGCTTCCCTACCTCTCGCTCACCGAGAACGGTCCGGCCAACCTCGACGAGACCCTGACCCGCGCCAAGTTCGAGGATCTCACCAAGGATCTCCTCGACCGCACCAAGAAGCCGTTCCAGGACGTCATCAAGGAAGCCGGAGTCTCGGTGGGCGACATCGCCCACGTCGTGCTCGTTGGCGGATCGACCCGCATGCCCGCCGTCGCCGAAATGGTGAAGAGCCTGCTCGGCGGCAAGGAAGCCAACAAGGGCGTCAACCCGGATGAGGTCGTCGCCGTCGGCGCCGCCCTCCAGGCCGGCGTGCTGAAGGGCGAGCGCAAGGACGTTCTGCTCATCGACGTGACCCCCCTGAGCCTCGGCATCGAGACCAAGGGCGGCATCATGACCAAGCTCATCGAGCGCAACACGGCCATCCCGACCAAGCGCAGCGAGACCTTCACGACGGCCGACGACAACCAGCCGTCCGTCGCGATCCAGGTCTTCCAGGGCGAGCGCGAGTTCACCCGCGACAACAAGAACCTCGGAACGTTCGAGCTTCAGGGCATCGCCCCGGCCCCGCGCGGCATCCCGCAGGTCGAGGTCACCTTCGACATCGACGCCAACGGCATCGTGCACGTGTCCGCCAAGGACAAGGGCACCGGCAAGGAGCAGTCGATGACGATCACCGGTGGCTCGTCGCTGCCGAAGGAAGACATCGAGCGCATGGTGCGCGAGGCCGAGGAGCACGCCTCCGAGGACAAGGAGCGCCGTGAGGCGGCCGAGACCCGCAACACGGCCGAGCAGCTCGCCTACTCCACCGACAAGCTGATCAAGGAGAACGACGAGAAGCTGCCGGACGACGTCAAGACCGACGTGCAGGCGGATGTCGACGCGCTCAAGAGCGCGCTCGCCGGCGAGGACGATGCGGCCATCAAGACCGCGTTCGACAAGCTCAGCGAGTCGCAGCAGAAGATCGGCCAGGCGCTCTACGCACAGAGCCAGGCAGCTCCGGAGGCCCCGGCCGACGAGTCCGCCGACAACGGCAGCGACGAGGACATCGTCGACGCCGAGGTCGTGGACGACGAGCCAGAAAAGAAGTAGCAGATGTCAGACGAGAAGCAGAACCCCCACGATGGCGAGCCGATCGAGCCCGAGACGGCTCCGGAGCAGCAGTCGGAAGACGGCGATACCGCCGTGGTCGAGGGAGTGGACGACCTCATCCAGGCGGAGGATGCCGATGTCGAGACCTCGCTGAGCGAGGAAGACGTCGACCTTCTGGCCGAGGCCGAACGCGACCTCATCGCCGACATGCGGAACGACATGAAGCGGGCCCAGGCCGAGCTCGTGAACTTCCGGATGCGCGTCGAGCGCGACCGGGCGGCCAACCGTGAGGCGGTGATCGCGGAGGTTCTCCGCTCGCTGCTTCCCGCGATGGACGATCTGGTTCGCGCCGAGAGCCACGGCGACCTCGTGGAGGGCACCCCGCTCGCCCTCGTCGCGCAGAAATTGCGCGGCGGGTTCGAGAAGTACGGGCTGCGTCAGGTGGGCGAGAAGGGCGAGCCCTTCGACCCCAACTTCCACGAGGCCCTCGTGCAGCTGCCGTCTCCCGACGTCACGGTGAACACCGTGGCCGACGTCATCGAACCGGGCTACGCCCTCGGCGACCGCCTCATCCGCGCCGCCAAGGTCGCCGTTCACGTTCCTGCCGAATAGGAATCGTATGGCTAGCCAGGACTGGTTCGATAAGGACTTCTACGCCATTCTCGGCGTCGCGAAGGATGTCTCGGCTGCCGAGCTGAAGAAGGCGTACCGCAAGCTCGCGCGGCGGTATCACCCGGATGCGAATCCGGGCGATGCCGCCGCCGAGGCGAAGTTCAAGGAGATCAGCGAGGCCAACGCGGTGCTCGGCGATTCGGAACAGCGGGCCGAGTACGACCAGATGCGGGCGATGGGACCCGGGCGCCCCCGCTTCACGGCGGGAGGTGGCGGCCAGGGCGGCGGATTTGACGACGTCTTCGGCGGGATGTTCGGGGGAGGCCAGCGACCCACCTACACCAACGCTGGTGCTGGCGCCGCCGGCTACGACGACCTGTTCGGCGGGCTGTTCGGCGGCGGTGGCTTCGGCCAGTCGACCGGCGGTTTCCGCGGAACTGGTGCGCCGACAAAGGGGCGCGACTACACGGCGTCCACCGCTCTCGACTTCGCCACGGCGATCAAGGGCGACACGATTCGCCTGCAGCCGTCCGACGGCCGGCCGCTGAACGTCAAGGTGCCCGCGGGCGTTTCGGACGGGCAGAAGATCCGCGTGCGAGGCAAGGGCGAACCGAGTCCGGATGGCGGACAGCCCGGCGACCTCGTGCTCACAGTGTCGGTGCGCAAGCATCCGGTGTTCGAACGGGACGGGATGAACCTGCGGGTCGACGTTCCGGTGACGTTCATCGAGGCGACCCTCGGCGCGACGATCGAGGTGCCGACGCTCGGCGGGGAGCCGGTGCGACTGCGCGTCGCCCCCGGCACCCCGAGTGGCCGCGTGCTGCGGATCAAGGGTCGCGGCGTCGAGACCGCCAAGGGAACGGGCGACCTGCTCGCGACAGTGCAGGTCGCAGTGCCGTCGCACCTGAACGCTGCGGCGGAGAAGGCGCTCGCCGAGTTCGCCGCCGCGCTCCCGCAGGAGAACCCGCGTCTCGACCTGCTGGACCGCGCGAAGATCTGAGGCCCGTGATGGATGTGAATACCCCGATCTTTGCCATCGCAATGGCGGCCGAGCTCGCGGGCATGCATCCTCAGACCCTCCGCCAGTACGACCGGCTCGGGCTCGTGAGCCCGGACCGCACGGCCGGCAAGTCCCGCCGCTACTCGATGCGCGACGTCGAGCAGCTGCGGGAGGTCGGCCGGCTCACGGCGGAGGGTCTCAACCTCGAGGGCATCCGGCGCATTCTGACCCTCGAGGACCAGGTGGCGCAGCTTGCGGCGCGGGTGCGCGAGCTCGAGTCGGCGCTCGCCGACGAGATGCTCAACCGGCCGGGGCGGCGCGTGTTCGCCGCCAAGGAGTCCGGCTACGTGATCTCACTTCCCGCCGGAACCCGAGCGCAGCGCAGCAACGAGCTCGTCGTCTGGCGGCCCGTGCTGTTCGACTGACGCCCCGGCCGTTTCTGCTTTCATTATTCAGGAGTTGGCCAGCCGGCTGGCTGTCATCATTCAGGAGTCTGGGCGGCGAGCTGGCTTCAGGATTCAGGAGTGTGGGCGGTCAGGAGATGTCATCATTCAGGAGGTCTGGCCCACCAGCCAGCTCGCCGGGGGCCGAAACCGCAACGGCGGCCTCGTCCGCCACTCTGGTCCCAGATGGCCGCGGCCTGCGCGCCGGGACTCCTGAATGATGGATGCTGCCGGCACCGGTCACTCCTGAATGATGACAGCCACCGCGCCGCCTGACTCCTGAATGATGACAGCCACCGCGCCGCCTGACTCCTGAATGATGACAGCCACCGGCCGCAGGGCGGATGCCCCGGCGACCGGGTCTACGGTGGACGGATGCCCGAATCGACCTCGTCCCCCGCCCGCGAGCATCCGTTGCCCCAGGGGTCCTCCGGCTGGGTGCGGGTGCGCGGCGCCCGGGAGCACAACCTGCGCGGCGTCGACGTCGACATTCCACGCGACTGCCTCGTGGTCTTCACCGGAGTCTCGGGGTCGGGCAAGTCGTCGCTCGCGTTCGGTACGGTGTTCGCCGAGGCGCAGCGCCGGTACTTCGAGTCGGTCGCCCCGTATGCCCGCCGACTCATCGACCAGGTCGGTGCGCCCGAAATCGACTCGCTCGACGGCCTGCCGCCGGCGGTCGCGCTCAAACAGTCCCGGGGCGGTACGAGCTCGAGGTCGTCCCTCGGCACGATCAGCTCCCTCTCCGACGTGCTGCGGCTGCTGTTCAGTCGGGCCGGGAGCTACCCAGCCGGGGCCGCCCACCTGCCGGCCGCCGCCTTCTCGCCGAACACGGTCGCCGGCGCCTGCCCGACCTGCCACGGCCTCGGCGTCGGCCGCAGCACGACGGAGGAGCTGCTCGTGCCCGACCCGACGCTGTCGATCAACGACGGCGCGATCGCCGTGTGGGCGAACCGGGGTTGGCAGGGCGTCAACTTTCGGCGCATCGCGAGCGAACTCGGCTACGACATCGACCTGCCGTTCCAGCAGTTTTCCCGGGAGGACCGCGACTGGCTGCTCTTCAGTGACGAGGAGCCGACCGTGCGCGTCAATGTGCGCGAGGGCGGCAACGACCGGCCCTATAACGGCACCTGGTACTCCGCCCGCAACTACCTCATGCGCAACTACGCCAAGACCGAGTCGGAGTCGCAGCGGCAGCGCCTCGAGCCGTACATCGTGGTCGGGGCCTGCCCCACCTGCCGCGGCAAGCGGCTCGGACAGGCTGCCCTCGCGGTCAGCTTCGGCGGATACGACATCGCCGAACTCGTCGCGATGCCGCTCTCCCGGCTGTGCGAGGTGCTCGATGCCGGACTGGATGCGCAAGCGCACGGCGCCGACGAGCACGGCGCGCCCGCCGCATCCGCCGCCCGCGCGCTCGTCAGGGATCTCGGGGTGCGGGTCGAGGCGATCGTGCGCCTCGGGCTCGGCTACCTGTCGATGGACCGGTCGAGCGTCGACCTGTCGCCGGGGGAGCTGCAGCGCATCCGGCTCGCGAGCCAGCTGAGGTCGGGGCTCTTCGGGGTGCTCTACGTGATGGACGAGCCCTCGGCGGGCCTGCACCCGGCCGACGCCGCGGCACTCTACGAGGCCCTGCGGCAGCTCATCTCCGCCGGCAACTCCCTCTTCGTGGTCGAGCACGACCTCGACATCGCCCGCCGCGCCGACTGGCTCGTCGACGTCGGCCCGCGCGCGGGCACCGAGGGCGGCCGGGTCGTGCACAGCGGGCCGCCGCACGCCCTCGAGCACGTCACGGACTCTGTCACGGCGGGGTTCATGTTCCCCGCGTCAGGGCCCAGGCCTCGCGAGGCGCGCACGCCCGAGTCGTGGCGGCGGCTCGAGAACCTCTCCCGCAACAACCTGCGGAACGTGTCGGTCAGCATCCCGATGGGCGTCATGACGACGATCACCGGGGTCTCCGGATCGGGCAAGTCGTCGCTGCTGGCCGACATCATCGAGCGGGTCGACGCGCACAACGAGGTCGAGGCATCCCCGCAGCGCATCATCTCGATCGACCAGAAGCCCATCGGACGTTCGCCGCGCTCGAACCTCGCGACCTACACGGGCCTGTTCGACACCGTGCGCCAGCTGTTCGCGAGGACCGCGGATGCCGAGGCGCGCGGCTTCACGGCCAGCCGATTCTCGTTCAACGTCGACGGTGGACGCTGCCCGACCTGCAAGGGCGAGGGGTTCATCAGCATCGAGCTCGTCTTCATGCCGGACAATTACTCGCCCTGCCCTACCTGCGCGGGATCCCGCTACAACCCGGAGACCCTCGAGGTGCGCTACGACGGCGTGAACATCGCCGAGGTGCTCGGCATGACCGTCGAGCAGGCGCGGGAGTTCTTCGCCGCGGTGCCGCCGGTGCGCCGCGCCCTCGACGCCCTCACCGACGTCGGCCTCGAGTACCTGACCCTCGGCCAGCCCGCCACGGAGCTCTCCGGGGGCGAGGCGCAGCGCATCAAGCTCGCCACCGAGCTGCAGCGGCCGAGCCGCGCCGGCACGATCTTCGTGCTCGACGAGCCGACCGGCGGGCTGCATCCCGCCAACGTGCGCTACCTGGTCGAGGTGTTCGAGTCGCTCACGGCGACCGGCAACACCGTCATCGCGGTCGAGCACAACATGGACGTCGTCGCTGCCTCGGACTGGGTCATCGAGCTCGGGCCGGCCGGCGGCGACCGCGGCGGCACGGTCGTCGCCGAGGCCACCCCCGGCGACCTGCTGCGGCATCCGGACAGCGTGACCGCCCCCTACCTCGCCCGGGCCATCGGCTGAACGCGGTTTACGTGCTGAACACGGCTACTGGCTGAAGGCGGCGTCGAACGACGACGTCGGCGGCTCGAAGTCGAACGACTTCACGAAGGCGAGGGCCTCCGGGGCGCCGCGCAGGCGGTCCATCCCGGCATCCTCCCACTCGACCGAGATCGGTCCGCTGTAGCCGATCGCCGTCAGGGCGCGGAAGCTCTCCTCCCACGGCACGTCGCCGCGCCCGGCCGAGACGAAGTCCCAGCCGCGTCGCGGGTCGCCCCAGGGCAGGTGCGACGACAGGATGCCGTTGCGGCCGCCGCCCATCCGCATCTTCGTGTCCTTGCAGTCGACGTGGTAGATGCGGTCGGCGAAGTCGGAGATGAACGCCACCGGGTCGATCTGCTGCCACATGAAGTGGCTCGGGTCCCAGTTGAGCCCGAACGCCGGCCGGTGCCCGATCGCCTCGAGCGTGCGCGCGGTGGACCAGTAGTCGTAGGCGATCTCCGACGGGTGCACCTCGTGCGCGAACCGCACGCCGCACTCGTCGAAGACGTCGAGGATCGGGTTCCACCGGTCGGCGAAGTCCTGGTATCCGGCCTCGATCATCGCGGCCGGCACGGGCGGGAACATCGCCACGTACTGCCAGATCGACGACCCGGTGAAGCCGACGACCGTGCCGACACCGAGCCGCTGGGCGAGCCTCGCGGTGAGCTTCATCTCCTCGGCCGCGCGCTCGCGCACTCCCTCGGACTTGCCGTCGCCCCACACCCGCGGGCCGACGATCGCCTGGTGCCGGAAGTCGATGGGGTCGTCGCAGACGGCCTGTCCGGTGAGGTGGTTCGAGATCGCCCACACCTTGAGGTTGTTGCGCTCGAGAATATCGAGCTTGCCTTGGATGTAGGCGTCGTCGTCCCAGCGCCAGGCGTCGAGGTGGTCGCCCGAGACTGCGATCTCGAGTCCGTCGTAGCCCCACTGGCCAGCCAGTTCGGCCACCTTCTCGAACGGGAGGTCGGCCCACTGGCCGGTGAAGAGCGTGAAGTTGCGAGGCATGGAACGATTCTCCTAAATGGTGGTGGGCGCGGCGAGGTCGATCCGCGCACCGCGGTCGGCGGCGCTGCGTTCGACGGCGGCGAGCACCCGCTGCACGGCGAGGCCGTCGGCGAACGACGGCGACGGGGCGGTCCCCTCCGCGATTGCCACGAGGAAGTCGCGGATCTGGTGTGTGTGGCTGTGCTCCCAGCCGAGCACGTGGCCGGCCGGCCACCAGGAGCCGACGTACGGATGCTCGGGCTCCGTGACGAGGATGCGCCGGAAGCCGCGCGTCTTGGCGCTGTCGTCCCCGTCGAAGAGATTCAGCTCGTTGAGCCGCTCGAGGTCGAAGGTCAGGCTGCCGCGGCTGCCGTACACCTCGATGCGCAGGGCGTTTTTCGCGCCGAGCGCGACGCGGGATGCCTCGACGGAGGCGATCGCGCCGGCCCCGACCGGCCCGCCGGTCAGCCCGAGTGTGGCCCAGGCGGCGTCGTCGACGGTGACCGGCTCGTCGCCGGACGGGCCGGGGCGGGTATCGACGAAGGTGTGCAGCCGGCCGGAGACGTCGCTCACCGAGGCTCCCTCGCCGAGCAGGAAGTGGATCTGGTCGATCGCGTGCGAGGCGATGTCGCCGAGCGCGCCGGAGCCGGCCGTCTCGGCGCGCAGGCGCCAGGACATCGGGGCATCGGCATCCGCGAGCCAGTCCTGCAGGTAGCTCGCGCGCACCTGGCGCACCTCGCCGAGCCGGCCGTCCGCGATGAGCTGGCGGGCGAGGGCGAGTGCGGGCACGCGGCGGTAGTTGAACCCGACCATCGACCGGATGCCGTGCGCGGCGGCGGCGCTCGCCGCGGCGACCATCGCCTCGCCCTCGTCGAGGGTGTTCGACAGTGGCTTCTCGACGAGAACGTGCTTGCCGGCGGCCAGCGCCGCGACCGCGATCTCGGCATGCAGAGCACCGGGGGCGCAGATGTCGACGATGTCGATGTCGTCACGTGCGATCACCGCACGCCAGTCGGTCGAGTGCTCCTGCCAGCCGAGGCGGACGGCCGCCGCGGCGACCTGCTCCTCGTTCCGGCCGACCAGCACGCGACGCTCGATCGCGGGAGCGTCGAAGATGGCGCCGACGTTGCGCCAGGCGTGCGAGTGCGCCTTGCCCATGAACTCGTAGCCGATGACGGCGACGCCGAGGGGCGCGCCGGTCACGCGGTGGACCCGACGGACAGCGTGGATGCGGTGGGATCCCAGTCCTCGGGCAGGGCCGGAACCGCGTCGATGCGGCTCGCGACGTCGACGAAGGCGCCTGTCTCGATCGATTCGGCCACGGCGAGCATGGTGTCGAGCACGTGGAAGGCGAGCTCGCCCTGCGCGCGGTGCGGACGGTCCGCGCGGATGGCGCGGGCCATCTCGAGCACTCCGACGCCGCGGCCGGCCGTCGACCCGGTGGCCGGGGCGGTCGTCCACTCCGTGTCGCCGGCCCGACGGATGCGCAGGTCGCCGCCGAAGTGGTTCGGATCGGGCAGCGAGAGCGTCGCCTCGGTGCCGGTGATCTCGACGAAGCCCATCCGGGTCAGCGGCGATTCGAAGCTGAAGGTGCTCTGCGCCGACTGTCCGCTCGCGAACTGCACGAGCGCGCCGACCGAGGTCGGAACGTTGACGTCGAAGACCTCGCCGGCCTTCGGGCCCGTCGCGATCGTGCGGGTGGCCCGGGACTTCGAGCCGATCCCGGCGACGCGGCTGACCGAGCCGAATGTCTGGGCGAGGGCGGTGAAGTAGTACGGCCCCATGTCGAACAGCGGGCCGGCGCCGTCCTGGTAGAGGAACGCGGGGTTCGGGTGCCAGGCCTCCGGCCCGGACGCCTGGAACATCGTGATCCCGGTGAGCGGGGTGCCGATGTCACCGCGCTCGATCATCCGGCGGGCGGACTGCAGGCCGGCGCCGAGGAACGTGTCGGGCGCGCAGCCGAGGCGCACGCCCGCGGCGGATGCTTCGGCGAGCAGCATCCGTCCACTCTCGCGGTCGAGCGAGAACGGCTTCTCGCTCCACACGTGCTTGCCGGCGCGGACGGCGGCGAGGGCCACCTCGACGTGGGCGGAGGGAATGGTGAGGTTGATGACGATCTCGACGTCGGGGTGGTCCAGGGCCGCGGCGATTCCGCCGTGCACCGGGATGCCGTACTCGGCGGCGCGGCTGGCCGCGGCCTGTTCGACGAGGTCGGCGATGACGTGCACCGTGACGTCGGGAAAGCTCGTGAGGTTGTCGAGGTACTGCGCGCTGATGACGCCGGCGCCGATGAGGGCGACGCCGACGGGTCCGGTGCGGCTCATGCGCTGACCGCGCTCGTGCCTGTGTCGGACGGTTCGGCCGTGAGGAAGGCGAGGCTCTCGGCGAGCCCCTCGAAGATGTCTCCGGCGTACGCGTCGAACTCGACGACGCCGACCTCGAGGGCGGATGCCGCGGCGATGACCTCGCGGATGGCGATGTTGCCCTGGCCGGCGGGCAGCTGGGCGTCCTTGTCCATGTTCACCGGGCCGTCCTTGATGTGAATGAACCGCACGCGGTCGCCGAGGCGCGCGAGCAGCTCGACCGGGTCTTCGCCGCCGACGGCCGCCCAGTAGGTGTCGACCTCGAGCACGACGGCGGGGTCGAGGTTCTCGGCGAGCACCTCGAGGCCGGTGCGGCCGTCGAAGCGGTTCTCGATCTCGAACTGGTGGTTGTGGTAGCCGACCCGGATTCCGTACTCGGCGCCGACTGCCGCCGCGGCGTTGAGCTCGGCCGCGGTCTTTTCGATGTCGTCGACGCTCGTCCAGTTCTCGGCCGGGTGGTGCGGGTCGATGACGGTACCGATGCCGAGGTCGCGGGCCGCGGCGAAGATCTCGTGCTGGTCGTCGGTGAGCAGCGGGGCGTGGCCCGAGGGCGCCGTGAGGCTGTTGGCGCGGAGCGCGGCACCGAGCTCGGCCGTGGCGACGAAGTTGTATGGCTCGACCCGGGTGAATCCGATTGCCGCGATTTTCGCGATGGTGCCGGCGAGGTCGGCCTCGAGTGCGTCGCGCACCGAGTAGAGCTGCACGGAATAGGCCTGGGGGTCTGACACGGGGATCTCCTTGATGCACATCGGTGTGCCCGGCCGTCGCGGGGCAGGTGCAAGCCTGTTCCTACTTCTGTCGATTGTCAAACAAAAGTCGCTTGCAATTCGGCATCCAGCCATCATGCCGCGCGCAGAAGGTGCTAGAACTGAGCCATGTCGCCCTTCGCCCCGGCCCCGGCCGCCATGGCCGGCTCCTCGCGCGCCGGCGACCTCTTCCAGCTGCTCCGCGACGGCAGGCCGCGCACCCGCGCCGAGCTCGCGATCATCACCGGACTTGCCCGCTCGACCGTTGCCGCGCGGGTCGACCTGCTGCTCGCCTCGGGGCTCGTCGCCGCGGTGGGCGAGGCGGCGTCGTCCGGCGGGCGGCCGCCGTCACGGTTCGCTTTCAATCCCGGCGGCCGGGTCGTCCTCGCCGTCGACATCGGTGCCACCCACGGCGTCGTCGCCCTGACCGACCTCGCCTGCACGATCCTCGACCGCCGGCGGAGCGAGCTCGACATCGCCGCCGGCCCGCGGGTCGTCCTCGACTGGGCCGTCGCCCAGGTGCGGGAGGTCCTGGCGGCGAACGGCCGCCCCGTCGGCGATCTCGCGGGGATCGGCATCGGCCTGCCTGGTCCCGTCGAGCACACCTCCGGACGCCCCATCAGCCCGCCGATCATGCCCGGCTGGGACGGCTTCGACGTCGCCGGCTATGTGCGTGAGCAGCTCGAGGTACCGGTGTTCGTCGACAACGACGTGAACATCTCGGCGCTCGGCGAACAGGCGACCGAGTGGCCGGAGCACGACAACCTGCTGTTCGTGAAGGCCTCGACAGGGATCGGGGCGGGCATCATCAGCAGCGGGCAGCTGCAGCGCGGCGCCGTCGGCGCGGCCGGCGACCTCGGCCACGTGCGGGTGCCGCACGCGGACGACGTGGTGTGCCGCTGCGGCAACACCGGATGCCTCGAGGCCGTCGTCGGCGGGCCGGCCATCGCCGCGGGCCTGCGCGAGCGCGGGGTCCCGGCATCCACGGTCCGCGATGTCGTCGAGCTCGTGCGGGCTGGCAACCCGGCGGCGATCGCAGCGGTGCGCCAGGCCGGCCGCGACATCGGCACCGTACTCGCCACCTGTGTGAACCTGCTCAACCCGTCGATCATCGTGATCGGCGGCGGTTTGGCGACCGCGGGGGAGCACCTGCTGGCCGGCATCCGCGAGGTCGTCTACCAGCGCTCCCTGCCGCTGTCGACGGCGCAGCTGCGCATCGTGGCGTCGCGGGCGACGGATGCCGCCGGCGTGCTCGGCGCCGCGATGATGGTGATCCAGGCCGTGCTGAGCGCGGACGCGGTCGAGCGGCAGGTCTCCGCCTGACTTTCATTATTCAGGAGTGACTGCTGATTGTGGCTTTCATTATTCAGGAGTGACTGCTGATTGTGGCTTTCATTATTCAGGAGTTTGTGGGGCGCAGGGGACGGATGCTGCGGGCTCGGCGGCATCCCAGTCGGGAATGGTGACTTGTCAGCCGCCGACTCCTGAATAGTGAAAGTCGCCTGGCACCCAGACTCCTGAATAATGACCGCCCCCCCCGGCCCCCAGACTCCTGAATAATGAAAGCGGCCGGCGCGAGTGTGACGCCGTGTTGCGGCCGGACGGGCGCGAAACCGCCACGGGCCCCACCATGGAACGTATGCCCCGACAGATTCGCTTCAACGCCTTTGACATGAACTGCGTCGCCCACCAGTCCTCCGGGCTCTGGCGCCACCCAGAGGACCGGTCCGCGAGCTACACCGACCTCAACTACTGGACCGAGCTCGCCAAACTGCTCGAGAAGGGCCGCTTCGACGGCATCTTCCTCGCCGACGTGCTCGGCACCTACGACGTCTACGGCGGCACGAACGAGGCCGCGATCCGCAACGGCGCGCAGATTCCCGTCGCCGATCCCCTCCTCGTGATCCCGGCGATGGCCTACGTGACGGAGCATCTCGGCTTCGGGGTCACCGCGGGCACCGCCTACGAGCATCCGTACCCCTTCGCGCGCCGCATGTCGACGCTCGACCACCTCACCAACGGCCGTGTCGGCTGGAACGTCGTCACCGGCTACCTGCCCTCGGCCGCCCGCAACATGGGCAACGAAGACCAGCTCGAGCACGACGACCGCTACGACCACGCCGACGAGTACCTCGAGGTGCTCTACAAGCTGTGGGAGGGCTCCTGGGAGGATGACGCCGTCGTGCGCGACCGGGAGACCGGCGTTTTCACCGACCCGAGCAAGGTGCACCACATCGGCCACGAGGGAAAGCACTTCAAGGTTCCCGGAATCCACCTCGCCGAGCCGAGCCCGCAGCGCTCTCCCGTGATCTACCAGGCCGGCGCATCCAGCCGTGGAATCGCGTTCGCGGCAGGCAACGCCGAGGCGATCTTCGTCGCCGCGTCGACCAAGCCCGTGCTCAAGGAGACCGTTAAGAAGCTGCGCGATGCGCTCGAGGGCGCCGGCCGCGACCGGTATTCGGCGAAGATCTACACGCTCCTCACGATCATCACCGATGAGACAAGCGAGAAGGCCCAGGCCAAGTACCTCGACTACCTCAGCTACGCGAGCGAGGAGGGCGCCCTCGTCTTCATGTCAGGATGGATGGGCGTCGACCTCTCGGCGTACGGCCTCGACGAGCCGATCGGCAACGTCCAGAGCAACGCGATCCAGTCGACGGTGGCGAACTTCCAGGCCGCGAACGATGACGGCAGCGAGTGGACCGTGGGCGACATCGCCCGCGCCGGAGCGATCGGCGGGCTCGGCCCGTTCATCGTCGGCTCGGCCAGCGAGATCGCGGACCAGCTCGAGGAGTGGGTCGAGGAGACGGATGTCGACGGCTTCAACCTCGCCTACGCGATCACCCCCGGCACCTTCGAGGACGTCGTGAACTTCGTCGTCCCGGAGCTGCAGAAGCGCGGCTCCTACCCGACCGAGTACGAGGAGGGCACGTTGCGGCAGAAGCTGCACGGACGCGGCGACCGCCTGCCTGACGAGCACCGCGGCGCGAACTACCGGGTGGGCGTGGCGGCGGTCTGACGCCCCAGTGACGCGAGAGGGGCCGGCCGCTCCCGCGCTCGCGCGCATGCTGTTCACTCATGCGGGTGCGATTACACCCGCATGGGTGAATAACGCCCGCGGGAGCCGCGGCGTGTGACTCTGGGTGACGTAACAGTTGAAATCACGTCCGAAGAGAGGCCCCCTCACCAACCATGAGCAATCAGATCAGCTTCAACCTGTTCGAGATGAACACCGTCGGGCACATTTCCCACGGACTCTGGGTGCACCCCGCGAACACCCGGCACCGCTTCAACGACCTCGACTTCTGGATCGAGCAGGCCAAGCTGCTCGAAGCGGGACTGTTCGACTCGGTGTTCCTCGCCGACGTGATCGGCGCGTACGACGGCTACCGCGACGGCCCGGAGACGGCCCTGCGCGAGGCCGTGCAGATTCCCAGCAACGATCCACTGCTCGTGATCCCGGCGATGGCCGCGGTCACCAAGTACCTCGCTTTCGCCGCGACCTTCTCGACCACCTACGAGCCCCCGTTCGCCTTCGCCCGGCGTGCCAGTACCCTCGACCACCTCACCAAGGGGCGCTTCGGCTGGAACGTGGTCACCTCGTACCTGCCGAATGCCGCGCGCAACTTCGGCCTCGCCGACGAGGTCGGCCACGACGACCGGTACGAGCTCGCTGACGAGTACCTCGACGTGCTCTACAAGCTGTGGGAGGGCTCGTGGGACGACGACGCGGTCATCATCGACCGGGAGCGTCGCGTCTACACCGACCCGGCGAAGGTGCGCGCGATCGACCACGTCGGCCGGCACTTCTCCGTCGCCGGCCCGCACCTGTCGCAGCCGTCGCCGCAGCGCACCCCGGTGCTCTTCCAGGCCGGCAGCTCCGACCGGGGGCGGGCCTTCGCCGCCAAGCACGCCGAGGGCGTGTTCGTCGGCGGCCGCGACCTGGATGTCTACCGCGAGAACGTCGCCGACATCCGCCGACAGGCGCAGCTGCTCGGCCGCGACGAGAGCCACATCAAGACCTACGCCTCCGCGGTGATCATCGTCGGCAGGGACAGCGACGACGCCGAGCGCAAGGCCGAGAACTTCCGGTCGCTGTCGAGCGCAGAGGGCTACCTCGCGCACGCCGGCGGTGCGGGAATCGACCTCGCCGCCTACCCGAAGGATGCTGTGATCTCCGAGATCCTGCGCGCCGAGGCGAAGGCGGGCCGCGACAACGCCCAGTCCGGTCGCCGGCAGTACACCGCCACCACGACGGTGGGGCAGGCGCTCGAGGAGGTCACCCGGTTCGATCGCGGGCCCTTCTACGTGGCCGGGTCCCCGGTCCAGGTGGCGGATGCGATCGAGGGCTGGGTGCGCGACACCGGCCTCGACGGCTTCAACCTGCGCCAGTTCCTCACCCCCGGCACCGCGGAGGACTTCATCGAATACGTCGTTCCCGAGCTGCAGCGCCGGGGTCTGTACCGCACAGAGTACGAGGAGTCGACCTTCCGTGAGCGGCTGTTCGGAGCCGGCAACGCGCGCCTGTTCGAGGAGCACCACGGGGCCAGGTACCGCGGCGGGCGCAACCTCCTGGAGGCCGCGCCCCTAGGGTAGTGGGGTGCCAGAGTTCTCTTTCGACGCCCTCCGGCGCTACCCCGACGTCGAGGCGGAGAACCTTTTCGCCGTCGACGCGAGCGACCGTCTGATCCTCGACGAGGCCGCGGCGCATCTCGCGTCGGCCGGAACGGGGGAGGTCGTGGTCATCGGCGACCACTATGGCGCGCTGACCCTCGGGGCGATCGCGCAGCACGACGCGACGGCGGTGCGGGTACACCAGGATCCCCTGAGCGGCGAGCTCGCACTGGCCCACAACGCCACGACGACCGGGCTCGAGGGCGAGCACACCAACCACGAGCTCGGCGAGGAGCTGCTCTCCGGCGCCCGCGTCGTGCTCATGCAGCTCCCGCGCAGCCTCGCCGCCCTCGACGAGATCGCCGGGGCGATCGCGCGCTTCGCCCACCCCGAGGTCACCGTGATCGGCGGCGGGCGGCTCAAGCACATGTCGATCGCCATGAACGAGGTCTACGCCCGCCACTTCGGCGACGTGCGCGCCTCGCTCGGACGGCAGAAGTCCCGCGTCATCATCTCCCGGCTGCCCGCACCCGGCGACAGCACCTACCCGGCGCGCGAATTCCACGACGACCTCGGGCTCTGGGTCTGTGCGCACGGCGCCGCGTTCGCCAGCACCAAGCTCGATATCGGCACGCGCTACCTGCTCGGCTTCCTGCGCGAGATGAAGCCGGATGCCGTGACCGCCGTCGACCTCGGCTGCGGCACCGGCATCCTCGCCTCCGCCCTCGCCCGCGCCCGGCCCGGCCTCGCGATTCTCGCGACCGACGAGTCCGCCGCGGCCGTCGCATCCGCCCGCGCCACGGCCCTCGCCAACGACCTGCCGTTCACCGTCGTGCGCGACGACGCCCTGTCCACTCAGCCGGACGGATGCGCGGATCTCGTGCTGCTCAACCCGCCGTTCCACGTCGGGTCGGCGGTGCATCCGGGAGTCGCCCTCAAGCTGTTCGAGGAGGCCGCACGGGTGCTCAAGCCCGGCGGCGAGCTGTGGACGGTGTTCAACTCGCACCTGTCCTACCGGGCCGCGCTCACCCGCGCGGTCGGCGCCACCCGGCAGGTCGGCCGCAACGCCAAGTTCACCGTCACCGTCTCGACCCGCTGAGCCGTGCCCTCGTTCGCCATCGGCGCCGATGACTTCCTGCTCGACGGGCGGCCGTTCCGGGTGCTCTCCGGGGCGCTGCACTACTTCCGCGTGCATCCGGACCTCTGGGCCGACCGCATCCACAAAGCCAGGCTTCTCGGACTCAACACCATCGAGACCTACGTGGCCTGGAACGCGCACGAGGCCGTCGAGGGCCGCTTCGACCTGGGCGGCGGCCTCGACCTGCGCCGTTTTCTCGAGCTCGTGGCGGCCGAGGGGATGTACGCGATCGTGCGCCCCGGCCCGTATATCTGCGCCGAGTGGGACAACGGCGGACTTCCGGCGTGGCTATTCCGCGACTCCAAGGTGGGCGTGCGCCGGTTCGAGCCACGGTTCCTCGCGGCCGTCGAGCGCTACTTCGCCCGGATCCTGCCGATCGTGGCCGAGTTGCAGATCGATCGCGGTGGACCGGTGATCCTCGTGCAGGTCGAGAACGAATACGGAGCCTACGGCTCCGACAAGCTCTACCTGCAGGCGCTCACCGACCTGACGAGGGCGGGCGACATCACCGTTCCGCTCACGACCATCGACCAGCCGACCGACCGGATGCTCGAAGGCGGGAGCCTGCCCGGGCTGCACCTGACCGCCTCGTTCGGGTCGCGCGCGACCGACCGGCTCGAGACGCTGCGCCAGCACCAGAGCACCGGCCCGCTCATGTGCGCCGAGTTCTGGGATGGCTGGTTCGACAACTGGGGCGCGCACCACCACACCACGTCCGCAGCCGATGCCGCCCGCGAGCTCGACGACCTGCTCGCCGCGGGCGCATCCGTGAACCTGTACATGTTCCACGGCGGCACGAACTTCGGATTCACGAACGGCGCCAATGACAAGGGCACCTACGAGCCCATCGTGACGAGCTACGACTATGACGCGCCCCTCGACGAGGCCGGGCATCCGACGGAGAAGTATTGGGCGTTCCGCGAGGTGATCGCCCGGTACGCGCCGGTGCCGGGGGTGGAGTCTGCGGGGGCGGCGTCGGAGCCGTCGCCCGCCGGGGACGCGGCGTCGAACCCGGCGGGGGCGGCGTCGGAGCCGTCGCCCGCCGGGGACGCGGCGTCGAACCCGGCGGGGGCGGATGCCGGTGTGCCCGCCTTCGAGGTGCCGCTCGGGGCATCGGTGCCGTTGAGTCAGGTGGTCGGGCTTCTCGGTGAGTTCTCGCGGCACCCGGATCTGCCGACGATGGACGACGCCGGGCAGTATTCGGGCTTCGCGCTGTACCGGGTTCAGCTGCCGCAACGCTCGCCGGATGTCGCTGGCGCTCGTTCGGTGCTCACCTTCGCCGAGGTGCGCGACCGGGCGCAGGTCTTCGTGGATGGCTCACCGGGCGGCGTACTGTCGCGAGACCAGCACGACACCTCGATCAGCATCCCCGTGGGCGCACGGCTCGAGGTGCTCGTCGAGGACCAGGGCCGGGTCAACTACGGCGACCGGATCGGTGAACCGAAGGGCCTCATCGGCCCCGCGACCCTCGACGGAGAGCCGCTGGGGGAGTGGGACATCGCGCCCCTCGACCTCGGCCGCATCGAGGAGGTCGCCGCGGTGCTGCGGCAGGGCGATGACATGGACGCCCGGCTGATCGCCGGTCCGTCCTTCGCGCTGGCGGAATTCGACGGCTCGGAGGGAACTGACCTCTTTTTCGACACGCGCCACTGGGGCAAGGGCGTGGTCTGGATCAACGGCTTCAACCTCGGACGCTACTGGAGCCGCGGCCCGCAGCACACCCTCGTCGTGCCCGGACCGCTGGTGCGCGACGGACGCAACGAGGTCATGGTCTTGGAGCTGACCGCGATCGCGAAGCCGTCGATGCGCTTCGTCCGGGGCCTCGATCTCGGGCACACCGAGAGCTGACCGGGCCTGCTGGGCCGCCCAAGTCCTCCTCCACAGGGCCTGTTCCGGGAGGGTTGTCCACAGGCAATACCCCAGATCAGGGTGTTGTTTGGTGTCCGCATGAATGTCGGTGGCGCCTGTCAGTATGTGGGTATGTCCAAGACAACCGATCCGCTCATCGACAGCGCTTCTGCGTTCGCGTCGGTGTGGGCTGGTGCGCTCACCGGGTTCGGCGACCAGGTCGGCGAACACCCCGATGCCGGCGCTCCCGATGCGACCATGGGCGCGTTCGGCGAAGCGGTCGTTGTGGCTTCCGCCCAGTTGGATGTGGAGACCATGTCCGACGCGGGCCTGCTGCGGGCGATCCAGTCCGGCTACGACCTGAAACGCCAGGTCGACGCCCTCCTGATCCGGGCCGCCGGTGAACTGAGCGTCCGTTCCCGCCCGTCCCTGGGTCAGGGCGGTCTGGCGAAGTCCTCCGGACACACCTCTCCCGCGGCGCTGATCACCGACCTCGGCCGTGTGACGTTGGCCGAGGCCGGGAAGACGGTCCGCCTCGGCGAATCCACCACCGCACCGGTGTCCCTGCTCGGGGAGCGGCTCCCCGCACCGTTCCCTCTCGTCGCCGACGCCGTCAACACCGGTGCGGTGCAGGTGGATGCGGCGCAGGCGATCATCACCAACCTGACCCAGGCCGCCCCACGCGCCCTGCCCGAGCATCTGGTCGCGGCAGAGTCGGAGCTGGTCGAGTTCGCCGCCGCCCATCCAGCGGACACGGTGCGGAAGCTCGCGATCTCCTGGCGTGACGCGCTCGATACCGACGGGGTCGCACCACGGGAGGAGGCGCTGATCGCGCTGAGGTCATTGCGTTGGAGCAAGCAGGGCAACGGGCTGGAGCGGTGCACGATCGACCTCGACCCGCTCGGTGCCGGATACGTGCGGACGATGATCGACGCGATGGTCGGCGACGCCCTGCGCACGGTGCGCTTCGAGGCCGAGCCCGCGGGTGGCCACAGCCACGGGAACGAGGGCGTTGACCGCGATGCGTGCTCGGCCGATCATGTCGAGCTTGCCGACCTGCGCACCATCCCGCGGATCGCCGCCGACGCCCTGATCGATGTCGCCCGGCACATGATGGGCTGCACCACCGCACCCGGAACCCTCCCGCACACCACCCTGGTGATCCGGATGACGTTGGAGCAGCTCGAGTCAGGACTCGGCGCGGCGCAGTTGGACGGCGTCGAGGAACCCATCACCGCCGGTGCCGCCCGGATCCTCGCCGCGGACGCAGAACTGATCCCAGCGGTCCTTGGCGGGAAGAGCGAGGTCCTCGACCTCGGCGTCGGCCGGAGGCTGTTCTCAAAGGCGCAGCGGATCGCGTTCGCCGAACGCGACGCCGGCTGCGCGGTGACCGGCTGTGGGCGTCCGCCCTCCTACACGGAGGCGCACCACATCCATTGGTGGTCGCACGGCGGGAAAACGAACCTGAACAACGGGATCCTTTTGTGCACCGGTCACCACCACGTCATCCACAACGGGTGGACGGTGCAGGTCATCGACAACGTGCCCTGGTTCATCCCACCCGTGAGAATCGACCCGACCCGCACACCGCGGCGCGGCGGCAAGCTGCCCGCCCCGGCACTGACCTGAGCCGCGGCGGGGTCTCGACACGGCCGCTGCGCGACCTGCTCGACCTGCGTGACCTGCTCGACCTGCTCGAAGTTCTCCACCAGCAGCGACCAAACCGATTAAGCAGTCCGCGCGCGGCCGTGTCGAGATCCGAGTGTGCCTATTGGTGCCGAGTGTGCCTGTTCGAACGGGCACTCTCAGCGCGGAGGTGGCTGCCCGCGCGTCGGCGGTGCCGAGTGTGCCTGTTGGCGCCGAGTGTGCCTGTTCGAACGGGCACTCTCGGCGTGATGGGGCACCGTCGGCCCGAAGTTCGGCGCGCCGAGTGCAGGGCACTGCTGAGAGCACGCGTTGTGGCTCCTGATGGTGCCGGGGGTTAGCGGTGTGGTGCGGCGGGCGGATGCTCAGGCCACCGCACCACGATGACGCAAGTCAACCCGCACAACCCAGGCAACCCGCTCATCCCGGCCGGGTTCGACGCGGTCGCGGCACGACTGCACGACCCACGCGACCAGCTCAACCACGCGACCAGCTCACCCAGCAGAAGCCATTCCCGTCACACGCCGTCACGCGACGCAACACTGTTTCGTCGCGGCTAGGAGCCCGCGCCGAGCCGACAATAGGCTCACGGCCATGATCAGCATCGAACAACTGACCAAGGTCTATGGTCACGGCGCCCACGCGACCGTCGTCCTCGACCGGCTCGACTTCCGCGTCGACGCCGGCGAGATCTTCGCCGTCGTCGGACCCAGCGGCGCCGGCAAGTCCACCCTCGCGCAGTGCGTCAACCTGCTCGAGCGGCCGACCTCCGGTTCGGTGCTCGTCAACGGCGAGAACCTCTCCCGGCTCGGCGAGCGCCAGCTGCGCGCGGCCCGCCGACGCATCGGAACGATCTTCCAGTCCGACGGCCTCTACAGCCGCCGCACCGCCGCCCAGAACGTCGCGCTGCCGCTCGAGTACCTCGGCGTGACGTCGGCCGAGGCGAAGCGCCGCGTCGCCGAACTTCTCGACCGCGTCGGGCTCTCCGACCGCGCAGGGCACTACCCGCACCAGCTCTCCGGCGGACAGCGCCAGCGCGTCGGCATCGCCCGGGCCCTCGCGCTGCGGCCGCAGGTGCTGCTCTCCGACGAGGCGACATCCGGCCTCGACCCCGAGTCGACGGCATCCATCGTCTCCCTGCTCAAGGAGCTCCGCGACGACCTCGATCTCTCCATCCTGTTCATCACCCACGAAATGGACACCGTGCTGCAGGTCGCCGATGCCGTCGCCCGCCTCGACCACGGCCACATCGTCGAGTCGGGGCGCATCGTCGACCTGCTGCGCGACCCGGCATCCGCCCTCGGCCGCGCCCTCCGCCCGGCCCGCCCGCACGCCGCACCGCAGCACGGCGAGACGCACTGGTTCCTGAGCTACACCTCCGCCGCGGTACCGGCCGACTGGGTGCTGCGCCTCGCGAGCGAGCTCGACGCCCCGGTCTCCGTGCTCGGCGCGTCGATCGAGACCGTCGCCGGACAGACCGTCGGACACGCGAGCATCGGCGTGCGCGCGGTCGACCCCGTCCGGCTCGTGGCTGCCGCCCGCCAGCTCGGGCTCGACGCCCGTCCGGTGCCCGATCGCCCGGATGCTGCTGTGCCTGCGATCTCCGTCGATGCCGCGGTCCCGACCGCTGAGTCGTCGCCCGCGCTGGAGCGTGTCGCGTGAGCGCGCCGCTGAGTTCGCTTGCCACCGGCATCCGCGCCGCGCTGCCGACCGGCAACAACGTACCGATCCCCGAGATCCCGGCACTCGTGTTCCCCGCGCTGCTCGACACCCTCATCATGGTCGGCATCGTCATGGTCATCGTCGTGCTCCTCGGGGTGCCGCTCGGCGCCCTCGTGCACAACCTCGCCCCCGGCGGCCTGTTCGAGAACCCCGCACTGCACCAGACGATCAGTTGGATCGTGAGCATCGGCCGGTCGCTGCCGTTCCTCATCCTGATGGCGTCGATCGTGCCGTTCACACGCTTCATCACGGGAACCAACATCGGCATTGCAGCGGCGGTCGTCCCGATGGCGATCGCTGGGATCGCGTTCTTCACCCGCATCGTCGAGAACTCGCTGCGCGGCGTGCCGCCCACACTCGTGCGGGTCGCGAGGGCGTCCGGGGCGTCGCCGCTGCAGATCATCCGCACCGCGCAGCTGAGCGAGGCGCTGCCGGCGATCATCGGCGGACTCACCATCAACACGATCGCGATGATCGAGTACTCGGCGATCGCCGGCACGATCGGCGCCGGCGGCATCGGCTACGTCGCCGTGACCTACGGGTACCAGCGCTTCGATAACACGGTCATGCTCGCGACGATCATCATCCTCGTCGCGACGGTCGCCTCCGTGCAGCTGCTCGGCGACCGGCTCGTTCGGCTCGCGACGCCGCACTCCCGCGACCGCCCGTCAAGGCGAGCGAAGGCGATGCCCGTCCCCGCCTGAGCGCGGGGACGCTTCCGACCGAATCACCCTCGGAGCCCCCAACCGGGCCTCCGTCGACCACGCACGCCCTCGCAGTCTTCGTTCGTCCCCTGAAACAACCCCACAGCACGTCGAAAGGAACCACCATGTCCCAGGACACGATCACCAGGCCCACCTCGCAGAACCCCGACGAGCCGCACGGCTTCGAGCTCAAGAAGCGCCGCCGCTGGCCGTGGATCGCCGGAGCCTCGGTCGCCGCCGTCGCCGTCGCCGCCGCGATCGGCATCCCGCAGCTCATCCCGAGCGTCTCGCCGAACGAGGTCGCGGGCGCCACGCTCGTGATCGCGACGGCGGAGGGCAACGCGGCCGAGCAGGCGCTCGTCGAGTTCGTCGCCGAGAACGTGGCGGCCGACTACGGCATCACGGTCGCGTTCAAGGGTCTCTCCGACAGCAACACCATCAACCGCGCGGTGAGCGAGGGTGAGGTTGCTGGCACGATCTACCAGCACAAGCTCTGGCTGAGTCAGGTGCTCGAGGCCAACCCCGACTTCCGTGAGACCGCGGCGACGCCGGTCTTCCGCTGGGGCTTCGGGCTGTGGTCCGAGAAGTGGGGCAGCGTCGAGGAGATCCCGGATGGCGCCACCATTTCGCTCTACTCCGACCCCGCGAACGAGGCCCAGGGGCTCTGGCTGCTCGAGAACGCCGGGCTCATCACCCTCCAAGACGGCGCGACGGCCGGCACCGCGACCCAGGACGACATCGCGACCAACCCGAAGAACCTGAAATTCGTGCTGCTCGACTTCGCCGCACAGTCGCGCGCGCTGCCCGACATCGACGCCGCCGCTGGCTACACCGAGTACTACCTCGCCGCGAAGATCCCGCTCCAGCAGCAGATCTTCGCCCCCGCCGCCCCGGACGAGTTCGCCGGCCAGCTCACGATCGGCAGCGACTACGCCGACACCGACAACATCCAGAAGCTCGTCGCGGCCTTTCAGGACCCGGCCGTGCAGGAGTTCCTCGCGACCGACCCGTCGGTGAAGGGCATCCTGCTGCCGCTCGACGCGAAGTAACGCCTTTGGCCAGGGGTCGGATGCCGCCAGCATCCGGCCCCCTCGTCTTTCATCATTCAGGAGTTCCGGGGTCAACAAGCTTTCATCATTCAGGGGTTTGGGTTCGGTGAGACTTTCACAATTCAGGAGTTTGGGGCCAATATGACCCCAGTGCGTCCGGATGCTGCCTCACCAGCAACATCCGCCCCGTCCACCCCACCGACTCCTGAATAATGACAGCCGTCCGCCCGGCCAATTCCTGAATAATGACAGCCGCCCGGCCCTCAAACTCCTGAATGATGAAAGCGAGCGTTCGCTGTGGGCGAGCGCAAGGGGTCGCGCTTCCGCGAGAACCACGCCTAAACTTGAGTCGATACAACTCAACTTTGGGAGAGGCGATTCATGGCCAACATGCAGGGCGCACCCGGATCGAACGACGAACAGAAAACGGCGCTGCAGCAATATGGCGTCGATCTCACCGAGATAGCCCGGCTCGGCAAGCTCGATCCGGTGATCGGGCGGGATGCCGAGATCCGCAGGGTCAGTCAGGTCCTGACCCGCCGGACCAAGAACAACCCGGTGCTTATCGGCGAACCCGGCGTCGGCAAGACCGCCGTCGTCGAGGGTCTCGCCCAGCGGATCGTCGCCGGCGACGTCGCCGACTCGCTCAAGGGCAAGCGCCTCGTGTCCCTCGACCTCGCCGCGCTCGTCGCGGGCGCGAAATACCGCGGCGAGTTCGAGGAGCGCCTCAAGGCCGTCCTCGCGGAGATCAACGCCGCCGAGGGCCAGATCATCACCTTCGTCGACGAGCTGCACACCCTCATGGGCGCGGGCGGCGGTGAGGGTTCGGTCGCAGCATCCAACATGCTCAAGCCGATGCTCGCGCGCGGCGAGCTGCGACTGATCGGCGCCACGACGCTCGACGAGTACCGGCAGTACATCGAGAAGGATGCCGCGCTCGAGCGTCGCTTCCAGCAGGTGTTCGTCGGCGAGCCGAGCGTCGAAGACACGATCGCGATCCTGCGCGGACTCAACCCGCGCTACGAGAGCCACCACGAGGTGCCGATCTCGGATGCCGCGCTCGTCGCCGCCGCGACCCTCTCCAACCGGTACATCAGCGGACGCCAGCTCCCCGACAAGGCCATCGACCTCATCGACGAGGCGGCGAGCCGCCTGCGGATGGAGATCGACTCGGCCCCCGTCGAGATCGACGAGCTGCGCCGTAGCGTCGACCGGCTGCGCATCGAGGAGCTCGCCCTGAAGCGCGAGAAGGACGACGCGTCGAAGGCCAGGCTCGAGAAGCTGCGCGAGGACCTTGCCGTCCGCAGCTCGGACCTCGAGCGACTCGAGGAACGCTGGAACAAGGAGAAAACCGCGATCAACCGCATCGGAAATCTCAAGAAGCGCGCCGAAGAGCTTCAGATGCAGGCCGACCGCGCCCAGCGCGACGGCAACCTCACCGAGGCGAGCCGGCTGCTCTACGGCGAGATCCCGATCATCGAGCGCGAGCTGCGCGAGGCGGAGAACTACGTCCCCGACGAGGATCCGATGGTCGGCGAGGAGGTCACCGCCGAGGACATCGCCGCCGTGATTGCAGCCTGGACCGGCATCCCGATGGGACGCCTGCTGCAGGGCGAGACCGAGAAGCTGCTGCACCTCGAGGCGGAACTCGGCAAACGCCTGATCGGGCAGAAGGCCGCCGTGCGTGCGGTGTCGGATGCGGTGCGACGCTCCCGGGCGGGCATCTCCGACGCCGACCGCCCCACCGGATCCTTCCTCTTCCTCGGCCCGACCGGCGTCGGCAAGACGGAGCTCGCGAAGGCCCTCGCCGAGTTCCTCTTCGATGACGAGAAGGCGATGATCCGCATCGACATGAGCGAGTACGGCGAGAAGCACTCCGTCGCCCGACTCCTCGGCGCCCCTCCCGGCTACGTCGGCTTCGAGCAGGGTGGGCAGCTGACCGAGGCGGTCCGTCGCCGCCCCTACTCGGTGGTGCTGATGGATGAGGTCGAGAAGGCGCATCCGGAGGTCTTCGACGTTCTGCTGCAGGTGCTCGACGACGGGCGCCTGACCGACGGGCAGGGGCGCACGGTCGACTTCCGCAACACGCTTTTGATCCTCACCTCGAACCTCGGCAGCCAGTTCCTCATCGAGCCGGCGCTCAGTGTGGAGGAGAAGCACGAGGCGGTGCACGCGATGGTGCGCACGGCGTTCAAGCCGGAGTTCATCAACCGCCTCGACGACATCGTGATCTTCTCGTCGCTGACCAGTGCCGACCTCGGCCAGATTGTCGAGCTCGACATCGACAAGCTCTCCCGCCGGCTTGCGAGCCGTCGGCTCGAGCTCGCTGTGACCCCGGATGCCCGTGCCTGGCTCGCCGAGCGTGGCTACGATCCGCTCTTCGGGGCGCGTCCGCTGCGCAGGCTCATGCAGCGCGAGATCGACGACCAGCTCGCAACGGCGCTGCTGAGCGGCGAGATCCGCGACGGCGACACCGTTCTCGTGAAGCTGCGGGGAGACGGCCTCGCCGTCGCCAAGGCCGACGAGACCGTGCCGCCGCACACCGAGATCGAGGCGGTCGAGACGCTGGAGTAGCGCAGCGGCGCCGCTCGTCGGAGGTTGGCGGATGCGGCGTGGTGGGCGCGGCCCGATCCTTGATCGCGCCATGGGGCTGGTACCCTGACGAGCGATGTCTGACACACGAGTCGCCGCGCGCGACGAGCCCCTCGTCGCCCCCAGGGCCCCGGCGCACTTCCAGCCGCACATCCAGGGGCTGCGCGCGATCGCGGTGCTCCTCGTCGTCGTCTACCACTTCTGGCCGGGCCGCCTCTCCGGCGGCTACATCGGCGTCGACATCTTCTTCGTCATCTCCGGATTTCTCATCACCGGCCAGCTCACCCGCGAGTTGCGGCGCACCGGAACGATCGCGCTCCCCGCGTTCTGGGCCAAGCGCGCCCGCCGACTGCTGCCCGCGTCGATCGCGGTGCTCATCTTCTCGACCCTCGCAACGCTGTTCCTGCTGCCGTTGTCGGGCATGGTCGCCTCCCTCCGCGAGATCCTCGCGAGCACCTTCTACGTCGAGAACTGGGCGCTCGCCGCGGGCTCCGTGAACTACCTTGCGGCCGGTGACGAGTCGCTCGTGCAGCACTACTGGTCGCTCTCGCTCGAGGAGCAGTTCTACGTCTTCTGGCCGCTCATCCTGCTCGGCGCGACCTGGCTCGGCGCCAAGTACTTCGTGCGCAAGCAGTGGGGCTTCCTGTTCTCGGTCGTGGCCGGCGTCAGCCTGCTCTCGCTCGTCGCCTCCGTGCTCTACACGGCGTCGAACCCGGCCGAGGCCTATTTCGTCACCTTCACCCGCGTGTGGGAGTTCGGCGTCGGCGCGCTCCTCGCGCTGCTGCCGAAGTTCCGCCCGCGCGGCGCGGTGCTGTCCAACGTCATCGGCTATGCCGGACTCGCCGCGATCCTCTACGCCGGCTACTTCTACGACCGCGAGACCCCGTTCCCCGGCTACTTCGCCCTGCTTCCGGTGCTCGGCACCGCTGCGATCATCGTCTCCGACCGGCAGGAGCGCTGGTTCGATGTCGGACGGATGCTCGGCGGCCGTCTGCAGCGCTTCATCGGTGACATCTCGTACTCGCTGTACCTGTGGCACTGGCCGCTCATCGTCATCGCGCCGTTCATTCCGGGCTGGGGCCTTGGCACCCTCAACCGCATCGCGCTGTTCCTTGCCTGCTTCGTGCTCGCCTGGCTGACCAAGAAGTACGTCGAGGATCCCGCCCGAGGCTGGACCTACCTCACCTCCCGCCGCCCGCGGGTCACCTACGCCTGGTCGCTCGGCGCGATGGCGCTCACCGCGCTGCTCGTCGCGGGAACCTTCGCGATCCAGAACCCCAGGTACCAGGCCGCCGCGACCCAGCTCGAACAGATCGCCGAGAACCCGCCGGAGTGCTTCGGCGCCGCGTCGTCGACCGGGTGCGAGAACCCCGAGCTCGCGGCATCCGTGATTCCGAGCCCCGGCTTCGGCAACGCCGACGGCCCCACGCGCGACGAGTGCTTCGTGCAGCTCAACGACTCCGCCGTCGTCGGCTGCGAGTTCGGAGCGACGGATGCAGACGCTCCGCGCGTCGCGCTCATCGGTGACAGCCACGCGTACCAGTACATCGAGGCGATGATCGATCTCGCCGAGGAGAACGGATGGGCGCTCACGACCTACCTCAAGGGCGCGTGCCCGTGGACGACGGCGGAGGTCGGCGGCCCGAGCGCGGCGTTCACCTCCTCCTGTGCGGCCTTCCAGGACAACCTCGCCGCGGAGCTCGCCGAGGTCGAACCCTACGACGCGATCTTCACGGCAGCGATCGCGGCCACGCCGATCGTCGCGGCCGACCCCGTGCGCGCGGCCGCCGACGGCTACGCCGACGCGTGGACGACGCAGGCGCAGGGTGCTCCGATCGTCACAATCGTCGACAACCCAGACCTCCCCGACGACCCGAACAAGTGCCTGCAGCGGGGCGATGCCGCCGACTGCGCCGTGCCGCGCGAGGATGTGCTCTCCGAGGAGGACCCGTTCGCCATCGCCGCGGCCGCGACCCCCGGGGTCACCCTTCTCGACTTCACCGACACCTTCTGCTCGGCCGACGAGTGCTTCGTCGTCATCGCCGGCGCCAACGTCTACCGCGACCAGGACCACCTCACGGTGACCTTCGCGGGCACGATGGGCCCGTTCATCGGCGAGGCGATCACCGCGGCGATCGCGCGATAGCGGGGGAGCGGTTGCGTGCTGTGCCCACCCCTACTCCGCGCTAGCTGGCGTTAGCCTCCCGGAACCGGCGGATGGCCGCGTTCGTCGACGGGTCGTGGTCGAGGGCCGAGTCGTCCTCCGCCGCGAGATCGTCCGCGATCCGGCCGGCAAGCACCTTGCCGAGCTCCACGCCCCACTGATCGAACGAATTGATGCCCCACACGGTGCCCTGGGTGAAGACCTTGTGCTCGTAGAGCGCGATCAGCTGGCCGAGCACGAACGGGGTGAGCGTCGGCGCGAGAATCGTGTTGGTCGGGCGACTGCCGGGGAACACCCGGTGCGGTGCGACACCAGCATCCACCCCCGACGCGAGCACCTCCTCGAGCGACTTGCCGAACGCGAGCGCCTCGGTCTGGGCGAACATGTTCGCCATGAGCAGTGCGTGATGGTCGCCGACCAGGCGAACGGGGCGCAGGAAGCCGATGAAGTCGCACGGCACGAGCTTGGTGCCCTGATGGATGAGCTGGAAGAACGCGTGCTGCCCGTTCGTGCCGGGCTGGCCCCAGACGATCGGGCCGGTCTGCACCTGCACGCTCTCGCCGTCGAGGCCCACCGACTTGCCGTTGCTCTCCATGTCGAGCTGCTGCAGGTAGGCCGGGAAGCGAGCCAGATATTGGCTGTAGGGCAGCACCGCGTGGGTCTCGGCGCCCCAGAAGTTGTTGTACCAGAGCCCGATCAGGCCCATCAGCACCGGCAGGTTCTGCTCGAGGGGTGTGGTGCGGAAGTGCTCGTCCATCGCGCGGAACCCGGCGAGCAGGTCGGCGAAGCCGTCGCGGCCGATCGCGATGAGCAGCGACAGGCCGACGGCGGAGTCCATCGAGTAGCGGCCGCCCACCCAGTCCCAGAAGCCGAACATGTTCGCGGTGTCGATGCCGAACGCGGCGACCTCGGCGGCGTTCGTCGACACGGCGACGAAGTGCTTCTTGACCGCCGCCGGGTCGCCGAGGCGCTCAAGCAGCCAATCGCGGGCTGTGCGCGCGTTGGTGAGGGTCTCGAGGGTCGTGAACGTCTTCGAGCAGACGATGAACAGCGTCTCCTCGGCATCGAGGTGCAGCAGCGCCTCGTCGATGTCGGCGCCGTCGACATTCGACACGAACTTCAGCGTGAGGTTGCGGTCGCTGTAGGCGGCGAGGGCGTCGGAGGCCATGGCCGGGCCAAGGTCCGATCCGCCGATGCCGATGTTCACGATCGCGCGGATGCGCTTGCCGGTGTGTCCGCGGAAGTCCCCATGGCGGATGCTGTCGGCGAAGTCGCCCATCGCGTCGAGCACCGCGTGCACGGGTGCGACGACATCCTCGCCCTCGACAACGATTCTCTCGCCGCGTGCCGCGCGCAATGCCACGTGCAGCACCGACCGGCCCTCGGTGACGTTGATGCGGTCGCCGGAGAACATCTGCTCGATGCGCTCCGGAACGCCGGTCGCCCGGGCCAGATCGCAGAGCAGGCCGATGGTCTCGGTCGTGACCAGGTTCTTCGAGGCATCGAGCACGAGGCCGGCGGACTCGAACGTGAGGGCGTCGGTGCGCGCGGGGTCGGCGTCGAAGAGGGCGCGGATGCTGTCTCCCGCGACCTGCTCGTGATGACGCGCCAGCGCCTCCCACTCGGGTCGCGATTGCACCGCTGTCGTCTCTGGCTTCGACATCGCTGTCACCTTTCCCGTGCCGGTAGCTGTCGCCGTCGGCATCCGATTCGCGCCCGCGGCGTTCGGCGGGCGTCAAGCACCAGCTTGCCAGTCCTCGGCGTCGGGCGCGCGGGCTCGCCCGACATCTCTCGCGGGTGTGGGAGAGGATGGAGTGGTCGGGGGCCGTTCGGGTTCCGACCGCGCATCGAATATCGGAGTTCCACATGCCCTCACGCCCCGCCGTCATTGTGTTCGACGTCAACGAGACCCTGAGTGACATGGCGCCGCTCGCGCAGAGGTTCGGCGACGTTGGCGCGCCGCCGCAGCTCGCGGGCGAGTGGTTCACCGCGCTCCTCCGCGACGGGTTCGCGCTCGCCGCCGCCGGCTCGAGCGCCCCGTTCGCGACCATCGCCGCGGAACTGCTGCGAACGCGGCTCGCCGGCTTTCCTCTCGACCGCGAGCCCGGCGATGCGGTCGCCCATATCCTCGGCGGATTCCGGGAGCTGGGCCTGCACGCCGACGTCGCCGACGGCATCCGCGCGCTCGGGGCGGCGGGGAATCGGCTCGTGACGCTCACCAACGGCTCGGCCCAGATCGCCCAGAAGCTGCTCGGCGACGCCGGGCTGGCCGACCAGTTCGAGGCCTTCCTCACCGTCGAAGACGCCCCGGTCTGGAAGCCCGCCCGGGCGGCCTACCTCCACGCCGTCGTGCGCTGCGGGGCCGCGCCGGCCGACATGCTGCTCGTCGCCGTGCACCCCTGGGACATCCACGGCGCATCCCTAGCCGGCCTCCGTACGGCGTGGGTGAACCGCAGCGGGGCGACCTACCCGAGCTACTTCGCCGCCCCCGACCACGTCGTGACGGGCATCGACGGGCTGGCCGCGCTGGTCGACTGACGGATGTGGCGGGGCCGGGTGACGGATGCGGCGGGGCCGGGTGACGGATGTGACGGATGCGGCGGGTCAGCGCGGCTCAGCGCGCCTCAGCGGGGCTCGCCGTCAGCCCGCGGCCGGCGCCGCGCGGGCGGCGGCGGAACCGCCTTGGCCAGGGCGACGTCGGTCAGAGGGATCTCGACCAGGCCCCGTTTCGTCTCGACGACACAGCTCGTGTCGTCGACCCGGACCAGAGGACCGAGTGCATCCGTCATCATGCCGTCGATGCGGTAGCGCACGACGATCCGGGTGCCGGGCGTGGTGCCCGACACGAACCGGGCGGCGTCTGCGCTCACCGGACCGACCCGACTGCCTGGACTGACGCGGCTGCCGCTACGCCGCGAGCTCGCGCGTGAGCGCCGCGGCGAAGGCGTCGATGTCGGCCTCGGTGGTGTCGAAGGCGCACATCCAGCGCACCTCGCGGGTGGCCGGGTCCCAGTCGTAGAACCGGAAAGATTCGCGCAGCCGGTCGGCGACCCCGGCCGGCAGGATCGCGAAGACCGCGTTCGCCTGCGTCTGCTGCGTGAGCGTGACGCCGTCGATACCCTCGACGGCGGCGCGCAGCCGCTGCGCCATGGCGTTCGCGTGCGACGCCGACCTGAGCCACAGGTCGCCCTCGAGCAGCGCGATGAGCTGCGCGGAGACGAATCGCATCTTCGACGCGAGCTGCATGTTCATCTTGCGCAGGTAGATCAGGCCCTGCGAGACATCCGGATTCAACACCACGACCGCCTCGCCGAACAGCAGCCCGTTCTTGGTGCCGCCGAAGCTCAGGATGTCGACGCCGGCATCGGTCGTGAACTCCCGGAACGGCACC
The DNA here is from genome assembly GCF_040546025.1 of Marisediminicola sp. UYEF4. Taxonomy (NCBI): domain Bacteria; kingdom Bacillati; phylum Actinomycetota; class Actinomycetes; order Micrococcales; family Microbacteriaceae; genus Marisediminicola; species Marisediminicola sp. UYEF4. The sequence goes on along the minus strand of NZ_JBEPNA010000007.1, from coordinate 39,250 downwards.
CCGAGCGACGCGGCGGCGTTCGAGAGCCGGGCGCCGTCCATGTGCAGCGTCATCCCGCGCTCATGCACGTGGTCGGCGATGGCGCGCACCTCGGCCGGCGTGTAGGCGGTGCCGAGCTCGGTCGACTGCGTGATGCTCACCGCGAGCGGCTGCGCGCGGTGCTCGTCGCCCCAGCCCCACGCCTCGGTGTCGATGAGCTCGGGGGTGAGCTTGCCGTCGGAAACCGGCACGGTCAGCAGCTTGAGCCCCGCGATGCGCTCGGGCGCGGCATTCTCGTCGGTGTGGATGTGGGCGTTCCCGGTGCAGACGACGGCGCCCCAGCGAGGAAGGATCGACTCGAGGCTGAGCACGTTGGCACCGGTGCCGTTGAACACCGGGAACGCCTCGACCTGCTCGCCGAAGTGTCCACGCATCACCTCCTGCAGGCGGGCCGTGTAGACGTCTTCGCCGTAGGCGACCTGATGGCCGCCGTTCGCGGCGCCGATCGCGGCGATGACCTCGGGATGCGCCCCGGCGTAGTTGTCGGAGGCGAAGCCGCGGTACGTCGTGTCGTGAAGCTGGGTCATGACACTAGTGTCCCATTCGCCGCTGGTCGCCTCGTCCGGAAACCTCCCGTGCGGCGATGTGCGGATGCTGGTGTTGTGGCGCACGCCGGCACCCACCGGGTCGCGGCACTCAACGCAGGAGTTTCTGCGCCACGCCGTCTCGTTTGGCAGGACGAGCCGGCGTGTTGCAGATTCTCCTGCCGAGCGTCTCTTCTCGCCTGGCTGTCTTCTCGCTTGGCTGTCTTCTCGCCTGGCTGTCTGCGGCTGCGGGCGCGGTGGACGCTCAGCATCCGTCCTGTTCCGCTAATGACGGACCGGCGGATGCTGGCACGCCGGCACCCACCCGGTCGCGGCACTCAACGCAGGAGTTTCCGCACCACGCCGTCTCGTTTGGCAGGACGAGCCGGCGTGTTGCAGATTCTCCTGCCGAGCGTCTCTTCTCGCCTGGCTCTCTTCTCGCCTGGCTGTCTGCGGCTGCGGGCGCGGTGGACGCTCAGCATCCGTCCTGTTCCGCTAGTGACGGACCGGCGGATGCTGGCACGCCGGCACCCACCCGGTCGCGGCACTCAACGCAGGAGTTTCCGCACCACGCCGTCTCGTTCGGCAGGACGAGCCGGCGTGTTGCAGATTCTCCTGCTGACCGGTGCGACCAACGCGACACTCAGCCTCCGAACGGCACCAGAGCCCCGTCTCACCCGCGCAGCGCCTCGCCCAGCTTCACCCGAGTGCCGGTGCGCAGCAGCGCGTTCGAGTAGATCCGCGCGCCGACCACAATGACGAACGCTGTGGTGACCGCGAGCACGAGCAGCGACACGAGCGGCTCCCACCACAGCGCCTCGCCGAGAAACAGTCGCATCGGCATCCCGACCGGTGCCGAGAACGGGATGTACGACATGATCGCCAGCACCGTCGGGTTGTCATTGAAGAAGATCACAGCGAAGTAGGGCAGCATCACGAGCGTCGTGACGGGCGAGATCACGGCACCGAGGTCCTCCTGCCGCGACACGAGCGAGGCCGCCGCCGCGAACATCGAGGCGAGCAGCACGAACCCGAACACGAAGAACACCACGAACCACGCCGCCGACGGGCCGACCTCGGCGAGCACGGAGCTCTGCCCCGTGATGAGCAGCCCGATCGACGCGAACAGCGCGATGAGCAGCGTCTGCCCGAACGAGAGGATGCTGTTGCCGACCACCTTGCCGGCGAGCAGCAACCGCGCGGAAATCGTCGCGAGCAGCAGCTCGACGACGCGGGTCTGCTTCTCCTCGACGACGCTCTGCGCGATCGTCGAGCCGAAGGTGATCGTGGACAGGAAGAAGACGAGGCCGAAGCCGAGCGCGACGAGGTAGGCGAAGAACGGATCCTGCTCGGCCGGCTCGAGAATGCGCACGTCGGGCGCGACGCTGAGCTGCGCGATCAGGCCGGCGGGCGCGGAGTCGAGGCCGATCACCGTGATCCCGAGGGGTGAGACCTCCGAGTTCGAGACGATCCCGGCGTCCACCTCGCCGGCGCGCACGAGCTGCTCCACCTCGGACACCTCGCTCACGAGTGTCTGCGCGTATCCCGACATGTCGGGCAGCGCGTTGATGACCGAGCGCTGGATGGCGACCTTCGGCAGCTCGGCGTTCGCGCTCGCGATACCGCCGACCACGATCGAGCCGAGCACGATGGCGAGCAGGATGCCGGTGGACACAAGGAAGCTCCGGCTGCGCAGCCGCGCGATGACCTCCCGCGCGGCGACGAGGCGGATGACGCGCGCCGCCGGCAGCTGCGCGCGCGGTGCGGGCGTGCTCTGCGCAGTCATCGGATGACCTCCCGGAAGATCTGGGCGAGCGACGGACGCTTGCGCGCGAAGCCGCTGACGGTGTCGGCGGCAATCGCCCGGCGCAACACGTCCTGGGCGATCAGCGGGGCATCCACGTCGAACAGGGCACGACTGCCGGCGAACTCGACGACGCGCACACCGGGTACCTCGCGCACCCAGCCGGCATCGCCGGCCACGAGCAGCTCATAGCGCTGCCCGGAGTGCTCCTCGCGCAGTCCCTCCCTCGAGCCCGTGGCGCGGATGCTGCCGTCGGCGATCACGATGAGGTCGTCGCAGAGTCGCTCGACGATGTCGAGCTGGTGTGAGGAGAACAGCACCGGCGCACCGGCATCCGCCCGGGACTTGAGCACCGCGAGCACCGTCTCGACGGCGATCGGGTCGAGCCCGGAGAACGGCTCGTCGAGCACGAGCACCTCTGGATCATGCACGAGGGCCGCGGCGATCTGCGCACGCTGCTGGTTGCCGAGCGACAGGCTCTGCACCGTGTCGCCCGCGCGCTCGCCGAGGCCGAGCTGGTCGAGCAGGTCGGCGGTGTTGCGCTTAGCCCGCGCCGGGTCGAGTCCGTGCAGCCGGGCGAGGTAGACGAGCTGCTCGGCGACGCGCATTTTCGGGTACAGGCCGCGCTCCTCCGGCATGTAGCCGAACCGGCGCCGGTCCTCCGGCAGCAGGTCGTCGCCGTCGAGGCGCACGGTTCCGGCATCCGCGCTGAGCACCCCGAGGATGATCCGCATCGTCGTGGTCTTGCCCGCGCCGTTGCTGCCGACGAATCCGGTCATGCGACCCGGGCGCACGTCGAAGGTGACGTCGTGCAGCACTTGCCGCTCGCCGAAGGACCGGCCCACCCCGCGCACCTCGAGCATCCGCGTCTCCATCGTGTTGCCTCAACGTCGTGTTCCCTCAACTTTAGGCGAGGAGGATGTCGTGGAGACCAACGCTCAGGCGCGCCTGTCTAGGCTCTCAGTATGAAAGCAACTGTGATCCATGGCGCCCGCGATGTGCGACTCGAGGAGGTGCCGAACCCGGGATTGAGCACCGGGGGAGACGCAATCGTGCGGGTGGTCGCGGCCTGCGTTTGCGGCTCGGACCTGTGGCCCTATCGCGGCGTGACTCCCACCGACGAGCCGAGCCGCATCGGTCACGAGTTCGTCGGCGTTGTCGAGGAGGTCGGGCCGGATGTCGCGCGCATCAAGGTCGGGGACTTCGTCATTGCCCCGTTCTACGACTGCGACATGACCTGTGCGAACTGCCGCAATGGGGTGAGCACGTCGTGCCTGCACGGCGGCTGGTGGGGCCAGAGCGACCGGATGGGCGGCTTCGCGGACGGCGCCCAGGGCGAATTCGTCCGGGTGCCGCACGCCGACGGCACCCTCGCCGCGACGCCGGAACAGCCGGACGCCGCGCTCGTGCCGAGCCTGCTCGCGCTCTCCGACGTGATGGGCACCGGCCATCACGCGGCCGTGTCGGCCGGTGTGGGGCCCGGAAGCACGGTGATCGTGGTCGGCGACGGCGCGGTCGGGCTCTGCGCGATCCTCGCCGCGCGCCGCCTCGGTGCCTCGCGCATCGTCGCGATGTCCCGGCACGCCGACCGCCAGGCGATCGCCCGCGAGTTCGGTGCGACCGATGTGATCGAGGAGCGCGGCGACGAGGGCGTCGAGCGCGTGAAGGCCCTGTTCGACGGGATCGGCGCCGACTGCGTGCTCGAGTGCGTCGGCACCAAGGAATCGATGGACCAGGCGATTCGCTCGGCGCGTCCCGGTGGCATGATCGGCTATGTCGGCGTGCCGAACGGCGGCGCGGAGCTGCCCATCCGCCGCCTCTTCGGCACCAACGTCGGAGTGAACGGTGGGGTCGCGCCGGTGCGCAACTACATCGAGGAACTGCTGCCCGAGGTGCTCGCGGGCACCCTCAACCCCGGCCCGGTGTTCGACCTCGAGCTGCCGCTGGCCGATGTGGCGGAGGCGTACGCCGCGATGGACGAGCGCCGCGCGACTAAGGCGCTGCTGCGGCCCTAGTGCACTCTCCGCGCGCACAAACCCGCATTGGCGCTCATCTGCGGTGAGAGTACATGAAATGGTGCTTCCGGATGCCGGAGAGCAGCCATTTCGCGTACCCTCGCCGTGCTGCCGTGCTGCCGTGCTGCCGTGCTGCCGTGCTGCCGTGCTGCCGGGCTGCCGTGCTGCCGGATGCGTCCGGCCAGCCGCTACAGCCGGATCCGCTGCCCGTTGAGCACGAAGGCGGGCGCGTCCCAGAGCGAAACGACCCGCTCCGCGAGCACCTCGACGGGCGTGAAGCCCTCCTCGTCGCCGAGCGCCTTGACCACAAATGTCACGGCGGCCGAGTTGCCCGGCTTCACCCACGCGCTCGCGATCGACGCGACCCAGGTCTCGGCGGCACCCTTGAGGGTCGCGTAGTTCACGTTGCCCCAGGTGGGCTTGTCGACGGCGGTCGAGCTGACGATCGCGAGCCGGCCGGCCTCCGACGCCCCGAGGTCGTTGCGCAACTCGGTCGAGGTGTGCCGCAGCGTCGTCATGATCCGCTCCTCGAGCCAGACCCAGTCCCGATCCGCGTGCCCGGAGCGCCAGCCGCCAACAAGGTGGATGAGGCCGTCGACCGAGCCGACCTCGTGGTGGACAGCACGCACGAACTCCTCGACCGCATCGCCGTCGGCGAGATCGCAGACGAATCGGTGCCCGGCGCGCACGCCGGCGAGCTTGTCCATTTTCGACCCCACTGCCACGACGTTGGCTCCGGCCTCGGCCAGCGCCGCGCACACGGCATGGCCCGCTTCGCCTGTCGCGCCGGCGACGATCACTGTGCGGCCGAAGACCCCGCGAGCCCCGGCATCCGTTCCTGTCACGTTCGACATCTTCTCCACCTTCGATTCAGATTCAGAAGTGCGTGTTCCGAGCGTAGCCATCGCGCCGGGTGATGTGAGGGGCCTTCGGGCCTAATGCCGAAGTCCCCTCACGGAAACCCGCTACGCGCTCTCCGCCGTGATCCCCGCGGTCGACTCGATCACCGCGGCCATTTTCTTCGAGAGCGCCTCGTAGAACATCGAGAGGGGGAACTCATCGTCGAGCACGGCATCCGTGAGTGCCTTTGCCGGGCCGTCGAGCGGCAGGTCGCGCGTCGCCCACTTCGAGGCCGGATGCGGGGTGAGTGTGGCCGCCACCAGGTCGTACGCGGCGAGCCAGTGCGCGACCTTGGGGCGGTCGATCGAACGCCAGTACAGCTCGTCGATCTTCGCGCCAAGCGCCACGATCACGTCGGGCACGTCGGCCCAGTCGATCGTGAGGCGGGTGTCGGTCCAGTGCAGCACATGGTGCTGGTGCAGCCACGCGAACAGCAGCTGCCCGCCGACGCCGTCGTAGTTGCGCACCCGGCTGCCCGTGAGGGCGAACCGGAAGATGCGGTCGAACAGCACCGCGTACTGCACCAGCTTCGCGTGCTCGCGCGTCACGTCATCCGTGTCCTCCGCGCGGGAGATCCGCACGGCCTCCCGGTATGCGGTGAGGTCGCAGCGCAGCTCCTCGAGGGAGTACAAAAAGTACGGCATCCGCTGTTTGATCATGAACGGATCGAACGGCAGGTCGCCGCGCATGTGCGTGCGGTCGTGGATGAGATCCCACATCACGAAGGTGTCTTCGGCGAGGCGCTGGTCGTCGAGAAGTGCCGCCGCGTCGTCCGGCAGTTCGAGCCGCGTGACGGATGCCGCCTCCCGAACGACCCGGCGGAACCGGGCGGCCTCGCGGTCGGCGAAGATCGCCCCCCAGGTGAAGGTCGGGATCTCGCGCATCGCGACCGTCTCCGGGAACAGCACGGCCGAATTCGTGTCGTAACCGGGGGTGAAGTCGAGGAACCGGATCGGCACGAACAGCTTGTTCGAGTACTCGCCGCCCTCGAGCTCGGCGACGAACTCGGGCCAGATGACCTCGATGAGCACCGCCTCGACAAAGCGGCTGCTGCTGCCGTTCTGGGTCACCATCGGGAACACGACGAGGTGCCTCATGCCGTTCACGCGGTTGTGCTGCGGCTGGAACGCCGTGAGTGCGTCGAGGAAGTCGGGAACCCCGAATCCGCTCGCCTCCCACTTGCCGAAGTCGTCGTCAAGCGCCGCGAGGTAGGCGGCGTCGTGCGCGAACAGCGGTGCCAGGTGGATCACGCTGCGGCGGATCGTCTCGACGAGGGCCCGGGCCTGCGGGTGGGCAGTCTCGTCGGGAATGCTCCCGTCCTTCAGCTGGTGAGCCTGCAGGGCGATCGCTGCCGCCTTGAGCTGCTGCCAGGCCGGGTGCGCGATGAGCTCGGATGCCGTGATGCCGGCCTCGTCTTCGAGAACCTCGGGTTCCCCGACGATTGCTGTGCTGCTGTTGTGGCGTTCTGACATGGAAGACCTCCGATCCTCGTGAGTTGCGGCCCGGGCGCAACAAAAACGCCCGTCGTTTCGAGCCTAACGACAGGTCCGCGCTATTTGCTTGTGATCGGCGCTCGAAACGTGCGTCGGAGGAGGAGTCGACGGCCGTCCGTGCGCTTTGTCAGAGCTCGTGCAGCGCGAGCCATCCGCCGAGCACCCGATTGAACGCCTCCGGGCGCTCGACGCTCGGCAGGTGGGCGGCATCGGCGAAGCGCGCGCTCGTCACCCCCGGGATCGTAGCGACGAGAAACTCGAAGGCCGCGAGCTCCTCGGTGACGTCGCTCTCGCCGACCGTGACGAGCGCCGGCATCCGCAGGTCGACCAGCCGGTCGAACGCCGGCGGATCGAGGTGCTCGGGCCGGGGCCGCTCGCCGACCCTGGCGAGGTTGGAGCGGTTGAGCGAGTAGGCCAGCTCGACGAAGTCGGGGTCGAGCCGAGCCTGGTCCCTCGTCGGGCCGATCGACCAGAGGCGCACCTCGAGCTCGTTGAGCGCAGCCCAGTCCTCGGCGACGAAGGCGCGGTCCATCGCGTCGAGAATCTCGTGCTCCCGATCGGAGGGCTCGAGGTCGGGGAAGCCGCTCGGGCCCGAGCCGATCGTGGCGAGGCCAGCGACGCGGTCGGGGCTCTCGAGGGCGAGGTCGATCGCTATCCCGCCGCCTCGCGAGCATCCGATCACGGTCGCCCGGGCGATGCCGAGGTGGTCGAGGAGGTCGCGTGCGTCGTCCCGGTCGGAGAACTCGACGTCCCGCGTGGAGGTGTTGCCGAACCCTCTCGTGTCGTACCGGATGACGAAGTGATCGCGGTCGAGCATCGGCACGAGACCGTCCCACATGCGCAGGTTCGCGACCCCCGCATGGATGAGAAGGATGGCGGGGTCGGAAATGTGGCCGTGCGTCTCGTAGTAGAGGACGGCTCCGTTGACGTCGAGTTCTGGCACGCGTCGAGGGTATCGCGGCTGGCGGGAGCCGCGCGAGGAAGATTTGCGCGGCGGCGCTGGCAGGCCACCCCGCTGCGGCAGACTGGAGCCGGAGCCAACGCGTCGAAGGGGGATCATGCAGGGGGTGCTCACCGGGTTCGGCATCATCGGCTCGGTCATCGCCGTCGGCTACATCGTCGGCCGCACCGGCATCCTCGGCCCGCACGCGCGCTTCGTGCTCAGCCGGATCGTGTTCTTCGTGCTCTCCCCGTGCCTGCTCTTCACCGTGCTCGCGGATGCCGACGTGAAGGTGCTCTTCTCGTCGCTGCTGGTCGTGGCGGCGATCACCGCGGTCACCTCGTTCCTCATCTACGGGGTCGTCGCGTTCGCCATCTGGCGGCGCCCGCTGCCGGAGGGGGCGATCGGCGTCGCCGCGTCCGGCTGGGTCAACGCGAACAACATCGGCATTCCCGTCGCGGTCTACGTGATCGGCGACGCGGCGAGTGTCGCCCCGGTGATCATGCTCCAGCTCATCGTCTTCACCCCGATCCTGCTGACGATCCTCGACGTCGCCACGAGCGGCCGCACCTCGGCTGCCCGGGTGCTGTCGCAGCCGCTGCGGAACCCGATCATCATCGGCTCGGCGCTCGGCGCGATCCTGTCGGCGACGCGGGTGGAGCTGCCGGATGCCGTCATGGAGCCCTTCCGCCTGGTCGGTGCCGCCGCGGTGCCGGTCGTGCTGATCGCGTTCGGGATGTCGCTGCACGGGCAGCGCGCGCTCGCCGCGGGCACGCAGCGCCGCGACGTGATCCTCGCCTCCTCGATCAAGCTCGCGGTCATGCCGCTCCTGGCGTGGATGCTCGGCCGCTTCGCGTTCGGCCTCGACGACGACCAGCTCTTCGCGATCGTCGTGATGGCGGCGCTGCCGACCGCACAGAACGTGTTCAACTACTCCCAGCGGTACGACCGCGGCGAGATCATCGCGCGCGACACGGTGCTCATCACGACGATCGGCTCGGTGCCCGTCCTGCTCGTGGTCGCGCTGCTGCTCAGCTGAGCAGCATCCGCCCGGCTGGGCTAGAAGATCATCGGGCGGTCGTCGTCCTCGAGGCTGCCGAGGTCCAGGTCGACGACGACGGGAACGTGGTCGCTGGGCGCATCGCCCTTGCGCTCGTTGCGGTCGATCCGACCCGCGGTGACGAGGTCGTCGAAGCCCTGTGAGCCGAGGACGAAGTCGATCCGCATGCCCTCGTTGCGCGGAAAGCGCAGCTGCTGGTAGTCCCAGTAGGTGTATCCCTCGACCCCGCGCGTGCGCAGCGCGTCGATGAGGCCGACCTTCTCGAACACCGTGAAGGCGTCCCGCTCGGGCTGGCTCACGTGCGTATTCCCTTCGAACAGCGCGATGTCCCAGACGTCGGTGTCGAGCGGAGCGATGTTGAAGTCGCCCATCAGGGCGAGCGGCTGCTCCGGATGCTCGGCGAGCCAGCCCGCCGTCTCGGCGGCGAGCTTCGCGAGCCAGTCGAGCTTGTAGGGGTAGTGCGGATCGCTCAGCTCACGCCCGTTCGGCACGTACAGGCTCCACAGCCGCACCCCGTTCACGGTCACGCCGAGCGAGCGTGCCTCCTGCGGCAGCGCACCGCTCTCGTCGGGCTTGCCGAAGCCGGGTGCGGAGTCGAATCCGCGCGCGACGTCCTCGAGCGGCAGGCGGCTCGCGAAGGCGACGCCGTTCCACTGGTTGAGGCCGTGCAGCACGACGTCGTAGCCCGCCTCGTCGAACGGCGCAAAGGGAAACTGGCTCTCCTTGCACTTGATCTCTTGCATCGCGAGCACGTCGATGTCTTCGCGCACGAGCCAGTCGACGACGCGACCGACTCTCGTTCGGATCGAATTGACGTTCCAGGTCGCTACTCGCATGCATTAACGCTACCGGAGGCCCTTCCGCACCCGGCCCAGGGAGCCCCGCACGAGGAGCGCCGAGCCGGTGCCCGAGCGCCAGGATTCGAGCGGACCCTCACCCTCTCGTCTAATGTGAGTGTCGTGACAGACGCGCGCGCCAAACTCATCGACGCAATTTCGGCAGAGGCCGTGTTTCACGGCGACTTCACGCTGACGAGTGGCAAGAAGGCCACCTACTACGTCGACCTCCGCAAGGTGAGCCTCGATCACCGCGTCGCGCCGCTCATCGGCCAGGTCATGATCGACTTGATCTCCGAGATCCCCGATGTCGCCGCCGTCGGCGGAATGACGATGGGGGCCGATCCCGTCGCCGCCGCCATCCTCCATCAGGGCGCGGCTCGAGGGCTGGCCTATGACGCGTTCGTCGTGCGCAAGGAGCCCAAGGACCACGGCAGGGGCAAGCAGGTCGAGGGCCCCGACCTCGAGGGCAAGCGCGTCATCGTGCTCGAGGACACCTCCACGACCGGCGGGTCCCCGCTCGCCGCGATCGCCGCGCTGAACAAAGTCGGCGCGATCGTCGTCGCTGTTGCCGTCGTCGTCGACCGCAACACCGGCGCCAAAGAAATCATCGAGGCCGCGGGATATCCGTACTACTCCGCGATCGGCCTCGCAGACCTGGGACTCGACTGATGAACCGACAAGATCAAGATCCCCACGACTGGCTGACCGCCCAGTTCAGCGACGACGACGAAATCGACGACGAGAACGCGGGAACGGATGCTGCGGATGCCGACGCCGCCGACTCGACCGTGCTGACAACGCCTGTACCCGCCGTCTCTGCATCGCTGCCAGTCGCTTCCGCACCCGAACCTCCTGTTACGGACTCCGCTCCCGAGCCCGCCGCATCCGAATCCGTCGCTCGCGAGCCGGCCGCAGCATCCAAGCCGGTCGTCTCCGAGCCCGAGCCCGAGCCCGAGCCCGCACCCGAGCCGATGCGCCGCGCAGGTTCCCCCGTCTCGACGACCGGGGCACCCTTCACGTGGGGGTTACGGCCGACCGCCGGCCCTGTCGCACCAGTCGAGCAGCCCGCCCCAGCAGCAGAGGAGCCCCCGATCGAGCGTGAGCCCGACCCGGTGGTGCCCGCCTCGTTCTTCCCGGCCCCGACGCCCGCACGGCCCGCCCCGCAGGCAGCGGCTGATCCGCCCGCTCCGACCGCGGCCGATCCCGCCGCGACTGCCGCCGCGGCGGTCTCCACGCCCGAGCCGAACGGCGCCGCCCCGCAGGCAGCGGCACCGGTGTCTGCAGCCGCCGCCGCGGCGCCAGTGTCCGCTGCCGCGTCGGCCGCGCCCACCCCGCCCGCCCGCCCGTTCTATCCGCCGCCGCCGGCGATTTCGCGCACGACGCAGCCTGGGAGCGAGCCGCTCGCGGTCTCCGCACGCCAGCCCGTGGCCGAGCCCACTCAGGCGGATGGCGCCACAGGCCCCGGCATGTCGATCTCGGAGGTTCTCGACGCCCCGTCGCCGCGCCGCGCCGCGCGCGAGGCCGCGGCCCGCGAGGAAGCCGCCCGCGAGGAGGCGACGCGCGATGACATCGCCCCCATCCAGGCCGGAGTAGACGAGCCCCACGACGACGGAATCGACGACCTCGTCGACCCCCACGCGCCGTTCGCCCCGACCTTCTCCGTCGTGCCGCCGGAGGTTCCCGGCGCGGCCGATCCCGTTCGCGCCACAGGCACGCCCCGGTTTGACGTGCCGGTGCTGCCCACGCCCGACGGCCCCGCTCTCGCCGGCCGCGCCCAGTCGGTTGCGAATCGCGAAGCCAGAATGAAGGCCTCATCCTCGCGCACGCAGAAGATACTGCTGCTCGCCGGCATCGTGCTGGTCGTCGTGCTGGGCGTCGTGCTGATCTTCGTGCTCGCCCAGCGCGGGGATGCCGCGACCGTCACCGGCGCACTCGACAGGGGCGCCTTCTTCGCCGACGCCGTGGGGCTCACCCGCTCCGTCTGACTGCCACCAGACGCGCGAGGCCCGCCGACGCTAGACCAGGGGCTCCTCTGGCATCAGGTCGTCGTCGATCCCGACCGTGAACGGTTCGGCGTCGACGAGGTCGATGACGCCGCCCAGGATCTCGTCCGGGCGGAACGGGTAGCGGTCGATCTCGGCTTGGTCACTGATGCCGGTCAGCACGAGGATCGTGTGCAGCCCGGCCTCGATGCCCGCGACGATGTCGGTGTCCATGCGGTCGCCGATCATGCCGGTGTTCTCCGAGTGCGCGCCGATCTTGTTCATCGCCGAGCGGAACATCATCGGGTTCGGTTTGCCGACGACGTAGGGCTCCTTGCCGGTCGCCTTGCTGATGAGGGCGGCGACGGCACCCGTCGCGGGCAGCGGCCCCTCGGCCGACGGTCCCGTCGCATCCGGATTCGTCACAATGAACCTGGCGCCCGCGAGGATCAGCCTGATCGCGCGGGTGATCGCCTCAAACGAGTAGTTGCGCGTCTCGCCGACGACGACGTACTCGGGGGAGGTGTCGGTCATCACAAAGCCGGCCTCGTGCAGTGCAGTGGTGATGCCGGCCTCGCCGATCACGAACGCGGAGCCACCCGGGCTCTGCGATGCCAGGAAGTCCGCCGTGGCGAGCGCGGAGGTCCAGAGAAACTCCTCGGGAACGTCGAGGCCGGATGCCTTCAGCCGCGCGCTCAGGTCGCGCGGCGTGAAGATTGAGTTGTTGGTGAGCACGAGGAACGGCTTGCCCTGGTCGCGCCACTGCTGCAGGAGTTGCGCAGCGCCGGGCAGAGGTTGATTCTCGTGTACGAGCACACCGTCCATGTCGGTGAGCCAGCATTCGATTTCGTCGCGTTTGGCCATGGCCACATCGTAGCGACCGCGTGTTTCGATCGGGTGGCGCGCGTGGGTCCAGCTCGCAGCAAGCAGGGCATCCGCGTCCTCTAGAATCATCGGGTGGATCTCTCCTTTGAACTGACCCCCGATCTGGCCATCGCCTTCGTCACCCTCTTCGTTCTCGAGATCGTGCTGGGTGTCGACAACGTGATCTTCATCTCGATCCTGGCGAGCAAGCTCCCGGTCGAGCAGCAGGCGAAGGCCCGCAACCTCGGGCTCACTCTCGCCATGCTCATCCGGATCGGGCTGCTGTTCGGGGCATCCTGGATCATCACCCTCACCGACGACGTGTTCACTCTCTTCGGCAACGGGTTCTCCGGCCGCGACCTCATCCTCATCGCCGGCGGGCTGTTCCTCGTCTACAAGGCGGTCACCGAGATCCACGAGAAACTCGAGGGCGCCGAGTCGCACGGCAGCGGCCGGGTCAAGACGGTGACGTTCGGCGCGATCATCGCCCAGATCCTCGTGCTCGACATCGTTTTCTCGTTCGACTCGGTCATCACCGCCGTCGGAATGGTCGACAACCTGCTCGTCATCATCGTCGCGGTGGTCTCCTCGTTCACCGTGATGCTGTTCTCGGCGAAGTACATCTTCGCCTTCGTCAACCGGCACCCCACCGTGAAGATGCTCGCGCTCGCGTTCCTTGTGCTGATCGGCGTCTTCCTCATCGCCGACGGGTTCGACGTCAAGATCGACAAGGCGCTGATCTACGGCCCGATGGCCTTCGCGATCATCGTCGAGGCCCTCAACCTCGCAGCCAAGGCCCGCCAGGAGAAGCGCCGCGGACCGATCGAGCCGGTGCACCTGCGCCACGCCTACTCCAAGGCCGACGACCACGCGGCCGTCGCGGCCGCAACGTCGTCGGGTCCGGATGCCGGTGCTGTCAGCCTCTCGCGCAAGCCGGTCACGGGCACGATCACCCAGACCGACGGCCACCAGGAGCCGGCCGGGCTCGGCTGATCCGCCCGGGCCGGTAACCTCTCCCCGTGCATCCAGACAAGCCAGCGCCCTCGATCGAACTGACCACGCAGGGCGTCGGCCCGTGGGTCGGCGAGCTGCCCGACGACCCTCGGTACGACCCGGATCTGCTCTCGCGCGGCGACTCCCGCAACGTCATCGACCGGTACCGGTACTGGACGATGGAGGCCATCGTCGCCGACCTCGACGAGCACCGGAACCCGTTCCATGTGGCCATCGAAAACTGGCAGCACGACATGAACATCGGTTCGATCGTGCGCAGCGCGAACGCGTTCGGCGCCGAGACCGTGCACATCATCGGGCGCAAGCGCTGGAACAAGCGCGGCGCGATGGTGACCGACCGCTACCAGCACGTGATGCATCACGACACCGTCGAGACGTTTGCCGAGTGGACCGCAGCTGCCGCGCTGCCGATCGTGGCGATCGACAACGTGCCCGGCTCGGTCATCATCGAAACCTTCGCCTTCCCGGCCGCGTGCGTGCTGCTGTTCGGGCAGGAGGGCCCGGGGCTGTCGGATGCTGCCCTCGCGGCATCCGCCGACACCGTCGAGATCAGCCAGTTCGGCTCCACCCGCAGCATCAACGCCTCCGCGGCGGCGGCGGTCGCGATGCACGCCTGGGTGTTACAGCACGTGCGCTTCCCGCACTGAGCGGTACCGTGGGAACATGACGACCAACCTGCTCGGCCCCGCCGACACGCTTCTACCGGAAGAGCCCGACGTGCTCGCCTCCATCGCAAACACAGGGCTGGATGCGGCCGACGTCGTCGTCGCGCACCCCGCCTCGCCGCTCGCGTGGGCGCTCCTGTCAAACAACGCCTACAACGCCGAAAAAATGATCGAGTCATACGCGTTCGCGCGGGTCGGTTACCACCGTGGCCTCGACGCGCTGCGCAAGGCGGGCTGGAAGGGACACGGCCCGGTGCCGTGGTCGCACGCACCCAACCGCGGAGTGCTGCGTGCGTTCTACGCGCTGCAGCGGGCGGCGGATGCGATCGGCGAAGAGGACGAGGTCGAGCGTCTCGGTGCCCTGCTCGCCGAGTCCGACCCGACGGCGGCTGCTGCGATCGAGGCGGAGCACCCCGAGCACTGACGCTGTCATTATTCAGGAGTGGCAGGCAAGCAGCAGCTTTCATCATTCAGGAGTGGCAGGCGGGCCGGCGGGCGGATGCTGGGATTTCGAGCATCCGGCCCCTCCCCGCGCACCATTTTCGCGAGAAACGCAGCATTCCTGCGGCCGCTCATGGGTCGGCAGCAGATCACTCCTGAATGATGAAAGCGGTGGGCGCCCGAAAGTCCGGGTGCACCGTCTGCTGACACCTCCAACTCCTGAATAATGAAAGGAGTGTTATCGGCGGGAGCGGCGCTCCGCGACGATCGTGTAGATGCTGCCCGCAGCGGCGATGGCGAAGCAGACTAACCCGAACCATGAGACCGCCTCGGACGGGTCGCGGGCGAGGCGGATCGCGTAGAAGAAGGCGAGCACGCTCGCCGCCCCGCCCACGATCCACGGGGCGACGATGCGGAATCGGCTGGGCTGGTTCTGGCTCGAGGTCATGCCCGATTCTCCCATTCTCCTCCGCTGGCTGCGTCGCCGGGCGGGGGAGTGCCGACGTAGCGAGCGGCATCCTCCCAGCCGAGCCCGGCACACGACAGCGTTGTGATGACGACGAGCCGGTGGCCCTCGGCCGAGGTGAGCCCGAGGCGGGTCGCCTCATCGAGCACGTTGAGTGCGGCGCCCTCGATGAGCCGCGCAAGGATCGCGCCCGGCACGTCCTGGCGGAAGGATCCGGATGCGACGCCCGCCGTCACGACGCGCTCCAGCACCTCGCGCAACGGCCGCAGCACCTCGGCGATGCGCGCGCTGTATGGGCCGCGCACCGCCAGCACCGCGGTGGCACGCACGTGCGAGACCTCACCCCACAGGCGCGAGCCGATCGTGGCGATGGCCGCGCGCGGGTCCGTGTCGTCGAGGGGCAGCAGGCTTGCCGCGATGCGAGTCGCTCCGGTGGCCAGAATCTCCTCAATGAGGTGGTCGCGCGTCGGGAAGTGTCCGTAGACGGTGCGGCGGGTCAGGCCCGCCTCCGCGGCGATCGCATCCATCCCGGCGTCGGGGTCGACACACAGCACGCTCACGGCCGCCTGCAGGATGGACAGCCGGTTGAGCAGCGCATCGCGCCGGACCTGTCGAGGAGCGGGGCGGGAGACGGATGACATCATCGAAGCCTAGCGATCTTGCACAACAATGTGCAAGATAATAGGCTCACGGGATGACCCCCACGAACCAGCAGGCCCCCGTCTCGTTCGTCCCGACCATGAGCCGCGGGTGGCAGCTGATCCGGCGCCCCTCCGGTTGGCCCGTCGCCGACGACTTCCGACTCGCCGCGATCGAGCTGCCGCAGCTCGCCGACGGCGAGGTGCGCGTGCGCAACGAGTTCGTCTCCGTCGACCCCTACATGCGCGGACGCATGAATGACGTCACGTCGTACACCCCGCCGTACGTGCTCGGCGAGACCATGACCGGCGGTGCGGTCGGCCGCGTCGTCGAGTCCCGCTCCGACACGCTCGCAGCCGGCGACCTCGTGCGCCACTTCCTCGGCTGGCGAGATCTCGCCCAGGCCGACGCCGCGGCGTTCACCCCCACGACGGAGCTGCCCGGAGTGTCGTCGTCGGCCTTCCTCGGCGCCCTCGGCATGACGAGCCTGACCGCGTGGGTCGGCCTGCTGGTGATCGCGAACATGAAGCCGGGCGACACCGTGTTCGTGTCGGGCGCTGCCGGCGCCGTCGGGTCGGCCGTCGGCCAGCTCGCCCGACTGCGCGGCGCGAAGCGTGTGATCGGCAGCGCGGGCTCGGACGAGAAGGTGGCGCTGCTGACCGGCAAGTACGGCTTCGACGCGGCGTTCAACTACAAGAACGGCGACGTCGCCGGGCAGCTGGCGGCCGCCGCCCCCGACGGCATCGACGTCTACTTCGACAACGTCGGCGGGGAGCACCTCGAGGCGGCGCTGTACTCGTTCAACGACGGCGGCCGGGCGGCGATGTGCGGCGCGATCTCGATGTACAACGAGACGCGAGCCCCATCCGGCCCGCGCAACCTGTCGATGATCACAACGAAGGGGCTGCGGCTCGAGGGATTCACGATCGGCAACTACCAGCAGCACGCGCCCGCGTTCGCCGCCGAGGTCGGCCCGCTGCTCGCATCCGGAGAGATGGTCTCCGACGAGACGGTCGTCGACGGCATCGACAACGCGATCGAGGCGTTCTTCGGCCTGCTGCGTGGCGAGAACACCGGAAAAATGGTCGTGCGCACCGGCATGTAACCCCCGTGGATGCCTCCGGCGGGGTCCGAGTGGCCCCGCCGGTAGACTGAGGTGTAATCCCCAGTTCATCTCTTCGAAAGGGATCCCTCGTGCCAGCAATCGTGATCATCGGAGCCCAGTGGGGCGACGAGGGCAAGGGCAAGGCCACCGACCTGCTCGGCAGTCGCATCGACTACGTCGTCAAGTTCAACGGCGGCAACAATGCCGGCCACACGGTCGTGATCGGCAACCAGAAGTACGCGCTGCATCTGCTGCCGTCCGGCATCCTCACCGACGGGGTCATCCCGGTCATCTCGAACGGTGTCGTCATCGATATCGAGGTGCTCTTCGACGAGCTCGAGGCGCTGACCGCGCGGGGGGTGGATGTCTCGAAGCTGCGGGTGAGCGCCAACGCCCACATCATCACGCAGTACCACCGCACCCTCGACAAGGTCACCGAGCGTTTCCTCGGCAAGAAGCAGATCGGCACGACCGGCCGCGGCATCGGACCCGCCTACGCGGACAAGATCAACCGCGTTGGCCTGCGCATCCAAGACCTGTTCGACGAGAACATCCTGCGGCAGAAGGTCGAGGCGGCCCTCGATCAGAAGAACCACCTGCTCGTGAAGGTCTACAACCGTCGCGCGATCATGGTCGATGAGATCGTCGAGAACCTGCTCTCCTATGCGGAGCGCCTGCGCCCGATGGTGGGCGACACCGCCCTCGAGCTCAATCGCGCGCTCGACGACGGCAAGATCGTGCTGTTCGAGGGGGGCCAGGCCACGATGCTCGACGTCGACCACGGCACCTATCCGTTCGTCACCTCGAGCAACTCGACCGCGGGCGGCGCCTCCACCGGGTCGGGCATCGGCCCGGGCCGCATCGAGCGCGTCATCGGCATCGTCAAGGCCTACACGACCCGCGTGGGCGCCGGCCCGTTCCCCACCGAGCTGTTCGATGAATCGGGCGAGTTCCTGCGGTCGGCCGGATTCGAATTCGGCACCACCACCGGGCGGCCCCGCCGAACCGGCTGGTACGACGCCCCGATTGCGCGCTACTCGGCCCGCATCAACGGGGTGACCGACTTCGTGATGACCAAGCTCGACGTGCTCACCGGGCTCGCCACCATTCCCGTCTGCGTCGCCTACGACGTCGACGGCGTGCGCGTCGAGGAGGTGCCGGTCTCACAGTCGGACTTCCACCACGCCGTGCCGATTTACGAGGAGTTCCCGGGCTGGACCGACGACCTCACCGGCATCCGTCGCTTCGAGGATCTCCCCGTCAACGCGCAGTCCTACGTGCTCGCGGTCGAGGCGATGAGCGGATCGCGCATCTCCGCGATCGGCGTCGGGCCCGGCCGCGACGCGATCATCGTGAGGCACGACCTGCTCGACTGAGCCCGCGAGCCAAAAATGAAAACTTTGTAACGATTACCCCCCGTTTGGGCGACAGGCGACGTAAATTTACCTCGGAGACACATTTGCTGTCTTAGGTGAGATCTCACGCGTCCGTGTCGACCGATGGAGGAACCTGTTACATGCCTGTTCACAAGCGATCGAGAATGGGCCTGGCCGCCCTCCTCGGATTTGCCCTCGTAGCCACACCCCTGGCCGCAGCCCCCGCCATCGCCAACACGGCCGGCACCGGCGTCGTCATCAATGAGGCCTACCTCAACGGCGGCAGCGCCGGCGCGACGTACACCCGCAAGTTCGTCGAGCTGTACAACCCGACGGACGCCGCGATCAGCCTCTCCGGTCTCTCGATCCAGTATCGGGCAGCGACCGCAACAGCGAACCCCAGCTCCAATGTGGCACTCACCGGCTCGATCGCTGCGGGTGGCTATTACCTGATTCAGGGCGGCTCCAACAACACCCCCAGTGCCGAGCTGCCCACCCCGGACCTCGTCGCCAGCGCCATCAATGTGGCGGCCGGGGGCGGAACCCTCTTCCTCGTAAACGGCACTGCGACCCTCACCGCGCCGCCCACGGGGTCGATCCTCAACGATCCCGCCATTGCCGACCTGCTCGGCTACGGGACTTCCAATACCTTCGAGACGACCCGCGCGACCGCGGCATCCGTCATCCTCTCGCTCAACCGCACCAACGGCGTCGACACCGACGTCAACTCCGCCGACTTCACCACCGCAGCCCCGACCCCGACCAACGCGGCCGGCACCGGTGGCGGTCCGGACCCGGAACCGCCCGTCCCCACGACCCGCACGATCGCCGAGATCCAGGGCACCGGCGCAGCAAGCGCATTCGACGGCACGATCGCAAAGACCAGCGGTGTCGTCACGGCGAGCTTCCCGACCGGAGGCTACAACGGCTACTACCTCCAGACCGCGGGCACCGGCACGACGCTCGGCGCAGCATCCGACGGCATCTTCGTCTACTCCCCGGCCACCGTCGCGCAGGCGACCATCGGCAGCTACGTCGGGGTCACGGGCGAGGTGGACGAGTTCTTCGGGCTTACCCAGCTCTCCGTGCCCGCCGGCGGACTCACCGTGCTGAGCGAGCCCTTCGTGGCGCCCGTTCCGGCCAACGTCGCGCTCACCTCCGACGCCGTGCAGCGCGAATCGCTTGAGGGCATGCTGCTGGCTCCGGCGGGCGACTACACCGTCACCGACAACTACGACACGAACTTCTTCGGTTCGGTCGTCCTCACCGCCGGCGACAAGCCCCTCGTGCAGCCCACCTCGGTCGTCGAGCCCGGCAGCGCCGAGTACGCCGCGATGCTCGCAGCGAACCAGGCCGCAGCCGTCACGCTCGATGACGGATCGACGACCAACTTCAACAGCACCGCGAACAAGGGCATCCCGCTCCCGTACCTGTCGCTGGAGAACCCGGTGCGCATCGGCGCAGCGGTGACGTTCGTCACCCCCGTCGTGCTCGACTACCGCTTCAGCGCCTGGAGCTTCCAGCCGACGCAGCAGCTGACCGTCGACAACGCGGCGACGGTGCAGCCCGCGACCTTCGAGAACACGCGCACCGCCGCGCCCGAGAACGTCGGCGGCGACATCACCTTCGCCACCGTCAACGTGCTCAACTACTTCTCCACCACGGGCGACGAGCTGATCGGCTGCACCTACTTCAGCGACCGCACGGGTGACCCCGTCACGGTGAATCGCGGATGCGCCGCGCGCGGCGCCGCGGAAGAAGAGGATCTGCAGCGCCAGCAGGCGAAGATCGTCACCGCGATCAACGCTCTGGATGCCGACGTCGTCGGTCTGCAGGAAATCGAGAACTCGGCGGCGTTCGGCAAGAATCGCGACCAGGCGCTCTCCGACCTCACCGACGCGCTCAACGCGGCGGCCGGCGCCGGAACGTGGACCTTCGTGCCGTCACCCCTCGCGGTTCCGACCGATGAGGATGTCATCCGCACGGCGTTCATCTACAAGCGCTCGACGGTCAAGCCGATCGGGGAGTCGGTCATCCTCGACGACCAGGTTGCCTTCATCAACGCGCGCGAGCCCCTCGCCCAGGCGTTCCGGCTCGCGACGGCCGGTGGCGGCAGCGAGTTCATCGCGATCGTCAACCACTTCAAGTCGAAGGGCTCCGGAACCGGAGCCGGCGACGTGGACGCGGGCGATGGACAGGGTGCGTCGAACGGATCGCGCGTTCGCCAGGCGGTCTCGCTCGTCGACTTCGCCGAGTCGCTGAAGGTGTCGACCGGCATCGAGCGCGTTCTGCTCGGTGGCGACTTCAACGCCTACCTCAAGGAAGACCCGATCGACGTGCTCATCGAGGCCGGATACGTCGACCTCGGTTCGACGACGGGCGAGGAAACCTACTCGTTCGACGGCGCGATCGGATCACTCGACCACGTCTTCGCGAACGCGGAGGCGGCGGCGAGCGTCACCGATGTCGACATCTGGAACATCAACTCGGTCGAGTCGATTGCGCTGGAGTACAGCCGCTACAACTACAACGCGACGCTCTTCTACGCTCCGGACGCGTTCCGGTCCTCCGACCACGACCCGATCCTCGTCGGGCTCGCGATCGACCGACCGAAGCCGATCAAGCCGGTCAAGCCGGTCAAGCCGGTCAAGCCGGTCAAGTAAACCGAGTCGCAGCGACACGCGCAGGGCCGTCGACGTTCGGGTCGGCGGCCCTGCCGCTGTTCCCGGCGTGGTGCGGCGGTGGCGGATGCTCGGTGCCGGACGCCAGGGTGGGAGAATTCACTGATGACCGCGCAACGGCCCCTGCCCTCCGTGCTCGAGGGGCGATTCATTCGCCTCGAGCCGATGACGCGCGCCCACCTGCCCGCCCTCTTCGCGGCCATCGGGCATCCGATCGTCTTCGCGAGCGGCTACGGCGGCGGACCGGCCGGCTACCGCGACACGGAGGCTGGCTTCCTCGAGTGGGCGGAGACCTACTACGACTGGGACAACGGCAACGTCTACGGGGTCTCCGTCGTCGGCGGGCCACACGACGGCGAGCTCGTCGGCACGACGACCCTGTCGGATTTCGCGCCGGAGCGGGAGTTCGCACACATCGGCTGGACCGCGTACGACCCGCGCGTGTGGGGCACCGCGGTGAACGCCGAGGCGAAGTACCTGCTGCTCGGGCTCGCATTCGGGCACGGCTTCGGGCGCATCCAGATCCTCGCCGATGCCATCAATGAGCGCTCCCGTGCGGCAATCTCCCGGCTCGGCGCGACGTTCGAGGGCATCGCCCGCCGGCACCTTCCACGCGCGGACGGCTCGTGGCGCGACAGCGCGGTGTTCTCGATCGTCATCGATGACTGGCCGCACGTGCGCGCCCTGCTCGAGGAGAGGCTCGCCGCGCACGAGGGCCGCCCGGTGCTCTACCGGAGCATGCCGACCGCGGCTCCGCAGCATCCGTAACACGACGACTCATTCGGATACGATCCTCGGACAGCGGAATACCGCGCACTGCCGCCGGTTATAGCCCTAGTGACTCATCAAGGATTCCCCCTGCGTAAGAAGCTCCTCTCCGCCGTCGGCGCCGCCGCCATCGCCGTCTCCCTCGCCGCCTGCTCGACCGGGGCGAGCGGTGCACCGGATGCCGGTGCCGAGGCATCCGACGGGCTCACGCTCGCCGAGGTGCAGGAGCGCGGCGAGCTCGTCGTCGGCACCGAGGGAACCTACCGCCCGTTCAGCTACCACGAGGGCGGATCCGGCGCGCTCACCGGCTACGACATCGAGGTCGTCACGGCCGTCGCCGAGAAGCTCGGCGTCGAGGTCAGCTTCGAAGAGACCCAGTGGGACGCGATCTTCGCCGGCCTCCAGTCCGGACGCTTCGACATCATTGCCAACCAGGTCTCCATCAACGACGAGCGTGAGGCCGCCTACACGATGAGCGAGCCGTACACGGTGTCGCCGGGCGTGCTCATTGTCGCGGACTCGAACACCGAGATCGCCTCCTTCGACGACCTCAGCGGATTCTCGAGCGCGCAGTCGCTCACGAGCAACTGGTACGAGGTCGCTGTGGGCTACGGCGCCACGGTGGAGGCCGTCGAGGGCTGGGCGCAGGCCGCCGAGCTGTTGAGCCAGGGCCGCGTCGACGCGACCGTCAACGATGAGCTCACCTTCCTCGACTTCGAGAAGACCGAGGGCGACACCGGGCTGAAGATCGTCGACGAGACCGACGACGCCTCGCTCAACGCCTTCGCGCTGCCCAAGGGCAGCGACGACCTCGCCGCCGCGATCAACGAGGCGCTCGCCGAGCTGCGGGCCGACGGCACGCTCGCCGCTATCTCGGAGAGCTACTTCGGCTCGGACGTCAGCGAGTAGGTTGGGGTTCCGCGGCAACGCGCGGATCGATCGCAAGAGAAACCGCTGAATGGACTGGGAACTTTTTTGGGCCTCGCTCTGGCCCATCGTGCGCGGCGGCCTGCTCGGCACTATTCCGCTGTCGATCGCGTCGTTCGCGATCGGCCTCGCGATCGCGCTCCTCGTCGCGCTCGCCCGCATCTCCGGCATTCGCGTGCTGTCGGCGCTCGCCCGGTTCTACGTCTCGGTCATCCGCGGCACCCCGCTGCTCGTGCAGCTGTTCGTGATCTTCTACTGGCTGCCGTCGCTCGGCCTCCTGATCGACCCCTGGCCGAGCGCCGTGATCGCCTTCTCGCTCAACGTGGGAGGCTACGCGGCCGAGGTGATCCGGGCCGCGATCCTGTCGGTGCCGAAGGGGCAGTGGGAGGCCGGGCACACGATCGGCATGTCTCGCACGACCACGCTGCGGAGGATCATCCTGCCGCAGGCCGCGCGGGTGTCGGTGCCCCCGCTGTCGAACACGTTCATCAGCCTCGTCAAGGACACCTCGCTCGCGTCGCTCATCCTCGTGACCGAGCTCTTCCGCGAGGCGCAGAAGATCGCCG
Organism: Marisediminicola sp. UYEF4; assembly: GCF_040546025.1. Lineage (NCBI taxonomy): Bacteria > Bacillati > Actinomycetota > Actinomycetes > Micrococcales > Microbacteriaceae > Marisediminicola > Marisediminicola sp. UYEF4. The sequence goes on along the minus strand of NZ_JBEPNA010000007.1, from coordinate 16,142 downwards.
CGTTCAGCCAGGAGTTCGTCATGATCTACATGGAAGCGGCACTGGTCTACTGGGTGTTCAGCCTGGTGCTGTCGACCGCGCAGGCCCGAATCGAGAAGAGGCTCGACCGCTATGTCGCCCACTGAACCAGCATCCGCTCCGCTGCTCGAGGTGAGCGGGCTCGCCAAGTCGTTCGGCGACCACGAGGTGCTGCGCTCGATCGACTTCACCCTTCATGCCGGCAAGGTGCTCGTGCTGATCGGTCCGTCCGGATCGGGTAAGACGACGGTGCTGCGCTCGCTCAACGGTCTTGAGCAGCCCGACGCCGGAACCATCTCGGTGGCCGGCGGGGAGGTCGAGATCGACTTCGGTCTGCCCGTGCCGGTAGGGAAGCGGCTCGCCCTGCGTGACCGCTCGGCGATGGTGTTCCAGCACTACAACCTGTTCCCGCACCTGACGGTGCTCCAGAACGTCACTGAGGGCCCGATCGTGGTGCAGAAGCGGGCGCGGGCGGATGCCGAGGCGGAGGCCCTGGCGCTGCTCGAGCGGGTCGGCCTCGGCGACAAGCGCGACGCGTACCCGTTCGAGTTGTCTGGCGGTCAGCAGCAGCGGGTCGGCATTGTGCGCGCCGTCGCGCTGCGCCCGCAACTCCTGCTGTTCGATGAGCCCACATCGTCGCTCGACCCCGAGCTCGTCGGCGATGTGCTCACCGTCATGAAGGAGCTTGCCGACGAGGGCTGGACGATGGTCATCGTCACGCACGAGCTCGTTTTCGCCCGCCAGGTCGCCGACGAGGTGCTCTTCCTCGACGGCGGGGTCATCGTCGAGCGAGGTGCTCCCGAGCGGCTGTTCACGGCGCCGACCCAGGAGCGCACGAAGCAGTTCTTGAACCGGTTGCTGTTCCCATTCTGAGTGGCGCGAGGCGACCCCGCCGTTCGCGGCGGCTGGGGGCCGTGCCCTAGATTTGACCCATGACGGATCCGGGAACCTTCGACAGCGCCGAGAAGCTCCAGAGCCTGCGCCGCAGCATCGACAACATCGACGCGGCCCTCGTGCACCTGCTCGCGGAGCGGTTCAAGTTCACCCAGGAGGTCGGCTGGCTCAAGGCGACCGCCGGGCTTCCAGCATCCGACCCCGCCCGCGAAGCGGTGCAGATCGCGAGGCTGCGGGCGCTCGCCGAGGAGTCGCGGCTCGACCCGGCCTTCGCCGAGAAGTTTCTGAACTTCATCGTTGCGGAGGTCATCCACCATCACGAGGAGATCGCCGGCACCGGTTCGATTGACATCCACCGCCCCTGAAGCTTCTCTTTCATTATTCAGGAGTTGGTGGCTGAACTGACGGTGAGGCGGAGCCCTGCTTCTGCAAATGCGGCGGTGACGGCCTCGGCTGACCGCATTTGCGGCGTTGGCTTTCAGCCACTCCTGAATAATGAAAGCCAGCCCTCAGCATCCCTTTCATCATTCAGGAGTTGACGGGCGCGGCAGCGACTGACCGGTGAAACTAGCCGCATTTACGGCAGTTTTTGATTCAGGATGCCGCAGATGCGGAATCACCGCCCCATCACTCCTGAATAATGGAAGCCAGCAGCGCAGCGGCCGGCAGCCGGGGCCTCAGCCGAGCAGCGCCCCGAAGTGCTCTGCCATCGTCGCCGTGTGCACCGCGCGCAACTGCTCCATCGACACGGTGAAGTGGTCCTGCACCTCAAGCTCGCCCGACTTGTCGGTCACGCCGATGCGAAGCACCGGATAGCCGCGCCCCTCGCACAGTCCCTGGAACTTCACGTCGTCCTCGCGCGGCACCGATACGATCACGCGGCCGGTCGACTCGCTGAACAGCGCCGTGGCGGTGTCTACTCCGTCGCGCGACTCGATCTCGGTGAGCCACACGCGGGCACCGACTCCAAAGCGCATCACGGCCTCGGCGAGGGCCTGGCCGAGTCCGCCGTCGGCGAGGTCGTGCGCTGAGGCGATGAGGCTGCCCGCACCGCCGGCCTGGATCAGCGCGGCGAGGTTCATTTCCGCGGCGAGGTCGACCGCGGGCGGGCGTCCGCCGAGGTGGTCGTGGATGACGCCGGCCCAGGCCGAGCCGTCGAGCTCGAGCGAGGTGGTGCCGAGCAGGTAGATGTTGTCGCCCTCGTCCTGCCACCCAGAGGGAATGCGGCGGCCGACATCGTCGATCACCCCGAGCACCGCGACAACGGGCGTCGGATGGATCGGCACGTCGCCGGTCTGGTTGTAGAACGAGACGTTGCCGCCGGTGACGGGAATCTCGAGCTCCATGCATCCGTCCGCCAGCCCCTCCACGGCCTTCGAGAACTGCCACATGACCTCGGGGTTCTCCGGGCTGCCGAAGTTGAGGCAGTCCGAGACGGCGACCGGGGTTGCGCCGGTGACGGCCACATTGCGGAACGCCTCGGCGAGCGCGAGCCGGGCGCCCTGGTACGGGTCGAGCTGGCAGTAGCGTCCGTTGGCGTCGGTCGCGACCGCGAAGCCGAGGCCCGACTCCTCGTCGACGCGCACCATTCCGCCGTCGTCCGGGAACGACAGGGCCGTGTTGCCCATCACGTACCGGTCGTATTGGCCTGTGATCCAGCTCTTGTCGGCGAGGTTCGCGCTGCCGAGCAGGGCGAGGAACTGCGAGCGCAGCTCGTCGGGAGTCGTCGGGCGGGGGAGAGCGGATGCCGTGTCGGCCTGCAGCGCGTCGATCCAGGCCGGGTACGCGACCGGGCGGTCGTAGACGGGGCCGTCGACGGCGACCGTGCGCGGCAGGACGTTGACGATCTCCTCGCCGCGCCAGTTGATGATCAGGCGCCCGGTGTCGGTGACCTCGCCGAGCACGCTGGTCTCGACGTCCCACTTCGCAGTCACCGCGAGGAAGCCCTCGAGCTTCTCCGGTGTGACGATCGCCATCATGCGCTCCTGGCTCTCCGACATGAGGATCTCCTCGGCGGTGAGCGACGGGTCGCGCAGCAGCACGTTGTCGAGCTCGACGAACATGCCGCCGTCGCCGTTGGACGCCAGCTCCGAGGTGGCGCAGGAGATGCCGGCGGCGCCAAGGTCTTGAATCCCCTCGACGAGCTTGCCCGCGAACAGCTCGAGGCAGCACTCGATGAGCACCTTCTCGGCGAACGGGTCGCCGACCTGCACCGCGGGGCGCTTGGTCGGGCCGCCCTCGGAGAACGAGTCGGAGGCGAGGATGGATGCTCCGCCGATGCCGTCCGCGCCGGTGCGGGCACCGAAGAGGACGACCTTGTTGCCGACGCCGCGCGCGTTGGCGAGGTGCAGGTCCTCGTGTCGCAGCACCCCGACCGCGAGGGCGTTGACGAGCGGGTTGGCCTGGTAGACCGAGTCGAAGTAGGTCTCGCCGCCGATGTTCGGCAGGCCGAGGCAGTTGCCGTAGAAGCTGATGCCCGAGACGACGCCGTGCACGACGCGCGCCGTGTCGGGGGAGTCGATCGCGCCGAAGCGCAGCGCATCCATCACCGCGACCGGGCGGGCGCCCATCGAGATGATGTCGCGCACGATGCCGCCGACGCCGGTCGCCGCGCCCTGGAACGGCTCAATGTACGACGGGTGGTTGTGCGACTCGATCTTGAACGTCACTGCCCAGCCCTCGCCCACGTCGACTACGCCAGCGTTCTCGCCCATGCCGACCATCAGGTTCTTGCGCATCTTCTCGGTCGTCTTCGAGCCGAACTGGCGCAGGTAGTTCTTCGAGCTCTTGTAGGAGCAGTGCTCGCTCCACATGACCGAGTACATCGCGAGCTCGCCGCTCGTCGGGCGCCGGCCGAGGATCTCGCGGATCGCCGCGTACTCGTCGGGCTTGAGGCCGAGCGCGCCATAGGGCTGCTCCTTGTCGGGGGTGGCCTCGGCGTTCGCGACGGAGTCGGGGGCGGGACGTGTGGGGGTGTTTGCGGCTGCGCTCACGTGGACAGGACTCCTAGATCGGTGGGTGCCGTACCTGCCGATTCTACTGGGGGCGCGTAGCATCCTAATTTTGGTTTACTCAAAACAAGTGGTTGACTGGCAGAGATGACTTCGACCCACATTTCCCCCGCTCCGAGAGAGCTGCTGCGGGATGCCGGGCTCAAGGTCACCGCGCCGCGGCTGGCCGTTCTGCTGGCGGTCGAGCGTGCCCCGCACTCCGACGCCGACTCCCTGTTCGCAGCCGTTCGCCGTGAACTGCCTGGCACCTCGCTGCAGGCCGTCTACGGCGTGCTCGGTGCCCTCACGACCGCGGGCATTCTGCGCCGCATCGAACCGGCGACGTCGTCCGCCCTGTACGAGCGTCGGATCGGCGACAACCACCACCACGTCGTCTGCACCTCGTGCAAGGCCGTCGAAGACATCGACTGCGTGCACGGCGCGGCCCCATGCCTGGCCCCGTCAGCCAGCCACGGCTTCGTCATCGAGGCCGCCGAGGTCACCTTCTGGGGTCTCTGCCCGAGGTGCCAGGCGCGTGCGGGAGCTGCGCGAGCAGCATCCGCCCCGCCCGTGCGGTAGCCCCGCCCACTCCCTCTTCCACTCTGCCCCACCACCACAGTTAGGACATTCATGTCAGAGGACACCACCGCCCGTGCCACCACCACGCAGACCGGCACCCCGGTCGCGAGCGACGACCACTCGCTCACCGTCGGAACGAACGGCGTCGCGGCGCTGCACGACCGCTACCTGGTCGAGAAGCTCGCGCAGTTCAACCGCGAGCGCATCCCGGAGCGGGTCGTTCACGCCAAGGGTGGCGGAGCGTTCGGCCACTTCGTCGTGACCGAAGACATCTCGCGGTTCACCCGCGCGGCGTTCCTGCAGCCCGGCACCACCACCGAGATGCTGCAGCGCTTCTCGAGCGTCGCCGGCGAGCAGGGCAGCCCCGACACCTGGCGCGACGTGCGCGGCTTCTCGCTGAAGTTCTACACGACCGAGGGCAACTACGACATCGTCGGAAACAACACCCCGGTCTTCTTCATCCGCGACGGCATCAAGTTCCCCGACTTCATCCACTCGCAGAAGCGCCTGCCCGGCACCGGGCTGCGCGACCCTGACATGCAGTGGGACTTCTGGTCGCTCTCGCCCGAGTCCTCGCACCAGGTGACCTACCTCATGGGCGACCGCGGCCTGCCGCGTTCGTGGCGCGAGATGCCCGGCTTCGGGTCGCACACCTTCCAGTGGATCAACGCCGGGGGCGAGCGTTTCTGGGTTAAGTACCACTTCACGTCCAACCAAGGCAACGTCGAGATGGGCGGGGCCGAGGCCGAGCTCATCGCGGGCGCCGACGCGGACTTCTACCGCCGCGACCTGTCCGACGCCATCGACGCTGGCGACTTCCCCTCCTGGGACATGCACGTGCAGGTCATGCCGTACGAGGAGGCGAAGAACTACCGCTTCAACCCGTTCGACCTCACCAAGGTCTGGTCGCACGCCGACTACCCGCTGATCAAGGTCGGCACCTACACGCTCGACCGCAACCCGGAGAACTTCTTCGCGCAGATCGAGCAGGCCGCGTTCTCGCCCGCGAACACCGTGCCCGGCGTCGACATCAGCCCGGACAAGATGCTCATGGCCCGCGTGTTCTCCTACCCGGACGCCCAGCGCTACCGCGTCGGCGCGAACTACGCCGAGGTGCCGGTCAATGCGCCCATCTCGCCCGTGAACTCCTACGCCCAGGACGGCGCGACGAGGCACGGCTTCAAGCCCGCCTCGGAGCCCGTCTACGCGCCGAACTCGCGCGGCGGTGCGGTGGCGGATGCTGCGGCCGCAGGAGCCGGATCGTTCGAGAACGACGGCGAGCTGATGCGCTCCGCCGCGGCGCTGCACGCCGAGGACGACGACTTCGGCCAGGCCGGAACGCTGTACCGCGACGTGTTCGACGCCGAGGCCAAGGCGCGCTTCCTCGACACGATCAGCGGTGCGGTCGGCGGAGTCGTCGATGCCGGCATCCGCGAGCGTGCGATCCAGTACTGGACCAATGTCGACGCGGAGCTCGGGGCCAGCCTGCGGGCGAACCTGACCGCTCCGGTCGCGGTCGACGCCCGGTAGCCGCAGTGGTCAGAGGGCCCGCCCCCGTCGCGTCTGCGGCGGGCCCTCTGCCGACTGATGCGGGTGTTGTTCACGCCCGCGGCTGAGCCGCACCCGCGGGAGTGACCAGCGTGCGCGCGACTGATGTCTCTGCCGGTTGAGCAGGCCGCCCTCGGCCGTGTCGAAACCCCGCTGCGCCGAGAGCATCACCTCCCGAAACCGGCTGCGCATCCGTCCCGCACGTGCGAGAGTGAATAGTGACCATTCCCGCCCACCCCGCCGCCCGATCATGACCGCCGTTACCGACCTCGTCGCGCTGCAGCGCCGCACGGTGCGCGTTCTCGTCGCCGGGCAGATCCTCGGCGGAATCGGCATCGGCTCGACCCTCGCGATCGGCGCGGTGCTGGCCGCGCAGATCTCCGGATCGGATGCCTGGTCGGGCTCGGCCGCGACGCTCTCGACCCTCGGGGCCGCGGCCGCCGCGATCCCGCTGGCCCGCCTCGCCCAGCGCCTCGGCCGCCGACCCGCACTCGCCACGGGCGTGCTGGCCTCCGCGGCCGGCGCGGTCATCACGGTGATCGCGGCCGCGTTCGAGAGCTTCCCGCTGCTGCTCATCGGCTTCGGCCTGCTCGGCGTCGGCACCGCGGTGAACCTGCAGTCCCGGTTCGCGGCGACGGATGTCGCGAGCCCCGAACGGCGCGGACGGGACCTCTCCCTCGTGGTCTGGTCGACGACGATCGGCGCGGTCCTCGGCCCGAACCTGTTCGGGCCCGGCGAGCTCGTGGCCGACGCGTTCGGCATGCCGCCGCTCACCGGGTCGTTCGCGATCGCCGTGCTCGCACAGGTCGCCGCGGCGGTCGTGTACCTCACCGGGCTGCGTCCCGACCCGTACCTGGTGAGCCGGGACGTGCAGCGCGCGCAGGACCACGCCGACTCGGCCGCGGCCGAACTCAACGGCCCCGCCGAGCCGCACACGCCGTCGGAGGCGCAGGCCCTCGCATCCGCCGCCGCCCGCTCCCGCACCCTGCTCGTTTTCGCGATCGGCGCCATCGCCATCAGTCACGCCGTCATGGTCTCGGTCATGTCGATGACGCCGGTTCACCTGACGAACATGGGGTCGTCGCTCACCATCGTGGGCCTGACCATCAGCCTTCATATCGCTGGCATGTACGCGCTGTCGCCGCTGTTCGGCTGGCTCAGCGACCGCGGCGGGCGCATCCGAACGATCCTGATCGGGCAGGCGATGTTCATCGTCGCGCTCGTGGCGGTGGCGGTGGGTGCCGAGAGCCCGACGCTCGTGACGATGGGGCTCATCTTCCTGGGCCTCGGCTGGAGTGCCGCGACCGTCTCGGGTTCTGCGCTCGTCGCCGATCTCGTGACCGGTCCTGCCCGTGCCCGAATCCAGGGGCGCACCGACCTCATCATGAGCCTGTCGGGGGCCGGGGGCGGGGCGCTCGCCGGTCCCGTGCTCGCGCTCATCGGCTACTCGGGCCTCGCGTGGGCGGCAGGAGTGCTCGTGCTCTCGGTCATCGTGGGGGCGGGCCTCGTTGCACGGGTACCGACGCAGAAGGTGGCGGTGGATCAACTCGCGGAGTAGTTCGCCCGTCCTTTCATCATTCAGGAGTGACAGCCGGGTGACGCCTTTCGTCATTCAGGAGTGACGGCCGGGTCGGCGTGCGGATGCTGGGATTTCGAGCATCCGACCCCTCCCGCCACACCGATTCCGCGAGAAACGCAGCATTGTTGCGCCCACTCGGTGGTCGCCAGCCAGTCACTCCTGAATGATGACAGCGACCGGCGCGACGACGGTCCGGTGAACTGGTTGCTCACACCTTCAACTCCTGAATGATGACAGGACTGCGAAGGGCGGCTGCTTTCAGATCGCCGCGAGCGCCGCGATCGCGGAGGTGAAGATTGTCAGGCCGTCGGTGCCCGAGCGCATCGCGGCATCCGTGTCGGGCCCGAAGCCCTCCTCGATCGCGTGCTCCGGATGCGGCATGAGGCCCACGACGTTGCCGCGGGCGTTCGTGACGCCGGCGATGTCGTTGATCGAGCCGTTCGGGTTCACTCCGAGGTAGCGGAAGGCGACGTGCCCCTCACCCTCGAGGCGGGCGATCGTCTCGGCATCCGCCACGAATCCGCCCTCGCCGTTCTTCAGCGGGATGGTGATCTCGGTGCCGGGCGCGTAGCCGTTCGTCCACGCGGTGGAGGTGTTCTCCACCCGCAGCTTCTGGTCGCGGCAGATGAACGTGCCGTGGTCGTTGCGGATCAGGCCGCCCGGGAGCAGGTGCGCCTCGGCGAGCATCTGGAAGCCGTTGCAGATTCCGAGCACCGGCACGCCGCGATTAGCGGCCGCGATGACCTCGGCCATGATCGGCGAGAGGCTCGCGATCGCGCCCGCGCGCAGGTAGTCGCCATAGCTGAAGCCGCCGGGCAGCACGATGGCGTCGACGCCGTGCAGGTCGTGCTCGCCGTGCCAGAGGGCGACGGGGGTGGCACCGGCGAGCCGGACGGCACGCTGGGCGTCCCTGTCGTCGAGGCTTCCGGGAAAGGTGACGACGCCGATGCGCATCAGGATGCCTCGATGGGCGTTCCGGCCACGTGGGCGCCGTCGGTCTGCGACCCGGATCCGATGAAGTGCACGCTCACGACGTCTTCGATGACGGAGTTGGAGAGCATCGTCTCGGCGAGCTCGCGCACCTCGGCGAGGGCGGCCTCATCGGCATCCCCCTCGAAGGCGATCTCGAAACGCTTGCCGAGCCGCACGTCGGTGAAGCGCGATCTGCCGAGACGGTGCAGGGCGCCGGCGACGGCCTTGCCCTGGGGATCGAGCAGAACGGCCTTGGGCATGACCTCGACGACGATTGTGGGCACCGATGACTCCAGAGGCATTCGTGGGAATTGGAAACCCAAGTCTACCGCGTCGCCGGTGCCGAATCCGGATGCTGTGGGGCCGCCTACCACGTGGCGCGGGCCTCAACGGGTAATGTCAAGACCTGACCGAGAGGGGCGGAATGTTCAGGAAATCACGGAGCATCCAGATTGAGGATGCGACAGCCGCGCTCACGAGCGCGCCCACGCGGCTCTGGAGCGACTCGCTCGGGAGGGCCGCGATCCGGGCCGCCCAGGTTCTGCTGCTGCTCGTGCTGTCCATCGCGGCGGTGTACTCGTTTATTCAGCTCAAGCTTGTTGCGATCCCGGTGATCATCGCGCTGATTCTCGCATCGGCGCTGAGCCCGCTCGTCGCGCTGCTCGCGAAATGGATGCCGCGCGTCGTCGCCGCCGTCGTCGCGCTGCTGCTCGGTGTCTCGGCGTTCGGTGGCATCGTCACGGTCGCGGTCGTCGGGGTGCAGTCGCAGTTCGACGAGTTGACGAAATCCGTCAGCACTGGAATCGACGAGATCATCGCGTTCATCGAGGATGGGCCCCTGCCGATCGACCAGCAGCAGATCGACGACGCCCGCGAGGCGATCATCGACTTCGCGACGAGCAGCCAGTTCGGATCGGGCGCCCTCGCCGGGGTGTCGACGGTGATCGAGGTCATCACCGGCATCGTGCTGGGACTTTTCGTTCTGTTCTTCTTCACCAAGGACGGACCGATGATTTGGGCGTTCCTGATCAAGCCGCTGACCCCGGTCAAGCATGTGAAGGCGGAGCGCGCGGGCTCGCGCGCTGTCGAGACGCTCGGCGGGTACGTGCGCGGCACCGCGATCGTCGCCTTCGTCGACGCCTTCTTCATCGGGCTCGCACTCGTGATCCTGCAGGTGCCACTCGCGCTGCCGCTCGCCGTCATCGTCTTCATCGGCGCGTTCATCCCGATCGTCGGTGCAACGCTCTCGGGCGTCATCGCGGCGCTCGTCGCGCTCGTGACCGTGGACGTGACGGCCGCGATCTGGGTTCTCGTCGTGGTGATCGCGGTCAACCAGCTCGAGGGCAACTTCCTGCAGCCCGTCGTGCTCGGCAAGACCATCAAGCTGTACTCGCTCGTCGTGCTGCTCGCGCTGACCGCCGGCACCATTCTCGGCGGCATCGTCGGCACCCTGCTGTCGGTTCCGATCGCCGCAGTCGCCTGGGCGATCATCAAGTCGTGGAACGAGCCGCTGACGGCCACGGATCTCGCCCGCGTGAGGGAGCGCCAGCCCGCGGCCGCGGCGAAGAGGGGCTCGCGCGCACTCGACGCGAGGTGAGTCGCCCGGCGCCCACCGGCGTCAGGCCAGCCGGACCTCGTGATCGGCCCGCGCAGCGGTGCGCTCGATCAGCTGCGCATTGGCCTCGTCGGGGCCGAGCGCCCAGGCCGCAGCGTCCGCCGCCGACTTGCCGTACCGCTCGTGCCGCGCGATCAGCCGGGCCAGGCGGATGTCACGCTCGACCCCCACGAACAGGGCCAGGTCGAGCAGCGGCGCGACACGCTGCCAGCCGTCCCGATCATGGAGCAGATAGTTGCCTTCGACGATGATGACGCGGCGGTCGTCGGCGATCGGGACGGTGCCGGGCGTGGCCTCCTCCCAGTCGCGGTCGAAGCCCGGAGCAGCGACCGGGCCCGCGTCGGCACGGAGTCGCTCGAGCAGCGCCACGAAGCCGTCGATGTCGAAGGTGTCCGGGGCGCCCATGCGGTCTCGCCGGCCGAGCTCGACGAGCCGGGACTGCGGAAGGTGGAACCCGTCCATCGACACGAGCTGGGCGCTCGCGAAGCGGGCGTTCAGCCTCGCGACGAGTGCCTCGCCCACGGTGGACTTGCCCGCGCCCGGGGATCCGACGATGCCGACGATGGTGCGCGCGGTCCGCGGGGTGCCCGCAGTGACGACGCTTGAGATCTCATCGATGCTGCGCAGGATCGCCATGGCACCAGTCTGCCGGGTGAGCGCCGCGGCTTACCGCCTGAAGTCCAGCCCGGGTGCGGAGTCGAACACGAACTGTGCCCACAACCGGTAGCCGAGCGAGCTCGGGTGGAACTCGTCGCTCGCGAAGAAGCCCTCGACATACGGTGGCGGCGTCGGAATCGCGACAACACCCTCCAGGTCGCGCACGGCCAGGCGCGCGCCCATGTCGAGGCTCCCGGCGTGCCGGGCGAGGGTCGCACGCAGCGGCTCGGGCAGTAGTGCGAAGCGGTCGAACCGGGGCATGAGCGACACGAGCACCGCGGCACCGGGCGACGCCGCACGCAGGGCCAGCACGATCGCCCGCACATCGCGGGTGAACGCCGCGCGGGAGCGCAGGCCGAGCGCGTCGTTCGCGCCGATGGTCAACAGTGCGAGGTCGAAGGGAACGGATGCTGCCGCGCCGACGAACCGGTCGAGCACGTCTCTCGCGGTCGCGCCGTTCTCACCGATCGCGCGCCATGTGGTGCCCCGCCGCCAGCGCTCGGCGATCTCGTGAGCGATCCAGCCCGGCAGCGCCTCGTCCTGGGTTTTGGCACCGACGCCGGCGGCGGTCGAGTCGCCCAGCACGAGGAGGCGCAGCGGGTCGGGGCCCTGGTGGGATCCGGTCCACGGCAGCGCAGCATCCGGAAGCCGCGGGGTGTCCCTGCGCAGTTGCCGCGCCTGCGTCACGAGCACTGGCGCGAGGGGGAGCGCCGCCAGGCGGGTGAACTGAAAGGGCTTCACGTCGCCGAGGTTACCCTGATGAGGTTGCGCCACGGGTCGTCGAAGCTGAGCGTCTGCCCGTCGTGGCCGACCTCGTGCCCGAACCGCGTGAGCCGCTCCTCGAGGGCGCCGAGTCCGTCGGTATCCGGCACCACGATGTTCACAACCCCGAGCCCGAGCGCTCTCGTGCGCGGGGCCGCGCCGCGACTGTTCCACGTGTTCATGGCCATGTGGTGGTGGTATCCGCCCGCGCTCACGAACAGCGCTTGGTCGCCGAACTGCGCGGTCGCCTCGAAGCCGAGCCGGTCGACGTAGAACTCGCGCGCGGTGGCGACGTCGCCGACCCGGAGGTGCACATGGCCGACGGTGGTGACCGCGGCGGGCGCGTCGTCCGCGGGAATCCCGGCACGGGCGATGTCGGCCCCGGCGGATGCTCCCTCGCCGAGGTTCGCGCGCAGGTACGCGTTCGGGTCGAGGGGCAGGGTCGCCATCTGGATCTGCCCGTCGGTCCAGTTCCAGTCGGAGCGGGCACGGTCGAAATACAGCTCGACCCCATTGCCCTCGGGGTCGTCGAAGTAGAAGGCCTCGCTCACGAGATGGTCGGCGCTGCCGGTGAATGCCCCGGGCGTGGCGGTCGCGATGGAGTAGACGGATGCCGCGAGGCTCGCCCTCGTCGGGAACAGGATGGCGGTGTGGAACAGTCCCGCCGAGCGCTGTGATGCGTGGGTCAGGTCGGGCGCATGCTCGAGCACGACGAGAGGAGTGGCCCCGCGGCCAAGCGCGACCGTCGAACCGGCCGCGGAGATCACGTCGAGCAGCACCGCGTCGCGATACCAGCGCGTCATCGCATCGAGGTCGGAGACGAGCAGCGTGACGGTGCCCATTCTGGTGTCGGCGGCGAGCAGGTGATCCGTTGTCATGCCCTGCTCAACCGCGGGGGACCAGGCAATATTTCGGGGCGTCGTCACGTTCCCCCAGATTCTTTCATTCGAGTGCATCCAAATCGGGGCTTGGGGTGGAAGTAGTTCATGTAAGTCCGAATCCCACCGCCCCACGCGGGCTCAAGTTAGGAGAACATCGTGAAATCACGTCTCGCAGCCGGCGGAGCAGCCGGAGCAGTCTTCATCGCAGCACTCGCGGTGCCCCTGTCCGCCGCCGCCGCCGAAGGCGACGCGCAGCTCTCGGTGCTCCACGGCATCCCCGGAGTCACCGTTGACGTATGGGTGAACGGTGACCTCACCCTCGACGACTTCGCGCCGGGCACCCTCACCGACCCGCTGATGCTCGCTCCCGCGACCTATTCCGTCGCGATCACCGCGGCGAACGCGACGTCGGCCACCGACCAGGTCGTCCTCGGCCCGATCGACCTGCCGCTCGCGACGAACGGCAACTACACAGCCGTTGCGCACCTCGATGAGGCGGGCGAGCCGGCAGCCGGGTTCTTCACGAATGACATCTCGGCAACCGCCGCCGGTGAAGGCCGCCTTACCGTGCGCCACGTGGCTGCGGCACCCGCGGTCGACATCCTCGCGGGCGACACGCCCGTCATCGAGGGCCTCGAGAACCCCAACGAGGAGATCCTGAACCTGCCCGCGGGCGTCGTTCCGGCATCCGTCGTCGCCGCCGGCACCACCGAGCCGGCTCTGCTCGGCCCGGCCGATGTCGACGTCGCGGAAGGCGTGAACACCATCGTCTACGCCTACGGCAGCCTCGAGGACGACACGCTCGCACTCGCGATCCAGACGATCGACGGGCTCCACACCCCGCCGGCCGGAATCCCCGCGGGCCAGACCGGCGCTGCAGCAGCAGCCGACTCGGCGTCCACCACGTGGATCGGCCTCGGAGCGTTCGGCCTGCTCCTCGCCGCTGGCGCGCTGTTCGTCACCCGTCGCACCGCCGCGCGCCGCTAGGCAACCGGATCTGCACACAATGAAAAGCATCGGAGGGGTCGGAATGAGATCAGCACTACTCCTTGTTCTGGCCCTTCCCCTGCTCGCTGGCTGTGCTGCCGCCGAGGCGCCCGTCGCCTCACCGGCACCGGAGCCGGAGCCGTCGCCGTCGTCATCGTCATCGGCAACCGTTCCGGAGATCGCAACCAGGGATGCGAGCATCGGCAGCACGCAGGCCGCCGCAACGGTCGCCCCGGTGCGGCTGTCCATCCCCCAACTCGACATCGACATGCGGATCGACGCCATGGGCCTCGACGGCGACGGCGCCATGGCCTTGCCCGACAACGCGTCGGATGCCGGCTGGTACAAGTTCGGCCCGGGCGTTGCCAACGACTCCGGAGCCACCGTCATCGCGGCGCACGTCGATTCCCGGCACGACGGCATCGGCCCCTTTAGTCGGCTGAAGGACGCCTCGCCGGGGAGCACCATCTCGGTGGCGGGCAGCGACGGCTCGACCGTCGACTACGTGGTGACCGAGGTGCGGTCGGTCGGCAAGATCGACGCTCCGATGGCGGAAGTGTTCGACCGGGCCGGTGATCCGCGGCTCACCCTCGTGACCTGTGGCGGCGAGTTCGACTCGAGCACCGGTCACTACATCGACAACATCATCCTCACCGCCATACCGGCCGGTAAGTGACATGTTCGCGGCCCTCGTCACGCTGCCGGGCACTGCTCCTGAGCGAATGGCGTCTATCGGCCATTTGGAGATACCGTGATGGAGAGCACCACCTCGATCGTGGTGCCGGCCCAGTATCGACCAGCCGCCAGGACCCCCGTGACTGATTTGCTGCAGGACGACGACCAAGCGTCGCTGACCGCTGAGTTCGTGGCGGGCAGCGAACGTGCGCTTGCGGAGATGTACGAGAGATGGGCGCGGCTTGTGTACGGGATGGCCCTCCGCTCCCTCGGCGACGCGACCGAGGCGGAGGACGTCACCCAGAAGGTCTACGTTTCGGCGTGGATAGGGCGGCACACGTTCGACCCGACGCGCGCGCGGCTGGCCGCGTGGCTCGTCGGAATCGCGAAAAACACCATCGCCGACGCGCATGCGAAGTCGGCCCGCGACCGCCGCAACCGTGAGGCGGTCATCGCGACATTGGACGACGATGTGGCCGATTGGTCGGACGATGTCGCCGACCGGCTCGTCATCGCCGATGAGCTCGCACTGCTTCCCGAAGCCCCACGCAAGGTCATGCATCTGGCGTTCTACGACAACCTCACCCATGCCCAGGTCGCTGCCCGGTTGGACATGCCCCTCGGCACCGTCAAAAGTCATATCCGTCGTAGTCTTGATCGGCTCCGAACACGATTGGAGGTGAATGACGATGAACAGTGAACTGAACCACAGTGACCCCGATGTGCTCGCTCTGCTGGCGATGGGCGAGACCGTGCCCGACGCCGATGCGCAGCACGTCGCATCCTGTGAACAATGCGGGCGGGACGTGGTCGAGCTGCGTCGCGTTGTTGACCTCGCGCGCGCCGGAACCCCTGGCGGCTTCGCCGAGGCTCCCAGCGCCGACGTGTGGAGCCGGATCAGCGCGGACCTCGGCCTCGCGGCCGACGTCGTTCCCGAGTCGATTCGTCGGGCGGATGCTGCGGCCCAGGCCACTGCGAGCGCAGCGGAGCCAGCATCCGCGCCCGACGCGCCCGCACTGCACGCGGTTCCGCGCGCATCCGACGAGCCGCCCCTCACCGGCTCAACCGAGCGCGTGAATCGACACCGGGGTGCGGGGAAGCGCGGGCCGTGGATTCCATTGGCTGCGGCGGCGGCCGTCGTCGTCATTGTCGGGGGGATCGCCATCACCGCCGGTCTGCAGCAGGGGCCGTCGGCCGAGGTTCTCGCCGCGGCGGAGCTCGATGCACTCCCCGACTGGGCGGGTGCGACGGGCGAGGCGGTGGTCGAGGTGTCCGGCGACGGCGAACGCAACGTCGTCGTGACGATGGCGACTGAGGCAGACGTCGACGGGTACCGCGAGGTGTGGCTGATCTCCGAGGACCTGTCGGCCCTCGTGAGCATCGGCGTGCTTGAGGGGGAGGGCGGCCGCTTCGTGATCCCCGAGGGCATCGACCTCGAGGACTATCCGCTCGTGGACGTCTCCGACGAACCCCTCGACGGCAACCCCGACCATTCGGGCAACTCGATCGTGCGGGGAACACTCGAGTCCTGAGGCCGGTTTCCGCGGGCCGAGCAGGTCGCGCGGCTGGTGCTGCGCGTCGCGCCTGTCGGGTGGGTCGCGCTGGTCGAAACCTGCCCGGGTTGTCCGGTGAGGCCGCGGGTTGCGGTCGCTGTCGCTCCGGAAGAAGGACGGCAGGGATGGATGCGGCGGCCTGGTGTGCAGGTCGGCCGGCGGCGTTCGTTGTGGGCAGGTAGGCGATTTTGCTGATCGCGCTGGTCGCGCTGGTCGCGCTGGTCGCGCTGGTCGCGCTCGTCGTGCGGGCCGTGCTGGTCGCGCGGGTCGCGAGGGTCGCGCGGCGACCGTGTCGAACCTGCGTTCCTCGGCCCCGCGCCACGCGCTGTCCGGCCCTGCCCTGCCCGGCCCAGCCGTGCACCTGGGTTACGTCAGTGTCGGTGTGGGCAGTTTGCCGCCGCGTCTGGGTGTGCGTGTCGGGTCGATGCTCGC